>JASEEX010000165.1 GCA_030019415.1 Thermodesulfovibrionales bacterium
GGCTTTTGGTGGTGTCTACTATCATGGAAGTGTGGATAGACAAATAACGGGTTTTGTAAGTGTAGATGGTTCATGGAGATACAGTAGTACAGGGATAAAGCCTGAAGCAGAAATCTGGTACCACGTAGCAATGAGTTACAACTCTACTAGTAGGGAAATAAAAACTTATGTAAATGGAGAACTAAAGGATACTACTATCCTTTCAGGACTAAATTCTTATGAAATAGACACCAGTACGTACTCCTTTGAGATAGGTTATACGGGTGCCCCATCTGATCCTCAATGGTTCAACGGCACAATCGACGAAGTCCGCATCTACAATAGGGCTTTGAATGCGAGTGAGATACAGGCACACTATGAAGAATATGCGAGTTTGCCCGACCTTACAATAAGTTCTAGCGATATCTCATTCTCAAATCCAAACCCTGTTGTGAACGAGGCTATCATGATAAATGCAAGTGTGTGGAATATCGGTGACGGTGAAGCGGTACAAACATTTTATGATAACTTTGAAGACGAAGTTATTGGCGAGCTACCTTCCGAATGGG
>JASEEX010000166.1 GCA_030019415.1 Thermodesulfovibrionales bacterium
CAGGGAGCTAAGGTAACGATAGCATCTTTTTCTTTGGAGGTGGCCACGGGTATGCTGGGCATGAAGGTTACCCCTGACATCCTCATAAAAGATGTGAATGTAGCCTCCTATGATGCCGTAATATTTGTCGGTGGAGTTGGTGCAGCAGAGTACTGGGATGACCCAGTAGCTCATAATATTTCCAGAGAGGCTGTAAGGCAGAATAAAATACTTTGTGCAATATGCATTGCACCTGTGACCCTTGCTAATGCAGGAGTTCTCAAAGGCAAGAAGGCAACAGTTTGGAAATCTGAAAAAGGCAAAATAGAGGCAAAAGGGGCAATTTATACCGGGACCGGCGTCCAGGTAGATGGACGAATAATAACCGCTGACAGTCCTGCAAGTGCTGAAAAGTTTGGTGAGATGATAGTAAAGGCCCTATCTTCTCAATGAAAGGCTAAAATTCAGATAACCTTTCTAATCTTTTAAGCATTAATGACTCTTTTTCAAATTCTCCCATTGCGTGAGATCGGAAGAG
>JASEEX010000016.1 GCA_030019415.1 Thermodesulfovibrionales bacterium
TTTTTAAATGAGGCAACGATTCAGTTTTATATAGATTTTTGATGAGGCAATTCGTGGACTTGACAAAATATGATCAAATCTTTATAATGACAATGAAAATCATTATCAAAAGGAGGGGTTCTCATGGCAAAGAAAAGAATAGCAGTTATAGCATGTAAAAATATTAAAGGTATCAGTTGTGTTGGTGGCTGTCTCAAGTGTTTCAAGGGTATAGCAGAGAAGGCGGGAGAATACGAGCGTTGGAAGGATTATGATATAGAGGTCATTGGTATGGACGACTGCGGAGGTTGCCCCGGTGTGTTAATGCCAAAGGTTGCACTTATAATGGACATGTGCAAGCTGTATGACAGAGACGTGGATGCTATTCATCTTGGGACTTGTGTTATGAAAGCTACTCAAACCGCCAAATGCCCGATTGATGTTGAAGACATCAAAAAGAAGATTGAGACTAAGTTTAATAAAGAGGTAATACTCGGTACACATCCTTATTAAATAAAATATAGTGTTAGGTAAAAAGTTTGTATATGTCATGCTGAACCATGTGCTGAGTTTATTTCAGTATCGTTTCAGCATCTTAAAAAAAGTCCTGAATCAAGTTCAGGGTGACAGTTATTAGGAGAGACTATTAATGCCTTGGAGAGATGGAACCGGCCCACCCTGGTGGCATGGGAAATTTAGAGGGTGCGGTTACAGATTAACCGCATCACGACAGGCAATCCTGGATGTCTTAAGTAAGACCTCAAAACATCTGAGTGCAGAGGATATATATTTAAAGGTTCATAAGATCTATCCTGCTATTGGACTTACCACTGTTTATCGAACTCTGGAATTACTTGTTCAAACAGGGATGGTCTTTAAATTTGACTTTGGAGATGGTAAAGCAAGATATGAGTTATCTGAAGGACCCAGAAGTATTGGACACCATCACCACTTGGTATGTACAGGCTGTGGAAGGATTGTTGATTACACTGACTTTATAGATGATGAAATAGAACTGCTCAATCAGACAGAGAAGGGGCTTTCAAAAAAATACAACTTTAAAATTACAAATCATCTCATCCAATTTTATGGATTATGTTACAGATGTCAGAATATAAAATAATTTTTTTTCTTTATTAATGATAATGATTGTCATTAACATTAAACTTTCAAATTAAAGTCATTCCTGCGAAGGCAGGAATCCAGAAACAATTGAAGAATAACCTAGATTCCGTGTCAAGCACGGAATGACAGGCTGTGAAAGGAGGTGACTGAAGATGCCATTTGGAGACAGAACAGGTCCCCTTGGATTAGGGCCAAGGACAGGAAGGGCAATGGGTTACTGTGCTGGGTTTGGTATGCCTGGGTATGCGAACCCGGTTCCCGGTAGAGGAGGGTTTGGTTTTGGCCGTGGCTGGGGTAGAGGTCGCGGCTGGTTTGGCAGGGGTCGTGGCTGGAGACACTGGTACTGGGCAACCGGTTTACCTGGCTGGGCAAGATATGGCTATACCCCTTTTGGGGCATATCCTTATGCTCCTCCCCCCTTTTGGGGATATCCTTATGCTCCTACCGCCAAAGAGGAAATGGATATCCTGAGAGATCAGGCTGAATTTCTAAGGAAGGAGCTGGACGAAATTCAGAAGCGTATCAGCACATTAGAGAAGGCTCAGGCACAGAAGAGTGAATAAAGTTTATTAAAAATGTCATTGCGAGTGAGACAAAACGACTTAAGGGGTTACCGCATTACGCTTTGTTCCTCGCAATGACAGTGAAGTCGTAAATTTTGAACAGGATTTTGAAAAGGAGGTGAAGGGATTATGCAAATAGCTATATCAACTGACGGTGATTTTGTATCAGAGCACTTTGGCAGATGTCCGTATTTTACTATTGTAGATATTAAAGATGGCAGAGTTACTCATAAAGAAGTGATAGCAAACCCAGGACACCAGCCCGGGTTTATACCTCAATTTTTGCATCAGAGGGGTGTTGAATGCATAGTTGCTGGCGGTATGGGAATGCGAGCGCAGGGTTTTTTTGCTGAAGCTGGTATACAAACTATTCTCGGTGCAAGCGGAAAAATTGACTTTGTAATTAAGGAGTTACAGAAAGGGACACTGAAAGGTGGTGAAAGTCTCTGTAAGCCTGGTGCAGGTAAGGGTTATGGTCTGGACAAAGCCGTATGTGACCATTCTCACGAAGAGCATAAAAAGTGTAAACATTAAAAGAGGTTACAATATGAAAATTTGCGTTACTTCACAGGGAAATTCTTTAGATTCACCTGTTGATCCACGTTTTGGTAGATGTCAGTATTTTATTCTTGTTGATACTGACACCTTAGAATTTGAGGCTATAAAGAATCCCAACATCGAAGCCATGGGCGGAGCTGGAATCCAGTCCGGGCAAATCATGGTAAATAGGCAGGTAAGGGCTGTTGTCACGGGAAATATTGGACCAAACGCCTTCCAGACACTCCATACAGCAGGAATTGTGGTTATTACAGGTGTATCAGGCATTGTTAAAGAGGCAATTGAAAAATATAAAAAAGGCGAATTGAAACCAACTGATGAACCTACAACAGGTCCCGGGCATCCAAGGTAAGAATAACAAATATGAAATCAGGGAGGTGATTGAAATGCCATTAGGTAGAGGAAAAGGACAGGGAGGTCAAGGTCAGGGCAGAGGAATGGGCAGAGGCGGTGGAAGAGGCAGGATGGGTGGAACCCGACCAGGCGCTGGGCCAGGTGGGTATTGCATCTGCCCAAGCTGTGGAGAAAAGGCTGTCCATCAGCCAGGAGTCCCCTGTTATTCAGTTAACTGCCCTAAATGTGGAGCACAAATGGTGAGGGAATAGATTTTACCCTTGCCGTCATTCCGACTCCGTATAAAATACGGGGGAGGAATCTTATTCAACAGAAAGAGAGATACGATACCAGGACATCAAAAATGAATAAATTGCTGAAAGAAAAAGAAATAAACTCCTTGAGAGGTTTGAGTTTTGTATTTGGGGTCTTATTATACCTTGAGAGTGATCCTGTTTGCAGGGAGTGCAGCTATTTCGATGAGAGTATCGATGTGGCAAAAGATAAATTTTTGTCTATCGAGAAATTAATTAATGGAAAGAATTTATCTGAGGAAATGAGAAGGATTCTTTCGGGTATTTATGCTGTCCTGGCAGGTTTGAATATCCCTGACAATCCTAAAGATCAGAAAAAAGCAGAAAACTGTAAACTCCCTAAAAGGGTTTGTTTACCAAAGTTAGCACTTTCAGTTTATAGAAGGATAAATAGTGCCAGTGTATAGTGTCGTTGTCAGCTAATATATTTTTTCTGACACTAATCACTGACACTGACACTCATGAGTTGAAAGGAGTAGATTATGAGTAAAGAGAACGAATGCAAAAGTGGAGAGGTTTGTCCGTCTAAAAAAACCCTTAGCAGGGAGGAAATTGAAGATCTCAAAGAAAGGCTTGCACTCCAGGACAATCTCAGTGGAGTCAAGCACAAAATCATTGTCCTTTCCGGAAAGGGTGGCGTGGGCAAGAGTACTATTGCTACAAATATTGCTGCAGCCTTATCGATGAAAGGGAAGAAGGCTGGATTGATAGATATTGATATCCACGGTCCCAGTATCCCGAAGATGTTAGGGCTTGAAGGCAGACCATTGAGAGGGTCTGAGGAAGGCATGCTGCCTATAGATTACAGTGATAACCTGAAGGTAATCTCCATTGGATTTATACTCCGGACTCAGAATGATGCAGTTATATGGAGGGCACCTCTAAAGCATAGTCTGATAAGGCAATTTCTGAGAGATGTAAGATGGGGAGAGCTCGATTACCTTGTTATTGATTCTCCCCCTGGAACTGGAGACGAGCCCCTCTCTGTAATTCAGCTTCTTGAAGATGCTGATGGGGCGATAGTAGTTACCACACCTCAAGATGTAGCATTGGCGGATGTCCGAAAGGCCATAACATTCTGCCGTCAGGTGAATTTACCCATTATAGGCGTTATTGAGAACATGAGTGGATTCGTCTGCCCTTATTGTGGCAAGACTGTAGATATATTTAAAAGCGGGGGCGGACAGAAAATGGCCTTAGAAATGGGTGTACCATTCTTAGGGAAAATACCTATTGAACCTAAAATAGTTGAAACGGGAGACAGCGGAAAACCCTATCTTCAGTATTATCATGACTCGGAAACTTCAAAGGCTTTTGACTTAGTCATAACGCCCTTACTGGCTTTAAGTGATGAACGAAAATATAGTGAAAACGTAAAGACATGCATGAGATGCAAGGAATAAACAATCTGGATGAAAAATATACCTTACTTATCATTCCGCACTTGCCTGCCCTGCTTCGCAGAGCGAGGCCAGGGATGCGGAATCCAGATTCCTCATGTTTTCTGGATTCCTGCTGGAGTTTACCCCGTACTTTGATACGGGGCAGGAATGACGATAGAAGAGTAGAAATGAGTAAAAACAATTATACCCCAAAGCAAAGCTTCGAGGAATTCTTTTGATTAAAGGAGTATTGTAATGCCAACTTATGAATACAAATGTGAGCATTGCGGGTATTTATTCGAGGTTCGTCATTCAATGACCGAGAATCCCGGCATATTATGTCCCGAGTGTAAATCTGAAGCCAAACGGATTATCACAGGAGGAAGCGGGTTCATCTTAAAAGGTTCGAGCACAAGCAGTATGAAAGACAATCTGACTACTAAATGTGGAAAAGACCAGACCTGCTGTGGAAATGCAAGTCCCTGTGAGATCAGACCATGTGAGAGATAAGTACGAAGTTCGAATAATCCCCAAGGAGCATAGGTTTAAAAATTGATGGATGGCTACAAGGTTCGGCACAGAAATGCTAAATTTTCTAACCAGAAGATTGAACTGGATGGGAAATCCTTTATTCATTGTGAATTCGAAAATTGTATTATCGTTCTCGAAAGAGGAGAAACAGAAATACCGGGTTGTACTTTTAAAAACTGTAAACTGATGCTCAAAGGGAATGCATACACTGTGGGAAAGATCATAAAACTCTTCACACGGGAGAGTCCATTAAAGGTTCTGGATATAGAAGAACCATTGTTTGAAAAGTAGTTTAACCCGAATTACGCAAGGTATAAATAGAAACCTTTATAAACTGTCACCCTGAACTCGTTTCAGAGTCTCCAAATAAGTGGCGTTTAAGAGATGCTGAAACAAGCTTGCCCTGAAGAGATGCTGAACCGAGTTCAGCATGACACTTTCAGGGTTCAGCATGACATTCGTTAGAAACCCTTTCGTAATTTGGGTTTAATTCAAAGGGAAAATAAAGAGGGTTGAATGCCAATAATGAGTATGAATGTGGAAAAAGCTTTTTTTGAACAAAAGAAAAGGCAAGAGGATGGGAGAAAAGTTGCAGCGTCTCTAAAATGGAGAAGGGTAAGGGAATAAGACTTGCAGAACTCCTTGTGGAAAAAGGGGTTGATATCCTTTATGCAAAAAAACATTTTGAGGGCAAGGGTCCAGAATATGTATTCTCTAATTCTGAGGTTGAGGTGAGAATAACTGATCTAAAAACCATTAAAGAGCTTGTAGGATTTAAAAAAGAATTTCCTCGATGAAGTATGTTTATGGATCTGTGATTTAAGGAGATCAGGTTTTTTACCCCCGCTTTTACGTGTAAGGGCGGGGTTTACAGAAAGGAAATCTTACGGCGAAAAGGAGGTATACTTCTATGACTATAAAATTTAACGAACTTCAAGAATACATCAAAAACAGGATGAGGGAGGTCTATTCTGAGACAGTTATAGAACATGCCACGAACCCCAAAAATTTTGGGAATATGGAGGATGCTGACGGCTTTGCCAGTATGACCAGCTCCTGTGGCGACACCATGGAGATATGGCTCAAGATAAAGAATGATATCATTATCGGAGCTACTTTCATGACCGATGGTTGTGGAACCACCATCGCCTCAGGAAGCATGGTTACTGAAATATCAAAGGGGAAAAATATCAAAGAGGTCCTGAAAATCAGCCAGCAGGATGTCCTGGATGCCTTAGGGGGGCTACCTGAGGATAGTCAGCATTGTGCCCTTCTGGCGGCAAATACGTTAAAGGAGGCTATAAGTGAGTACATGGCGGTGAAAAGGGATCCATGGAAAATGGCTTACCGGAAATATTTTCGAAGTAGAATATAGCTGATGAAAAAGCTATTCATTTGGCTATTTCTCTTTATTTGCCTTGAAATGTCAGTGTCAGGGGAGACCAGAAATCCAATTATCACAGTCATTTATGACAATAATCCCTATAAAGAAGGATTGGAAGCGGGATGGGGGTTTTCCTGTGTTATAAAGGGAGTGGAAAAAACTATACTTTTTGACACAGGAGGGGACGGCCAACGATTACTGGCGAATATGAAGAAGTCAGGCATTGACCCGAAACAAATAGATGTAATTGTCCTTTCTCATATCCATGGAGACCATGTTGGTGGATTGCAAAGTGTTCTCAGAAAAAATCCCAAGGCTATTGTCTATCTCCCGATATCGTTTCCAAATAGTTTTAAAGATGAAGTCAAAGGCTATGAAGCGAAGGTCATCGAGGTCCAGAGGCCTTTGAAGATATGTGAAAACGTTCATTCAACAGGTGAGCTTGGAACAGGTATAAAAGAGCAATCCCTAATTGTGCGTACAGATAAGGGATTGATAGTAATAACTGGATGTGCACATCCTGGAGTTATAGAAATACTAAATAAAGTAAGAGATTTGATGAAGGATGATTTTCTCCTATTAATGGGAGGTTACCATTTAGGTGGGAAAGGCATAGGTGAATTGGAAAAAATCGTTTCGAGTTTCAAGAAATTAGGTGTATGCTACGTTGGGCCCTGCCATTGTACAGGAGATGGAGCGAAAGAATTGTTTAAAAAAGAATATCAAACAAATTTTATAAATATAGGTGTTGGAAAAGTAATAACTATGGAGGATCTGAAATGATTATTTCTGTTGCAAGCGGAAAAGGCGGGACAGGTAAAACTACAGTAGCGGTTAATTTAGCATTAGCCCTGAATAATGTCCAGTTTCTTGACTGTGATGTAGAAGAACCCAATGCCCATCTATTTCTGAAGCCAGATATAAAAGATAGAAAAATCGCAACTGTCCCGGTTCCTGTGGTTGATGAGTCAAAATGTGATTATTGTGGAAAGTGCAGGGATATCTGTGCATATGGTGCTATTGCTGTAATCCCACAAGACGAAGAAATGAAAGGAAGCATTTTAATCTTTCCACATCTCTGTCATAGTTGCGGGGGATGCAGTTTGTTGTGCCCCCAAGACGCAATAAAAGAGGGCAACAAGGAAATCGGTATTATCGAGGTGGGAAGTTGCGGAGGTATTCAGTTCGTCCACGGGAAATTAAATATTGGTGAGATAATGTCGCCTCCTCTAATCAAACAAGTCAAAGAATACATTAATCCTGCACGTACTGTTATAATTGATGCTCCTCCGGGAACATCCTGTCCCGTTATTGCCTCAGTCAAGGGGAGTGATTTTTGTATACTCGTCACTGAACCAACTCCTTTTGGTTTAAATGACCTGGTTTTAGCAGTTGAGGTTCTGGAAAAATTACAGATTCCCCATGGGGTAGTGGTAAATCGTTCGGATATCGGAGATAATAAAGTAGATTTATATTGTAAGGAAAAAAACATCTCCATCCTCATGCGCATTCCTTTTAATAAAGAGATTGCTCTTTTATACTCAAGGGGAATACCTATAGTTGAAGAAAAAAAGGAATACGTAAGGAAGTTCCAGGAGATGTTTAATCTAATAGAAAATAGAAACTATCAATATGAGATTTAAACCCATAGGAATAATTCATTCACCCTTTAAAAGCATACAGGAGTGCCCGATTCAGCCATCCAGATCAAAGGCAATTGGCGAGGTTGAAATATTCAAAGAATATCAAGAGGGACTGGAAGATATCGAGGGTTTTTCCCATTTGATCCTGATATACCGTTTTCATAAGTCAAAAGGATATTCTTTAAAAGTAAAACCCTTTTTAGATGATAAAATACGGGGATTATTTGCCACGAGGTATCCAAGGAGACCAAATCAGATAGGTTTATCCATAGTGAAGTTATTAAAACGTAAAGAAAATATCTTATCCGTAGAAGGTATAGATGTAGTCGGTAAGACACCTTTATTGGATATAAAGCCCTATGTGCCGGATTTTATTCCAGCAGGAAAAGTTAAAATCGGCTGGTTGAAAGGAAAAATAAAGTGAACTGGAATTTTTTTAATCAAAGTGTCATTCCCGTTTATTGGGAATCTTTCTTAAAAAAGAAGGATTCTGGACCGATCCCCGACAGAGCGGGGACAAGAGCCAGAATGAGGAATAGGGAAGAAGGATTTCGGACAAGCCGAAATGACAAAAAAGAATAGGGGTATTTTCAGGTGAAACAAATAGTCATAATCAGCGGAAAAGGTGGTACAGGAAAAACGGTATTAACTGCATCCTTCGCTGCCTTGGCCACAAATAAGGTCATGGTGGATTGTGATGTAGATGCAGCAGATTTACATCTACTATTACAACCTGAAATAAAAGAGAGACATGAATTTAGAAGTGGTGTAACCGCCATGATTGATAAAGAGCTATGTCAGGAGTGTGGTGAGTGTATTTCTGTTTGTCGTTTTGACGCCATAAGTGAAAATTTTATAGTTGATCCAATATCATGTGAGGGATGCACTATTTGTAGTTATGTCTGTCCGGCAGGCGCCATTACACTGGAAGAAAATATTTCCGGCGAATGGTTTATTTCTGATACAAAGTATGGCCCTCTCGTCCATGCGAAATTAGGCATTGCCGAAGAGAATTCCGGAAAACTCGTAAGCGTAGTAAGGCAGAAAGCAAAAGAAATTGCCGAAAAAGAAAATCTGGATTATGTAATCATTGATGGACCTCCAGGGATCGGTTGCCCTGTAATTGCTTCCCTATCAAATGTAGACTTAGCCATGATAGTTACCGAGCCAACACTTTCAGGGATTCATGACATGGAGAGGGTTGCCAAGGTATCAAAACACTTCGGAATTCCCACAAAGGTTGTCATAAATAAATTCGATATTAATCCGGAAAACAGTGAAGATATTAAGAGAATTTGTCAGAAAGAAGATATAGAGGTTTTAGCACATTTGCCCTTTTCTCAGAGAGTGAGTGAGTCAATAGTTCAGGGTATACCACTTGTTGAATTTTGCAACGACAGAATAGTGGAGGATATATCTCTTTTATGGGAAAGGATCAGATAATACATGAGATATGTGTACGGCCCTGTGCCTTCAAGAAGATTAGGTTTTTCTTTAGGTGTAGATATAGTTCCGTATAAAACCTGCACTCTTGATTGCGTTTATTGTCAACTTGGAAGGACGACTCAAAAGAATGTTGAAAGAAAAATGTATACTCGAAAGAACGATATCCTCGAAGAAGTAAAAGAAGTTTTGAACAAGAAACAGCGTATAGATTATATAACCTTTTCTGGCTCTGGAGAGCCAACACTAAATTTAGATATCGGTGAATTAATAAGAGAGATAAAGGCGCTAACCTCTATTCCGGTGGCAGTTCTCACAAATGGCACATTGCTTTTTATGGAGGACGTACAGAAAGACCTCCTGGGAGCAAATATGGTTCTTCCTTCTCTGGATGCTGCTTCTCAGAAGGTATTTGAAAAGATAAATAGACCTCATAATTATTTAAAAATAGAATCTATTATTGATGGTCTAAAAAGATTTAGAAAATTTTACAGAGGTCAGATATGGCTCGAGATTATGTTAATAAAAAATTTTAACGATAATACAAAAGAACTTTTTAGAATAAAAAATGCTATATCCGAGATACAACCCGATAGGGTTTATCTGAATACTGTTGTCAGACCCCCGTCTGAATTTTATGCAAAACCACTTAGCAGAGATGAAATGATGGCTGTAAAAAATTTTTTAGATAAAAGTTGTGAGGTTATTGCGGAGTTTCATGGCCAAAGGGCTGAAGAACCCCAAAATGTTGAAGATGCTATCGTCGAAATGACAAAAAGACGTCCGGTAACAATTGTCGATATATCGAATGTTCTTGGAATCTCCGTAGCTAATGCTAAACAAATGATAAAAAGACTAAAGGCAAAAGGCAGGCTTAAAGAAAAGCAATATCAGGGGGAAAAATACTATTCATATTATAAATAACCAAAATAAGAGATGCTTCACGGAGTTTACCCTGAATAATATAAGAGATTTTTCCCCGAATTCATTTCGGGGTCGAGTGACAGTTGGTAAAGGGTTCAGCATGATATGCTGTATATTTGTCATTCTGAGGCAAAGCCGAAGAATCTCTAACTCAGGACGGGCTCAACCAATCCCGTTTTAAAGAATAAGCCGATATCATAAAAGAATTTATGGAGAACGATTTCATATTAAAAGTGGAAAACCTGTGGGTGAGGTTAGATAATCAAAATATTATAGAAAATCTGTCTTTTCAGGTAAAGAAAGGGGATGTGGTTACAATTTTAGGCCCCAATGGAGCGGGGAAGACAGTTTTACTCAAAGCCTTATTGGGTTTCTTACCATATAAAGGAGAAATAAAATGGAAATCAGGTATTAAAATCGGTTATGTTCCCCAGAGACTACCATTCATAAAGGACATCCCTTTAAGCGTGAATGATTTTTTTAAATTGAAAAAATCTTCTGAAAAAGAAACAAAAGAGATCTTAGATTCTGTTGGATTCAAAGAGGATTTTCTGAAGAAAAAAATAGGCGATTTATCTTCAGGACAGTTTCAGAGAATATTGATAGCATGGGCTCTTATCAGAAACCCGCAGGTCTTACTCTTTGATGAACCGACTACTGGTATCGACATCAGCGGTGAGGAGACTGTTTATAATCTTTTAGCGAGATTGAAGCAGGAAAGAGACTTAACAATGTTATTGATTACACATGATTTAAGCGTTGTGTATAAGTTTTCGACTGATGTTATCTGTTTAAACAAGCACCTGATATGTTATGGCCCTCCCCAGGAGGTCTTAACCTTGGAGAGTTTGCGGGAACTTTTCGGTGAAGAAGTAAAGTATTATCAACATAAACACTATTAGGAATATGGGGAATCAACTTTTATTAAGCTTAACTGCTGGAATTTTTATTGGGGGTGTAGCCGGATATTTGGGTTCTCTAATGTTAAGCAAAAGAATGGCTCTGGTGGCAGGTCCACTTGGTCACTTGACGCTGCCAGGAATAGCTCTTGCCTTACTATATGATTTTAATGTCTCTTTAGGTGCCTTTCCTTTCGTTATCTTAGGGATAGTCTTGATCTGGTTATTTGAGATAAGAACGAAATTACCAATCGAGGCTTTAACAGCTATTGTTTTTGCCTCAGGGGTAGCTATTACTTTCTTATTTTTACCCATTGAACAGGCAGAAACAGCCTTAGTGGGTGATATTTCCAGGGTAACTTTCTGGGAAACAGTTATCTCTGTCATTGTAGCCCTTTTTCTCTTTTTAGTATTAAAAAAGATTTATTCAGAAATGGTTCTGATTAATATTTCTGAAGACTTAGCCAAATCTGAGGGTATAAGTGTTAAGAAATATAATCTTGTTTATTTAGTTTTGATTGCAATTATTGTTGCATTAGGAGTGAAAATGGTCGGTGGCCTCTTAACAGCCGCATTAGTGGCAATTCCAGCTTCTGCTGCAAGAAACATAAGCGGAAAATTAGCTCATTATACCTTTGGGGCAATGATTATTGGAGCGGTATCTTCTTCACTTGGCATTCTACTCGCTGAACTATCAGAATTTCCTGCCGGTCCTTTGATTATATTGGTCAATGCGTTAATCTTTTTGATTTCGATTATTTTTAAAAGATAAGGAAGGAGGTGGTCTTATACAGAATACGAAAGTGATAGCTGAATCTGTAAGCAAGTGTTTAAAAAGTTTCAACTGAAAGGAGAGAAAGATGCCTGTAAGATTAAGAAGGCGTTTGAGAATGTGGCCTTATTGTCGTTATTGGGGTTGGTGGCACCATCCTTATGCTCCTCCACCTCCATGGTGGATGGAAAGGCCAACCCCTGAAGAAGAAATAGAAGACCTTAAGGAACATATTGAGATGCTGAAGGAAGAATTGAAGGCTGCTGAAGAAGAGTTAAAGGAGTTAGAAGAGTCCAAATAACGCACAAAAAATAAGATAGAAAGAAAGGTGCTGTGGAATCCAGCTGTCCAGAATTGAAAAACTGAGGTAAGACTATGAAAAAAAGTTTTCAAAGAGAAATAAAAGATCTCTCTCGCATTTACAATCTTTCTCCTGCTATATCTGCCTCGATCATACCTTTAAGAGAGGCTGAAAGTAGAGGACTAATTTTAGACCTCGGAGAACCTCATGATCTTGCTTCTATGATCTCCGGATACGATGCCCTTTTTTCAACTGGATTGTCGAAAGATTATATTGACAAAAGAGGATTTAATTTGTTCATATCACTGAGGGAATTACTTCAGAATGCTCTGGATGAAGAGGAGATGGTAACCGGGAAGCCTTATGCCCAGCTCGAACAGGACAGCCTCGGAACATGGATCATGGACAGGGGTCGTGGTATTACATTGGAAGCACTTCGCATGGGCGAGAGCAACAAGGAATGCTGGTTAAGGGGATACTACGGAGAGGGATTAAAACTGGCAGCATCTTACCTCACTCTTAATCAAATCCCTGTCTATATATTCACACAGAATATGGTTTTTAGATTTAAAGTTCTTCCGCAAGATGCGAAAAATCCCGGAATATTTATTCTTCTGGGCAGGGCTAAAGAGGAAGTAAAGGGAACGAGAATTCTCTTGGCTGGTTACAGGCCAGACCCAGAATTTATTAAAAAGATGGTACGCTTCCGGAATAATGAACTCGAAGGTAAACTCATCGCAAAAGAAAAATTTTTCTCTGAGGATTGCCCTAAAAAAATGCCTTCTGCAATCTTTGACTTTCCCAATTTGCTTTATATAAGAAATATGTATGTTGGCGAGATGAGCCAGGTCGCTAAAAGGAAATCCCTACTGAGCTATGATCTCTGGTGGGTCCGGCTTGATGTCTCCAGAAAGCTCATGACACAAACTACACCACAACTATTTTTGGAGATTGCAAAGTTGCTTGAGCTTTCAGCAGTTGCAAGGAGAAAGTTCGTTGAGAAGCTGGTAGAAACGGGAATGCTCAAGAAAAAACCTATTGAAAAGGGATTCGTAATTGAGTTTATGCCAATATTCTCTATCGTTGAGGGACACCTTTTTGTATATGCCTTTCCAGATGGAATGTTGGATGCCTTTGCCGATGTCCTGGGACTTGCAGAGAAAAGAGATCTCATACGTCGGGTTACTTCGCATGAAGAAGTAGAAAGAGCTATTTCACAAGGACTGATTCCATTATTACTTCCTTACGAAATTTCTGATAGATTTAGTAGCATCCCATCATTATAGAACAAAGATTTGGTAAGGTTTACATGGGATAAATTGTGTGATATATATAAAGAAAAGAAAATTCCAATCAGACTTCAAGAGATTAGGTGTACGCTATAAGGACATGGTGGTTTAAAAAATGCCTATCTATGAGTATGAATGCCGAAGCTGTAAAGAAAGATTTGAGGTATCTGTTAAATCTTCTTATATTTGTTCAACGGGGCCTACTTGAACGATTAATTAGGAGGCAGGTTACCTCCCTGTGTTATTGAAAGTGGAGATGTAAAGGTAGGAGATTCTATAAAAGTAATGAGAGAACAATGAAGAGGTAAAGTTGAAGAAAATACGAATAACGATATTATGTGAGAATTTAGTAGGTCGATTAGTCGGTTCAGGGGAACACGGATTTTCTGCTTTTATTGAAATTGATAAAGAAAATTACCTCTTCGATACAGGCAGTGGTCATTCCATAGTGGCAAACTCTCTTGTCTTGGGTAAAGACCTCCGAACAGTCCGAAAAATCTTCCTCAGCCATGGACACTATGACCATACAGGAGGACTTCCTGAAGTCCTCAGATTGAGGGGGAAAGTGAATGTTTATGCCCATCCTCACGTTTTTTTAGACAGAATAGCAGTCCTTAAAGAAGAGACTAAAGAAACAAAACGATTTGTGGGAATTCCTTTTAAGAAAGGTTATCTCGAATCCTTAGGAGCAGATTTTGTTTTTAATACAGAATTTATTGAGGTGGAGAACGAGATATTTTTGACCGGGGAAGTGCCAAGAAAAACCCCTTTTGAGAAACCGGATCCAAGACTATTCGCCGAAGTGAATGGAAAGATAACTCAGGATATTTTCCTTGACGATCAATCTCTTATCATCGATACTGAAAAAGGGCTTATCCTGATTCTCGGATGTGCCCACTCTGGAATGATTAACATCATTAATCATGTTATCAATAAAACAAGGGAAAAGAAGTTCTACGCCATTCTGGGTGGAACCCATTTAGATTTTTTAACTTCAGAACAAATGGAAGAATCGATCAAGTCTCTTAAGAAAATTGAAGTTGAAAAAATTGGAGTCTCTCATTGCACGGGTATGAAGGCAGCGTTTCGACTCCATCAGGAATTCGGGGACCGATTCTTCTATGGATGTGTAGGGAGTGTTTTAGAGATTTAAGTGTGGAAAACTTAAGATCATGAAGGTTGCGAGCTTTAATGTCAATTCCATAAGGGCAAGATTAAAAATAATTCTTGAATGGTTGAAAAAAGAATCTCCTGACGTTCTCTGTCTTCAAGAAACAAAGATAGCCGACAAAGACTTTCCTCAAAAGGCATTTGAGGATATACATTATTATTCAGTCTTTTGTGGCGAGAAATCATACAATGGAGTAGCCATACTGAGTAAAAGGCCTATAGAAAATATCAGAATAGGGTTTGATGAATATAAATCAGAAGGCACACGGATAATTACCGCCACAATAGATAAAATCCCTACAGTCAATACCTATGTGCCTCAGGGTTTCTATCCCCTCTCAGAAGAATTCAGGGAAAAACTGGATTGGCTTGAGAGGTTATGCTATTACTTCAAAGAATATTTCAGTCCTGACAAACCACTGATCTGGGTGGGAGATTTCAATGTTGCCCCTGGACCGATAGATGTATATGATCCGGAATTTCTACTTGGTCAGGTAGGCTTTCATCCTGATGAACATACACACCTGCAGAGAATAAAAGATTGGGGCTTTGTTGATGTTTTCCGATTACACCACCCTGAGCCTGAGCAATACACCTTCTGGGATTATCGTATAAAAAATGCTGTCAATCGCAAAATGGGCTGGAGGATTGATCACATCTGGGCAACCAAACCTCTCGCAAAAAAATGTAACAAAGTATGGATAGACATCGCTCCGAGACTTGCAGAAAAACCGTCGGATCATACATTTATTGTTGCAGAGTTTAAGAATAGACGGGAATGAAAGCATCAATTACAGAAAGGCAAGAAATTGGAATGGCTGAGGAAATATGTTGAAAAGATTAAAGTCAGGAGAAGGCCTTTTATTGCCTTTCAGATAGAACCCACTTCAAGGTGTCAACTCAAATGCATTATGTGTCCAAGAACCGTTTTTTCGGAAGAATGGGAAAATGGGGACATGCCCCTTTCTGTTTATGAAAGGATAAGCAGGCATTTCTATCTCGTCGACAACGTTCATCTTCAGGGGTGGGGAGAACCGCTTCTTCATCCGAATATCTTTGACATGATCCAGATTGCAAAAGAAAAACATTGCAAAGTTAGTTTAACCACTAATGGTTTCTTACTTGATTCTAATGTTTCAACTATGCTCATTAAAGAAGGCGTTGATATTGTTGCCATTTCTATTGCAGGTGCATCAAAAGATACACATGAAAAGATAAGGAAGGGATCTAATTTCGATCATCTTCTTCATAATATAAAAGCTTTAAATAATTTTAAACATAAGATGAAATCAAAAAACCCAAAATTAGTACTCTCTTTTCTTATGACAAAGACAAATATTGAAGATCTCCCAGAAATCGTGAACCTTGCAAAAGAAATAGGTATAGATGAGATTGTGGCTACTAATTTAGACTATACACCGACTCAATTGCAGGATGACTTAAAGGCATTTTCCTGCGATGCAGACGACAACAGCTTTAAAAAATTTATTGAAATAACTATACAACATGCAAAAAAGATAAAACTGCCTCTCCGGATTTATCCGCTTGAAATGGAAGAAGTAGTTATGTGTGAGATGAACCCTCTGAAGATTGTCTTTATCTCACAGGATGGAAGCGTTTCACCCTGTGTTTATCTGAATATGACAAAACAGGGTCCGATCTCCAGGATTTTCTGCGGGAAGCAATATGAAATAGAAAGGCAGTGTTTTGGAAATATCGGAGAATACGATTTCATGGAGATATGGGAACAGGAAGATTATAAAAACTTTAGAAGATTATACAGTAAACGACTATCAATCAACAGGAAAATCTTCGACTTTATTGAAGACTTTAGAAATAGAAACGAGGCTATGGATGAATTTGAAAAACGTCTGGAAACCATGCTGAGCGAGAATCCTTTGCCGTCGGTTTGTAATACATGTTATAAGGCATATAATATTTGAATCTAAATTGATCACGCAATCCCCCTCAATCCCCCTTTAATCATAGCGTCATAATAATTGCCGCATAGTTGTCATTCCCGCTTGTCGGGAATCTTTCTTGAAGAAGGATGCCGGACAAGCCGGCATGACAGTTACATGTGCTTTATTCGGCATAATTTATGTCGCTCTGTATAGTAAAGGGGGAATTAAAGGGGGATTTATTAAGAAATTTATATTTATTTGTAATATGGACAATATTTTTAATGTTCTAACCGGGGAGTATGATGCATGGTATGATTCAGAAGATGGTAAACCCCTCTATGAAAGTGAGCTTTTGTGTTTAAAACCACTAGTTGAAAATTGTATTTCGCCTATCCTTGAGATTGGGGTCGGTACAGGAAGATTTGCAAAATGCTTCCCAGGAACAATTGGAATTGATCCCGCTTTCAATGCCTTAAGATTAGCTCAACAAAGAGGCGTACAGGTAGTTCAGGCTGTTGGAGAGATGCTGCCCTTCAAAGATGAAACCTTTGGATGTGTTTTACTCATAGTTACCCTTTGTTTTGTTCAAAATCCGGTGCATGTGCTCAGTGAAGCTAAAAGAGTGTTGAAACAAGATGGTAGCATTATAATAGGACTCATTCCAAAGGATTCACCATGGGGAATTTTTTATGAAGAAAAGAAGAGGCAGGGACATCCATTTTATGGAGAAGCGACGTTTTACAGCCTTCCAGACATGGAAAAGCTTCTGGAAGAAACAGGCATGATGATCATGAGCATCAGAAGTACACTTCTACAGAGACCTGATGAACCACGAAGAATTGAAGAGCCAGTTGAAAGCTACAGTAAAATAGCAGGATTTCTCTGTATCGAAGCAAAAATAAAATATAACCCCTAAGCTATATCCCTTTTTAAACCTGTCAGTGGTTTAATATCCAGAATGGGTGTTCCATCCAGCATGTCCAAGCCTTTTACATGGATGACGTTCTCAATGATATCGAGAACTTCTACGACTGACATGCCTATTGGGTTGGGTCGGATTGGCGAACAGGTACTGAAAACACCCAGTCTCTCATTACTATGAGGAGGTGTCTGGACGAGGTGGCGTAGATCAAATTCTCTACTTTGATGGAAGTGAAAAATCACAATTATATTTTCGCCAATTTTAATATCCTTAAGCCCTTCGGTATACATCCTGTCAATGATTATCATTCCCTCCACATCAGAAATTGTCCAATGCCGGGGAACTGTTGAGACATCAGTTTTCACAAAACCTATGGGCTTGAATTCGATTTTCACAGTATATTTTTCCTGCTCCGGATTAAAGCTTTCCTTGCTATGCAAAAAGTATAACCTTTACTTCTTTTGCATGTCCAGCTCCATCCCTTTCTTCACCATTTTTTATTTCATCATTTATATACTGAACATCAAAGGTTATAGTTATTATTTTTATGAGCTCCACACCAATGGCCCACCAGCGGTTGATCCATGTGGTATTTACGCCTATAAGTCTCCTCAACATGCCTTCACAGATCCTCTATTTAGAATACTTCCCACCGGTGTGGTTTTTGGAAAGGTTAAGTTGTGGGGGAAGATCCAGCAGCACCAATTTGGATATCGAGCCCAATTTGCTTATCCTTTTTCTCTTATGATAGCTATTTGCGATGAATGTAAGCGACCTTTTGATCTTGAATCTGAATTTTTTCTCCTTAGAGTTTTTAGCGTTTTTAAGGAAAAGAAAAGAACTTTTGCTTTTCCTCGATTTCTTTGCAGGAATTGTCTTCGTCTGGAGGATTTATCAGAAAGAGATCTCGAAGGTAAAAGAGTGATCCAATTGCTTCAAAACAAATATGGCGTTCAAATCGAAAAAATTGAAAAAGAACTTTAATTTCCATGTGAAATATTTTCCTCTACCTCTTCCTCGATATCTCCAGTGAAGAGGAATGTGCCTCGCCTTTTTATTTTTCGATTGTGTCATGCTTTCTTTTGTGATATATTTTTGCATTCACTTTTTACGTTAATCGTTTACTATTATGCAACATTTTAAGATTCAATCCCTCCGCAATTCAGGTTTAATTGT
This sequence comes from Thermodesulfovibrionales bacterium, assembly GCA_030019415.1. Lineage (GTDB taxonomy): Bacteria > Nitrospirota > Thermodesulfovibrionia > Thermodesulfovibrionales > SM23-35 > JASEEX01. The sequence continues at coordinate 18,613 of JASEEX010000016.1, forward strand.
GGCTCTTTTGATTGTTTTACTCGGTTGTGTTACCGAGAAACAGGTGTCAACGCAAAATGAAAATGTCACTTATTTGCAAAATGATTATGTCACACCACAGAATTCAGCCTGAGGCTCTGCCTCCTTTCTCAAAAAGTCTTTAAGATTAAATCTCTTTGGTTTCTCTATCTGCCTTTTTGGTTTTTCAGGGATTTCTCTAACTACCAATTCCTTACCTTTATATAGGATATGTATTGTCCTATCAGTCCATTCCTGCACCTCTACCTTTGCCCTTGTATAGCTCATCCTTCCGTTTTGAGGAATTATCTGAAAGATTCTTCCTCTGTAGGAAATCGTATTATCCCCTTGGACTGTCCTCTCTTCTTTTATGCAAAATATTGAATCAAGGTTAATCCTTGAGGGAAGTTTTCTATAGGCAGAACCTTTCTTTGCAGGAGTAACAGTAAATCTCTTATTGTGGTCAGGTAAGAACTCTCCATGAAGAAATCTGTTTGCATCTTCTTTTGCGGAGATCTTCTTTAATCTCATCTCGCTGATGAGTCTATCCTGGAATGTCCCAAAGAGCCTCTCTATCCTTCCCTTTGCCTGTGGACTTCCAGCTATTATCAGGTTTATGCCAAGTTCTCTTAATGCCCTCTCTATCTGTGTCTCCTTGTACTCACCTTTGAGATTGTAATGTATTCCCCCTTTTCTATGTGTCTTATTGTAACTTGCTCCATCCACATAAAACTTCATCGGTATCCCTTTCAACCTTATAATCTGTTTCATGACCTCCATATTTGGTAACGTACCATCTGCTTCTACAAAAAGAGCATAGGGAACTTCATTATTTGCATCATCTATGGATGCTATCAGTTTAATCTCTGGTCCCCTGCCCTCAAGCCAATCATGCTCAGAGGTGTCATGCTGAAGCATCATGCCCACCATAGGCATCCTCTCCCTTCGACTCCTATGTTTAGGTGCATGCCTCATCTCACCTATTAAGTTGTGTTCCCTTAAATGTTTCCTTACCGTCTCTCTTGATATGTCTATCTCTTCAATCTCATTAAGCTTCTCTGTAAAGTGAGTTATATTGAAACCCTTGTATAACTTCTGATAGAGATCCCGTATCTTCTTCATAAGTCTTTCAGGCTTTGCGGTGACAGGTACTTTACTACGGTTGCCATGGATGATCCCTTCTGGCCCTGAGGCCACTACCTTCGCCTTTAGCCGAAAGACCTGTCTTGTACTTAGATTTAAACTCTCTGCTGCTTCCAGTGTAGTCATCCTTCCTTCAAGGACTTTACTCATAACATGATACCTCTGAAGTTCCTTCTGGCTCATAAGAAATTTTCTCTGCCCCCATTTAGACCTCCTAAAAGAAATCTCTGATTCTCCCTTAGAAGGTCTATGTTGACTGAAAAGGCGGATTTCGGAGGTAAGCTTAAAAAACCGGCTTTGCTAAATTGCCATAGAGCCTTTTTCTTGAGGTGATCCATATCTAACTATACCCCCTAACTATGACATTTTCATTTTGCAGATAACTATGACATTATCATTTTGCAATAACAGTAGATTTTTACGTGAAGCAACAGGTTTTATAATTAACATGTGTTACGGAAATATTATTTGTGTACTATTGGTAAAAATCATAATTGGACATGTTAAGCTGACCACTTGTTTCTTTGATTGAAAACTGATACATTAGGTTTGTCATTCCTGCGAAAGCAGGAATCCAGAGATGTTGAATGAAGAAATTTTATGTTTATATCCTTTGTAACAAACGAAATGGTACTTTATATACAGGCATTACATCTGATCTTATTAAGCGTATTTACGAACACAAAAATAATCTGGTTGAAGGTTTTTCTAAGAAATATAATGTTCACCGTTTAGTCTGGTATGAGATACATGAAACAGCAGAGACTGCCATTAGTAGAGAAAAACAAATAAAGGCATGGAAACGGCAGTGGAAACTAAGACTTATAGAGGAGAATAATCCTGAATGGAATGATTTATATGATATTATTTGTGAAGGCACTGGATTCCTGCCTCCGCAGGAATGACACAATAAAGAGCAAGAACTTTACCTAACAATATGTCCACAAATAGTTTCCCACATGTGCACAAATGATTTTTACGTAACATTTATAATTAACATTTATAATTAACATGCAAAAAGATATGTTATTGGGTAAAATATAAATCATGTGTCAATATTGCGGAAATACAGGGCTTTGCTACATTATTATTAGCTATCTCTTATCTCGGATATTCCCTAATGTAAAGAGAATATCTAGGTTTATCAAGCACTCTCAAAAAATAATAATGAAAACCTTGCCCAGATTCCTCCGCTAAATTTACCCATGGACTTTACCTTTCATCGTTACTCTACCCAGACCTTTTTAGCAATGCCATAGCCAATAGTTACCATTTGTTCTCCTAATCTGACTCGCACATATCCCCCTCTCAGAGGAATCGGGGGGGCTATCATCTCCTTATCTACTAAGGTGATTTCTGCACCTTCCTCAAAACCCATTTCATCCAGTCTCTGCTTAACATTTGCCCCACCAATAATCCTGGTTACCTTAGCCTTTTCACCCTTCTTTAGATAATTAATCTGGATGGCTTTCCCCTCATGCTCTGCCAGAACCTTGGATGCTATCCCCTCTCCAATCATTATTTCTTTATCCGCAACATTAAATATCAGTGTCTGAACAGGCATATGCCTTAAAAATTCTACCTCGGTTCCCTCTTTAATTCCTAATTCATGAAACCACGTAGAAAAATATCTCCCTCCTCCGAAGGATTTGACAACTCCTCTGTCACCTTCTTCCAGCTCAAGGAGAGTGGTCATAGAGCCTGCCTTTTCCAGATATATCTTCTCAGCCATTCCATGCCCAAGGATAATCTCTTTACCCTCAATCCTTATTGAAATGGCACCCCTGTGTTCATGGGCAGGTACCTGTTCCATTACATTAAGCTCAACACCTTCTATGATGCTAAGGTCATCGAGGTGCTTTCTCACATCAGTCCCTCCATCGATCTTCTTAACTGTTACCTTTGCCCCGGGCTCCGCATCGGTTAGCGATCTCATAGACTTATCCCTCCCATGGCATTCAACAATATGACAACAGTTGTGCCGTTATGAAGGACGGCAGATGCTACGGGACTCAGGATTCCAGAAGATGCGGCAAGAAAGACTGCGGTGTTAACCCCGACAGATATATTAAAATTGGTATTTATTAATCTCATGGTCTTTTGTGCAAACTCCGTCGCATCCGCCACAGCATTGAGAGAATCAACATTTAAGACAACATCCGCTGTCTCTCTGGCAATGTCAGCACCTCTGGTCATGCATATGCCAACATCGGCTGATATAATTGCCGGGGCATCGTTGATGCCATCTCCTACAAAGGCAACCTTTTTCCCCTTATTTCTAAACTTCCTGACGATATCGGACTTATCCTCCGGCATGAGTTCATAATAGACCTCATCAACAGGGAGGCCGGAGGCAATGGCCATTGTCCTTTCACGGCTGTCCCCTGACACCATCACAACGGATCTGACTCCATAATCTTTGAGGCGTTTCAATGCTACAGCACATTCTTCCCGCAGCTGATCCCGTAAGGCTATCATCCCCAATGGTTCTTTATCTATAGCCATAAACAATACTGTTTTCCCCTGTTCATCGAGTCTCTGGATAATATCATCATATTCGGAAAAGGAGATATTCTCATGTTCTTCCATAAAATGGCGGCTACCCAGAAGCACCCGACGGCCATTTATATGCGTGCTCAGTCCGTGGGCCAGGATTAGATCAACTTCCGAATGTTCCGGAAAGGGAAGGAACATCTTTCTCGCACTACGCACAATAGCCTCACCGATAGGGTGTAAATAATGTTCTTCCATAGAAGCGGCCAGTGCAAGGAGGGTAGCGCTTTCCCACCCCTCTTTCAAGGCTATACAATCGGTCAATTCAGGTATTCCCAGTGTAATAGTGCCTGTCTTGTCAAAGATGAAGATATCTGCCTTTGCAAGGTTTTCAATGGCCTCACCCCCTTTTACGAGGATCCCGGAGGAGGCAGCCTTGTGCATCGTTGATTTAAAGGCTACCGAAGGGGCGAGTTTTGTGCTACAGGCATAATCAACAAACAGAACTGATGCGACCCTGTTGAGATCCCCTGTCAGGGCAAACACAATTGCTGCAAGGCCGAGTGTAATGTAGACACTCCTGTTTCCCATCTCATCGGCTCGCCTTTCTGTTTTTGACTTCCTCATAAGGGAATGTTCGACAAAACGTGTTATCCTTGCAGTAGTTGTCTCGTCACCAACAAAGTCAGCTGAAATCTTTATCCTTCCCTCTTCAATAACTGTACCTGAAAGGACATAGTCACCAATCTCCTTTTTCAAAGGAATGGATTCTCCTGTAATGGATGCCTGATTAACAAGGGCTACTCCATCGATGATCTCCCCATCTACCGGGATTATGTTTCCTGCCCCGCTGATTACAATATCCCCTACCTTTATATCTCCTGAAGGGATCTGTATTTCAATTCTATCCCTTTCAACCCAGGCCATTCCCATATCAGGCCTCAGCAGGCTGCGGATGAGCCTGTCGGATTGTCTCTGGGTTGTATGTTCTATATACTCGCCTATTTCAGTGAGGAGATATGTTACATTGGCTGCAAAATAGTTCCTTCTCAGGAAGGAAAGGCTAACGGCCGTGGCACTGAGGACATCAATCTTTATCCCCTCTGTGATAAGTGTGCGAAAACCCCTGAAAAGGAGAGGAGAAATTGAAACAAGGGTAACCATTGCACGGATACGCCGTGGTAGCATGGGAGAGACCAGAAGGACAATGCCTGCCTTAATTATATTAAAGGTACCCTTTTTCTCCCTCTCTTCAGGGGATATGAGTTTGTATCCAGGTATTGCCATTGAAAAGAAGGATAATCTTTCAATGACTCTCTCTTTAACTTCAGGCCTACCATCATAACTGACAGCGATAGAAGAGGCCTCCCTGTTGATTCTCACCTCTTTAACTCCATCTATGGCTTCAATATAGGCCTCTATGTAAGCCACATCGCATGAACGATCCCTGAGGATAAGCATCCTGAATCTTATGCGATCAGGAAGTTCGTGAATCAGGGATATGCTAAAGTATGTGGGGTGGACGGTAGACATTATAGTGCCAAACAGAAAAACCTATCAGTGCGATCCCTGCTATGGTATGCAACTGGAGATTTATGTATCCCCTTCCCAGGCCAGTCCAGACCAGTATGGCCATGGATGTCACCATTCCTATCTTTGTCAGGTTACGGATGTCATCCCTTTCAAGCATATCAAACTCCTTCGCCCTCAACCTTTTTCTCCGCCTCTTCTATCTTTTCCTTTTTCTTTTTGTACAGGATTTCAGCCTTCAAATCCTCAAACTTCTCCTTGAGTTCCTCAACACCTGACTTGGCTCCAGTCCATACCTTTGCCACTCCCTTCATCAGGGTCTCCCGCACAGTCTCACTTGTTATAAGAATTGTGAGGAGTGAACCCAGTACGACCCCTTTCCAGAACTGGTCATTGTGGAAGTCTAAGCCCAGCCATGTATTATCTACACGGGCAGGCGCCTCGGGAGGAAAGGGAGTGAATGAAGTGCCAAACCTATATGCCTCGTGCAGGTATGGGTGAGGCATTGCTGCCGGTGTGAATCCCTGTTGTCCTATGGGGTCTCCAGGATGAGTGTGATGCCCCATGGAAGAATGACCCTCCATTCCTGATTGCATTGTTGGTCCCGGCATCATTGGAGATGGGGGCCATGGGGAAGGTGTAGGACCAGGGAACATACCTCCAGGCATACCATGGACTGATTGCATTGTTGATCCTGGCATCATTGGAGATGGAGGCCATGGAGAAGGTGTAGAACCAGGGAACATACCCCCAGGCCCTCCAGGCGTATTGCATGCTGAATGATTAATAAAAGGATTAAACTGTTCCACTTTGTACCTCCTTAAAAAAGTTTTTAAGTCTTAATCTGACCGGCCTCTGCCGGTACTTCCGGTTTAGGCCTCCCAATAGAAGTCAGAAGGTATCCGACCCCTGTAGCAGTGGCTATCAAGATAACAAAAGGGACAAGACCCCTGCTATTAATGGATGAGACCACTACTGCGGCGGCTGATGTAGCCACACCGGCAACTACCCCTTTAGCAAGGCTGTCGGTAATAGCCTGCGGCATGGTTATCTGTTTTTCCTTCACTCGATGGAGATTCAGTGCAAAGGCAGTTGTCCCGCCCACGAATGTACCAAAAAGACCTGAGGAAAGGATTGCCCTTGGGTAGAACGGATCTACGCTTTGCACAGGATAACGCGATGCCTGCACAGGATAGGAATGTACCACAGGATAAGGATTATGCATTACAGGATAAAATTGATGCGGGTTATTCTTCATTATTGTTACCTCCTTTTAGTGGCTATTGTTTCTTCCCCTCTTCTTCTGCCTCTTTCTTTCTGAAGACAGATTTCACCGTTTCGCTTTTAAGTAGCAGGGTTGTCACAGCCCCGACGATTAAACCCTTCCAGAACTGGTCATCGTGGAAGTTGATGTTAAAAAGCCCTGTAACCATGTCACCCATGTCCGCCTGACCATTAACAATCCTGCTCACTGTATCAATTACCTGACCATAGCGATGCTGTTCATGCTTTGGATACTGGCTTTGATAGTACTGCCAGAAATGGGGCGTCATGGCCGGATTGATTGCGGCCTGTTGTGCCATTGCCTGCCACCAGGCATTCCATGCAGCAAAATCATGCTGCCCTGGATGTGGATAGTGACTTCCCATCGGGTGTGTGTAATGCCCTCCTGCCATGCCAGCGGACTGGCCCATGGACTGACTTCCCCCAGGATTCTGACTCCCTGTGCTGGGTTGCTGTGGCGGATCCATAGTTGGCTCTGTCGGTTGCTTTTGCCCCACAAAACCAGGTATAGGGTTGCCAGGTTCATCGCCTTTTGCTCCCATAGGAGTCCCCGCCTGCCCTGCCATTTGAAAGTCCATACAGTTTTCCATTTCTTGCTCACCTCCTTTCTGCATTTATATTTAACTGCCATAGGGTACGGAGCCGGCCTGCAATGTAATCAGAACGCTCAGGTTTATATCGCAGACTGACAAGATCTTCCCATATTTCTGGTTCAATGATCTCGGGGTCATATTCCACAACTGAAGTGAGGGCCAGTTGATTGACCCTCACATTGAGTATCCCCGGAAATTTTTCAGCAATACGCTTCGGATCAACTTTTTTAAGTTCCTGGACGACCATGGGTGAAAACTTCAGACGTACCCTGCCGGGGATGTGATGCGCAATCTCTGCAAGCTGAGAAAACCTCATGATCGCCTGGATGATGTCCTCTCCTTCTGTAATACTAATCATGCTGATTAATCTCTTTTTGTTCACTGAGACCCGGCGCTTCCCAGCCTACAAGGCGGCCTGAATTGAGCAAAATCCCTAAGGTATGGACAACGTGGAGTACTCCCCCCATTAGAGGTGAAAACCAGCCTGCGGCACCCAGTATAGTCCCTATTAGATTTGTGGATATCGCCATCCAGTGATTTTGCTCTATGACACGAATTGTCTGACGACTGAGCTGCCGTAGTGCCACCAGTCGCTCAAGGCCATTGTCTACCAGGGTAATATCTGCTGCCTCAATTGCCACCTCTGAGCCACCTGCACCCATGGCAATGCCGATGTTCGCCTGTGCTAATGCCAATGCATCATTAACCCCATCTCCCACCATGACTACCTTCTGACCCTTGTCCTTAAGTTCCTTTACATAGCGGGCCTTCTCATCTGGGGGAAGTTCTGCCCGATAATCGTCAAAGCCAAGGGATTTTGCCATTGCCCTTGCCACAATCTCGGCATCCCCTGTAATGAGGTGCTGGCTCTTAACTCCATCATTCCTCAGCCAATCCAGAGTAACCATAGCATCTTCACGAACGGTGTTGGTTACACCAATCATTCCCAGTGCCCTTCCATTTCGTGCCACATAGACCACTGTGTATCCTTTCTCGATGAGGTCTCTGGTGCGTCCCCTGAAATATCTTATATTTACTCCTTCCTCATCCATGAATCTGTCGTTGCCCACACGTATTATGTTCTTTCCAAGGCGTGCGCGTACCCCCCTGCCAAGGATAAACTCGCAGACCGCATGCCGTTCAGGTGTGATATTTCGCTCAGAAGAGGCCTTAATAAGGGCGCGTGCAAGTGCGTGCTGGTTGTGTGCCTCAGCCGTAGCGGCAAGGGATAATATCCGATCTGGATTCTGTCTTGGCCCTGGCACTATCTCAGACACAGAGGGAACTTCGGTAGTCAGGGTCCCGGTTTTATCGAAACAAAAACAATCTGCCTCTCCAATATGCTCCAGATAAAGGCCGCCTTTGATCAGGATGTGGTTACGGGCTGCATTGGCAATAGAGGCTGTAACTGCAGTGGAGGCCGCAAGCACAGTGGCGCATGGGCAGGCCATTACAAGCATAACGGTAAAGGCTCGGATAGGATTCAATGTTACAATGAGGGTTCCTATTGTGGCAATCCCACCGAGTCGCATCAATCGTGATGCCAGGATATCGGCCCGTTTCTCGGCAGGTGCCTTGTTGGACAGGGATTCCTCTACGAGATAAAGTATGCGGGACAGATATGTTTCATCTCCCACCTTTTCAGCCCTGATAAAGATCCGTCCCTGCTGTACAATGGTGCCTGCAAAGACCCGCTCCCCGACCCGGCGTACCTCCGGCTCTGCCCGCCCTGTAATGGGGGCTTCATCTACAAGGGCCTCCCCCTCTGTCACCATGCCGTCCACCGGTATTTTCTCTCCTGTGTGAAGCACCACTGTGTCATTGACCCTGACCTCTGCCACTGGCACCTCCACCTCAATACCTTCTACCAAGATAAAGGTATTTTTGGCTGCTACATGGAGGATTTCCCTTATCGCCTTTCTGGAACGCTCGGTTACATAGTCTTCAAGGAGCATTCCTATTCGAAGAATCCAGATCACCTCAAGGGCAGCTAAGGACTCCCCGAGGAAGATTGCAAGAAAAGTGGCAATAGTTAAAAAAGGGAACAGGCTCGTGTATCTGCCTCTCCGCAGATCTTTCCATGTCTTACGTATCAGCGGGATTGCTCCAACCACTGCCACTACTGCAACCAGGCTGAAGGGCCCTTGAGGGACTGGGGTTTTTAAAATTAACTTTCTTATCAGGACGAAGGCCATAAAGCCTGTAAGGGCTATAACCTGTATCAGCCCGGCCAATAATGATTTTTTAGGCTCAGACCTATAGACCCTGTGCACTGAATCAGGCAGGGATTCCCGGTCTGATGTAGGACCCTGATTTTCCTTAAGCCATAAGTCCAGCGACCTCAGAAGAGATGAGGTTTTTATCCTTTCCGGGTTATAGTAGAGTATTACACTCCCTGTCAGTGGTCTTGCCTCGACATTAATTCCCTCAGCTTGATTAGCCAGCCAGTTTCTGAGGGTTGAGGCCTTATTCTCATCATAAAGGATGGCAACTATCCTGACCCGCAAACGACCGGGTATCGAATGTCTTACCCTTAGCCCTTTATGATAATTGTTGCTCATAAGATTTGCCCTTCCAATATTGTTTCATTAAAAATATGCGTTTAACCTAATCCCATAAATGACTCCTTTGTTATCCTCGCCAATCTTCATATTGTCATTTAAATATTGGACATCAAAGGTAATGTCGCTGAAATCGGAGATTTTAAACTTGGCATAGGCTTCGAAAGCATTGGTATCATCTATTTCCGCCCTATCCGCACCATTCAGATATGCGTAACCAAGACCTATTTCGTCGTTTTCTCTTCCCCACAGTTTACCGTTAATATTCAGGCCACCTGAGTAGACTGCATCGTGAACCACAGCAGCAGCCTTATCATCCTGCCATCCTAGTCTTGCAAATACCCCTAATATTTCGCTTAATTTTTGATCCGCAGAGATTCCAAAACCCTGGAGGCTCTCTTCATCTGTTTCATCCCAGTTTTGAAATCTTTTGTTTGTTGTAAAGCCATAGATTCTGTAATTGCCTTCACCCATAGGGGTATCCATTTTGTAACCCAGTTGCAATGCATAATAATTGTATTCCCTTCCTTCCTCATTTTTTGAACTCATTGCTAAACCCCTTAAGGAAAAGCTTGATATATCCAGTTCAGCAACACCTCCGAGGTCATAAGAAGGCAGGTTTGCGAGGGTGCTATTAACAAATATGTCATTCATAAACTGTGCAACCTCATCATTTGCAAAGGCATTGTCATCTAAGTATCCTGTAGAATCTATGATCCCGAATGTTATTCCGAGCGATGTATCTTTGTTAAAGGTAAAGGTGTGCTTATACCAGGCCTCGAGGAGGTAATCCCTATTTCTTCCATTTATGTTTTTGAGATCATCCTCAAGGTCGTCTGCGTATGGTGCCAGAGAAAAGGGAACAATCGGGTTTAATGCATTTCCGGCTGCATAACTGAGTGTCACCTGAAATTCATCGCTTTCTGTAGGATGGAAGTTTACCCCAAGATCTAAAACAGCAGCTCCCCTATCAGTGTCTTTAATTCCCTCAATATCAAAATCGCCATACTGATAAACACCTGTTAAAGTACCCTCTATCGATAGTTTTTCGTTTACATCATATGCTAAAGCTACAATCGGTGTTAAAAACACCAATAAAACTGTAAGCAATGCCTTTTTCATCTTGAATCTCCTTCCCGGAAGTGAAACTCCTGCCTTAGGCGAGGAGTTTCACTTTCCCGAATTTTGAATTGTTATCTTGCAATTTAAATTTTGCATTTTAAATTTTATTTCATATCTCTAACCTGAACCCAGATGACAGCCCCGACTTCACTATCCTTGCCTTCAATCTTTTCACCTTCCATAAGTGCAGCGAAGCCCCACCAGCCGGCCTTCGGGATAGCATAGGCAAACTCTCCGTCCTTATTTGCCTTTATGGTCTGTGTAACAAATGCATCCTGTGGTGCCGTTACTTTTGCCTTTTTCAGGAAGGCATTTCCCTTTATATCGTGATTCAGGTATTCCACCTCGACCTCGGCAAAGGGGACAGGCTTACCCTCAAACTTGACAATCCCCCTGAAGACATTCCCGGTCCAGAGGGCATAGGGTTTGTCCAGTGGGACAATCTCGGCAGGAAGCCCAACTTCCGCATCCCAGTCAGTAGGTATGCCAGCCACATTTACTATCATCTTTGTATGCTGTGTGATGTACTTACTCTCAGACTCTTCCCAGTAAGGTGCAGGGCTTAGATAGAAGATATAGTCGCCCATGCCTTTAAGCCTGTAGGTTACTTCAAAGGCCTTGCCTTTGTTGGTCAGACTGGTGAATTCGATGGATTTGAGTTGCTTAAGTAGATCCGTCTTCTCACCTTTCTGCATCACCCCAAATGCATTAGGCTGGCCCATATCCATTGTGTGCCCTGCCTCAAATGGGTGTGTAAAAACAAGCTTGAGGTTTATTTCCTTTCCTTTAGTCAGGGCACTTTCATCTGTGTAAATGAGCTGAAAGTGTGCAAAGGCATAGGTCGGCAAAAGGACAAATATTGCCATTAAAAGTAGAATCTTTTTCATCTTATTACCTCCTTCTGTCATTCCGTACTTGATACGGAATCCAGACCTCTTATTTAGAGTCTGTCCATAAATGCCGATTTCAACTCAAATGCGTCATTCCCGCGAAGGCAGGAATCCAGTGTTTTCAATAGGTTCTGGATTCCCCGGTCATGCCGGGGAATGACAAAACCTGAGTTTATGAACAGACACTATTTAATGTTCTTACCTTCTACTTTGACTACATGGCCGGGGCCTGCATCAAAGATGACTGTGTAAGGCACATTCGGTTTTTTGAATGTGAACTCACTATTCTTATCCATCTTTCCTTTTACAAGCACCTTACCGGCCTTGTCCACAACACTCATATTTACGCCGGCAGCAGAAGAGCCATCAGAAAATCCACCCTCGCATGTAATTGTTCCATCTCCGTTATCGAAGCAATTGCATATCGGCGTGTGGGCAAAAGCCCAGGTGGCCAGGAAGGTCATTGTTAGAATGACCAGACAAGCTAAAATTTTCCTCATATTGTCTCACCTCCTTTCTATTCCATTTTCGGTTTTCTCTTAATAAGCCCCATTACTGTGGTCACGGCAATTGCCAGGATATAAAAGGCAATCATGGCCTGAAGGCCTGAAAGGCCTAATAGATTTCCTCCTGTGAAAACAAGAATTGCAAACATGAGTCCCAGAACAATAGGATAAATACCTGCAAAGAGCATCCATTTTGTGCTTCCTGCCTCCAGCCTTACCATGATAAGAGTAGGTATGCATGGAGGATACATCGCCATAAAGAGCATTATTGCCAGTGCATGAAGTGGGTTCCAGCCCTTCTCCTTCTCCTTTATCCTCTCCTCAAGCATCTTTTCTTCTCCAATCTCCTCAGTCTGGTAGATACTTCCAAGGGTTGCCACAGAGCTCTCCTTTGCTGCAAAAGAGCTCAAAAGGGCAATATTTACCCTCCAGTTAAAGCCTGCAAACCTTGTAAATGGCTCCATAAAATAACCTGTTCGACCGAGAAGACTCCCCTGAATAGTCTCCTCCCTTTTTTCCATTCTGAGCTGCTTTCTTTTTCTTTCAAGTTTCTTATAGGCCCTGTTAACCTTTGCTGCCTCTTTATCCTCACTTTTTACAATCTTGAAGAATTCAGGGTTTCTCTCCCGGAATTTTTTATCAATTGCCTCTTTTTCTTCATCTCCTTTAGCAGCTATCCCGGCCTTTTTATAATCATCCCAGTATATAGAAAACTCCTCAAATCCTGCTCCTGAAAGGGTTCCTGCATAGGGGTTTTCATCTCCTATCTCTTTAAAGAAGATCTGTCTTATCTCACTGGCCTGGTTACCGTAGTAGGCATCCCTTTCTTTACTCAAGCCGGGGAAAGAGATCAGAAAATAGACGATAATAGCAACCGCAATAATGATGGTTATAACCTTTCTGACAAAAAGCCATGTCCTTTCAAGGCAGCGGCGCAGTACACCCTGAACTGTAGGAAGATGATAGGCAGGCATCTCCATGACAAATGGGGCCATTTCCCTTTTCCTCAGGACAGTGAGGTTTAATATCTTTGCTACGGAGAGGGCTATGATGATAGTAATTGTGGCTATAAAGAACATTGCAAAGCCTTTATGTTCAGCAAAGAAGATGCTGATAAGGAGGACATAAAGCGGGACCTTTGCCATACAGTTCATTAAAGGTACAGTCATGATGGTTGCCATACGGCTCCTCTCGCATTTTATGCCACGACATGCCATTACCCCCGGGATGGCACAGCCGCCTACATATACGCCACCAAGTATCAAAGGGAGGGTGGATTGCCCGTGAAGGCCAAAATATCTGAAGATTCGATCCAGTATGAATGCCATCCTTGCCATATATCCTGTATCCTCAAGTATGGCTATAAGTGTAAAGAGGATCAAAAAGATAGGTACATAGTTTAGCACTGCTATGATTCCATTTATTACCCATAAAGGCATAGCCCGGAGAAAGGGGTCATGAATAAAACCTTCAGCAGGAAGTACAGAGGCGATAAGATCACGAAATGATGCAAGGAGAGGCCACGTATAATTGGTTAATTTCCAGCCATAACCTATGGAGAGTTTATATAAGAGATAGATGATTACTGCAAGGATAACAGGGCCTGAGAATCTATGACATACAATCTGGTCAATCCTGTCCGATAGTGTCCACAGGACTTCTTTTTTTCTCTTAACAGTGGCCTCAGCAATCCCTGAGGCAGTGAGATAGCGCCTTTCAGCAATAACCTTTTCAGGTGCATCTCCATATTGTGAAATAAACCAATCTCTCTTACTTTTCAGAAGGCTTAAGATATTACCTTTTTCGGAATGTTTATCTATAAGTTTTCGCACCTCGCTGTCATTTTCCATAAGCTTTATAGCAAGCCATCGTGGCTGATAATGGCTTGAAAGGTTTTTATCCTCTGACAGTTTTTGCTCAAGCTCATTCAGAATTGGCTCAATAGATTTTCCATAATCAATATGGATTGGAGTAAAACGGGTTTTATCTTTTGATGTCTCCCTTATGGCTTCATAGAGCTCCTTTTTGCCTTTGCCCCTGTTTCCAACTGTGGGGACTACTTTAGCCCCGAGCCTTCTGCTCAGCTCCTCTACATCAATCTCAAGACCACGTCTTTCTGCAATATCCATCATATTGAGATCAATAACTAAAGGGATGCCCATCTCACTTAATTGGAATGTGAGATAGAGATTCCTCTCAAGATTTGAGGCATCCACTATGTCAACAACTAAGGCAGGCTTTTCATGAAGGAGAAAATCCCTTGCAATACGTTCCTCAAGGGAATAAGAGGTGAGGCTGTAAGTCCCTGGAAGGTCTACCAGTTCAAATCTTTCTCCTTTAAAACGATAAGAGCCAGTCTTTTTCTCCACCGTTACACCAGGGTAATTAGCCACATGCTGCCTTGCCCCTGTTAAGAGATTGAAGATGGTGGATTTGCCAGAATTTGGCTGACCAGCTACTGCTACAACTGTCTTTTCTTCGGATGCCTTTTTCACTGGAGCTCCACCTCCACACCCTTTGCCTCTGAATGGCGAAGGCTCACATGATATCCTCTGACATTAAATTCGACTGGGTCCACCAGGGGTGCATTTCGAATAACTCGTACCTTGGTTCCGGGTATAAATCCCATATCAAGAAGCCTTTGACCTGTGGCACCGCCTATGTTTACCTTCAAGATACGGCATTCCTGGCCAGGCTTCATTTCATCAAGGGTCATTATGTTTTCCACCTCCAAAAACAAAAAAGGCGCAACCTGACTTTTTACCTCTCAAGTTACGCCTTCACTTTCCACGCCTTTATCCCGATGCTTCGGGATCATGCGAGACCGTAAGACATCCCTCACCCCCCTTAATCCCCCCTTGCTAAGGGGGGATTAAGGGGGGTGTTTTATTTTTCTAACTTAATTTTATATCCCAAACAACATAGCAGAAAGCTAAATTCCTGTCAAGAGTTAATTCGCAGATTTTAAGATATCTCTTTCAACCTTATACTCAACCCCTCAATCACCTCAAACTCCTCATCAAACCCATATAGTAGAACTTCTCTTTTGCCTTTCTGATAAACATTTACAGTCTCGGTCTGAGGGTCTACAAGGACTACCCTTCCTGTCCCGATTGAAAGATAGTCCTTTACTTTATCCGTAACCTCCCATGATGTATTGCTTTCTGAAATTATCTCTATTATCAAATCAGGTGGGATTTCGAGGATTCCCACTGGTTCTTCAGGCGAGGTCTCTTTGCTGATATAAACAACATCAGCCGCTCGAATTCTTAACGGTTTCCGGGTTATGACAACGCCTATTTCGCCAACGGCAATATGGCCCTTATCTCCTAAATGCCTTCGTAGCAGTTCATAAAAAATTCCCTCAAACTTTCCGTGTCTAAATCCTGTTGGTGTCATATCTCTACGCTCCCCATCGATGATTTCATAATTACCCTCTGGCAGGAAATTTATGTCTTCATAAGTGAATATCTTTTTTCCTAATAAAGTAGTCATTATGACCCCCTTGAAATCGATTATCTCTAATTTTTAAGGCAATGTTATTACCGTCTTTTACTCATAATATCAGAGTAAGATGTTGGTGTCAAAGATATTGTCCACTCGAGAATCCAAAATCAATGCCTTCTCATCCCCTTCCACAATCCACGCCCTACCAGAGCGACAATCCCAATTACAATCAATATAGCTGCCACTGATACCCCTGATGCGGGAAGTTCTGTATCGGTTTCATCTTTTTTCTCTTTCATCTCATAGCCCTTTACATACTCCAATTTTTTAGAACCAGCGTCCTCTTTCACTTTACCTGGTGCTATTCCTGCACTGGTCTCGAACTCCTTTTTCCCTGCCTCCTTAACCCAATCCGGCGTCTTGATATCAAGTCCTGTGGTTATTTTGACCTGATTCTGGAATTTGAGCATAGTCCTCGGGCTAACCACACCATATATAGATATAATATTGGCGGCAAGCTGATTCAAGGCAATATTATTGCAGGTAAGCTCACAGCAGGCCATTCCCTGGGTAGCAACAGATTCAATATATTCTTTGGCAAGCTTGTTAAGCATTTTTTCATCGAACTTCTGATACCCCTTTCTTTTAACTTCTAAGATTCTGGCAACAACAGCCTGAAAGGCATGGGGACTATTCTTTTTGAAGAACTCCTTAAGCTCCATTTTAGTCTCCAGGGTATGTAGCCGGACAAAATTTTCATATTTCTCTTTCTCTGCATTAATTACAAGCTGCACCGCATCATCAATAGCGTGTCGAAGGGTGACACTGATGTCATGGTTCGACTGGCTTATCATGACATTATCGCTTCATTACGACAAATTTATCGCTGGATTGTTTTAAATTAACTTGCCTTCCCTTTGCCGGTAAGAGAGGCGGGACCTATGCCCCATATCATCATCAACAAATAGCGCTATCTTTCCGTTGTGCGTCCTTATTGTAGCTATTCTTCCACCTGATATAAGCCTGCGCTTCTCGAACACCAGCCAGTCTATAACCTGTATCCTCCCGTACTGAGTATCAATTATCTCATCAGGGTCGGACCATTTATAAAGCTGTTTCATTATTATCACCTGCACGGTATAACTAAGGCTTTACCTCAAAGGTCAAAGTGGCCTGATAACTATATACATCAGCTAATTTAGTATCCGGATAAGGAAGCTTATGGTTGACAAATATCATCCAGATTCCTGGTTGAATCAGTCTTATCTCTGCCAGTCCTTCCTTATAAGAGGATGCCCAGCAGGTATAGGCAAAGACATCTGTCTCATTGCTGAAGCCCATATATGTAGCATAGACCATTACAGATTCTTCAAGTGGCTTTCCATTATGAAGAACCTTTATTGGCAGGATATCATTTGTACGCAATTCAGCCGGGTCTTTAAGAGGAACAATCTCAAGTCCATGTCCGAGTATCTTTGAATAACTTCCTTTACCACCCTTTCCTCCTACATTTACAATGGCCTTACAGTAGTTCCGGGAAAAGATAACATCTCCCTTTACCTCTTCACCTTTCAATTCAGCTTTTGATTTACGCTGCCAACCTTTAGTGGTTATAGCTCCAAAATTCCCTTTACTTTCCATAACAAGTAGATATGTCCCATCCTTCAATTCATCCTTTGATTCAAATTGCACCTGGGATAACTTTTCCCCACCAAGAACCCTTGGACCCACTTCCTGCCTTTTACCCTCAGGGTCTAACATGTAGAGATTTTCTATCCGCTCACTGTCAAAGAAGCTATGGCCAAAGGGAAAATTATGCCCATAGGCGATGTGGAACCTAATGGTATCCTTTTTTGTTAATCCGTATTTGTTTGCATTGATCCATGGATGGCATGGAAAGACCGAACTGGCATAAAGAACTACTGTCAATATTGCTAACAATCCGACCAGGCTTAATCTTTTAAAATGCATCTGACTCCTCCTTCTTAGTAGTTTAGGTTTTAAAAATCTGAATTCCTGCCTCCGCAGGAATGACAAAAAGTGCGTAACTCGTGTTAATTATTCCCCAAATCCAGCGATAAACGTGCAAACCATTGCTATTGTGTCACCCTGAGCGTGTCAAAGGGTGACACTGATGTCATCGTTCGACTGGCTCACCATGACATTATCGCTTCATTACGACAAATTTATCGCTGGATTTGGGTATATGTTTCCATTCCTGTCTATCTCTATGGTCTGTGTCCTGAGTGTCTCTTCATGGCTCTTCGATGCCTTCGGAAGCTCAACAGGTATAACCCCTGTAGCAATAAATGTAGAGGTCATAAGAACTATGGTAAGAAGGACCAGCATAACATCTACAAAGGGAATAACATTTATATAATCAAACTCTTTCTCTTCCATTCTTTATCTCCCATTGCATTATGAGAACCTTCACATTTCTTAAGAGAAAGTTATAAAGGGCAACAGATGGTATCGCCACAAGGAGACCTATAGCAGTTGCCTTCAGGGCGAGGGCAAGACCGACCATTATCTTATCTGTGTCAACAAACCCCTCTTTTCCCATTGTATAAAATGTGAGCATGATCCCGAGGACTGTCCCTAATAGACCTATATAAGGTGCATTACTTCCTATGGTTGCGATAATGTGGAGCTTCTTT
Organism: Thermodesulfovibrionales bacterium; assembly: GCA_030019415.1. Classification (GTDB taxonomy): domain Bacteria; phylum Nitrospirota; class Thermodesulfovibrionia; order Thermodesulfovibrionales; family SM23-35; genus JASEEX01. The sequence continues at coordinate 36,836 of JASEEX010000016.1, forward strand.
GTTAGCTCAAGCTCAAGTTCCCTTCTGTCAGAGAAATTATCCGACTTAATATGTCTGTATAGCAGATATCTTTCGATGGCAATTGCGACAGCGATTATACTCAGGATAATTAAAAACCCGATTATTGCATAATCAACCGTAACCTTAAGCCATTCCATTGCTCCTCCTCGTTAGTCCCTCGAGTCCCTACCTTAAAAAGCCCCCGGGGTAAGGCACTGTCAGCCTTTACCCCAGGGAAGGAGGGTTAGCAGGTGGCTCTATCTGAACCACCATCTCTGTTATTCCACCCAAACCTTCTCGGCTACACCATGCCCAATAGTTATAAGCTGCTCCCCTCGATACCTAATTCAGAGTCTGTTCCTTCAGATGGTATGGCTAACTTCATCTCTTCAACTCCTTTCCTTTTCAGCAATCCCAAATAAAAAAAGGCGCAACCTGATTCTATCCAAGTTACGCCTTCACTTTCCCCGCCTTATGCGGTGACCGTAAGACATCCCTCACCCCTCTTAATCCCCCCTTGCTAAGGGGGGAATGAGGGGGGTGTTTAAAATTATGAACTTTCAGCCAGAACTTGCATCAATCTTTTCCGCAGTTCCTCCAATCTCTTTGACTTAAATGCCTTCTTTGTATCTTCCAGAACCTCTATAGTCTCGGTCAGAGTCTCTTCCAGCATTCTTCTGTGCGGGCAATCCAGGTATGCACAAAGGTTACAGATTTCCCCACTTACCTTTTTACTGAGTACGCTGAGGAGGATATGGCGCTGCACATCTATCCGATGATGGAGGTCCTCGGTGCTCCTGTCAATGATTTTAATCAAATCTGTTTTACTGTCTTCCATTGTCAACTAAAATCTTGTAGGCCATTCCGCGACCAAGGGCAAGTCTCGTGTCCCTCACTGCCACCATTAATGGACCCGCTCCATTATTGTTCAAAATTCTCATCTTTACACCAGGAACCAATCCCATGCTGTAAAGCCTTGACTGCACCCCTCTACCCCCATTTATACCTATCAGAATCACCTCTTTTCCCGGTGTAACCATAGTAAGCGGTATAAGTCTTCCTTCCATCAAAGTACCTCCATAAAATTAGTTTTATATAACCATGTTAAATATATCTAACTATAGAGACAAAAAAAATATTACAGGACTTTAGCCTTTTGTTTTAACTGCCCGACCTCACACTTCAGCCGTCTGCCAGTTTTAAAGTAATGGTCAAAGCTTTTCAACCAATCCGGCCTATCACGTTTGGGGCAGGTCTCCACAAATTCTATAAACTTTATAAACTTCTCAAGGGTCTCGGGACTGATCGAGTGCTCCATCTTACAGGCATCGACTTCGGCTATTTTTGGGTCAATATTTAAAATTCCCGATAGAAACTTAAATAGGGTGTCATGCCTCTTCTGAACACCCTGGGCTAACCTTTCCCCTTCTGTGGTAAGTTCTACATACTCATATCTTTTATGGGAAACGAGCCCTTTTTGAATGAGGGTATTTAGCATACTCGTCACAGTTGGTAGCTTGACATTCATAACCCTGGCAATATCCTTGACCCGGACAGCCTTTACCTCTTTTTCGAGGTTAGAGATGGCCTCTAAGTAATCCTCGACTGTAGGTGTTAAAGACTCAATCATTAGATTCCCAAAACTAAATTAGATAATTCTTATCATAGACAAAGATTTTTGTCAAGTATTTTTTGTATTAAGTCTTCCATAGGCGCAACAAAAAGGACAGTATAAAAAGTAAGCTGTATATACCTACAATTGTCGGGCCAGAAGGTAAATCCCATGTAAAAGAAAGAAAAAGCCCGATCATAACGCATAAGGCAGAAGCTATGCATGAAACGAAAAAGATCATACCTATCCGCCTGGCAGAAATAAGCCCTATCAGGGCAGGAATTATGAGTGAAGCAAAGACAAAGATTATCTTGCCAAGTTTTCTAGCCATCATTGGATAAACTGGCGTTTCTCTCCTTAAGAAAGCGGGAGCGCCGCTCGAGCCGAATTCTGTCTCGATGAGAGAAGATTTACCTGATGACGATCAGGCCTGCCATCACTATTTGAATCCCTTTCGATTATCCCTGCAAGGGTATTTGAGGCATATAAAAGGGATATCAGTATCACCACTGCCCTTATGACGTTAGAAGACCCCATCTTTCAATACCTTCCTACCATGAATAAGAAACACTGGCATAGATAAACCGTCCTGGCTCATTGACTATTTTTACGTTTGCTCCACCCGGATCAGTCGGGTCGTATTCGTAGGAATTGGCAACCACGTATTTTTTATCAAACATGTTGTCAATACCGAAATTCAGGCTAAGACCGTTCAAGAAAGATAAATTCCCCTCTTTCTCTGCAAACTGATAACCTGCCCTAAAGTTAAACACATCCCATCCTTTAAGAGGTGTTTCCCCGGCGTCACGGTCGATGTCTTTACTATCCTCTGAATGTACCCACTCGAACGTCGCAAAAAGACCGTTCTTATCATAGTTTAAGGCGAGTTTGGTCTTAAGCGGTGCAATCTCGGCGAGGTCTTTGTCGTTGTTGTTTTCAGGCTGGTCAAGTTTTCTTCCTCTCTGATAAGCCACTCCGCCTTCCACAGCAAAACCATACCCTAAATCAAAGTCTGCGGTTATATCTCCTCCAAAGAGGTAGGCGTCAATATTTGTATATGTCTTGACACCACTTGTTTTCTGCTCCTGATAAATGAAATCGCTTAAATAGCTGTAAAAACCTTTTGTTTTGAGTTTTAAGCGTTCCAGCATTGTTGTCTCAAAACCTAAATCTATTTCAAGATTATGCGACGGTTTAAGCTCAGGATTACCGTAATATGTAGCCCCCTCCTGAACGTAGCGTTCAACCGCCGTAGGTGTGCGGGTCGTTAAGCCTATGCCACCGAATATATTAGTATCATCTTTTAGAAAATACTTCAGGGATAAATACGCGCTGGGAAAGACATCGGTCTGCGCGTTTTCATTAGTCATTGATTTGCTGAATTTTAAATCCTCCTGCGCCTTAGTATGAAAAACATCCGCACGCAATCCGGCTGCCATTGATAACTTACCAATATCGCGCTCCGCTTTGATATATGCCCCAAAATCAAGTTCATTAACATCCGGGAAGAGCTCATCGTTTACAATCGCTCCTGTGTTCCTATCAATTATGTCTCCATACCAGTTGCGATGATAAAAGTCGGTTCCATACGTTAATAACCCTATACCCGAGGCTGCTTTATTTTCAATTTGCGCTCCTGTAATATAAGAAATCGCTTCAATTCTTCTCTCAGGAATCATGCCCGGGCCAGTTCTATACTTACCGTATGGATAATGCTCAATACGGTTGTAGTAAGCCGAAATACCGAGCTGTTCTGAAATGGGGCTAAGGTTATCTATCGTATATTCAACTTTATTAAGATATGTTTTTTCTTTCTCCGTATCCATAGCAACGCGGGGAGTCATAATGTCGTGTGCCTCGCCATACGATGATGAAAAAAGAAGCTTTTGGTTCTCTGCCGGCTTAATCAATACCTTCCCCCAAAAATCATGTTTCTTAAACGCATCTAGATTTTTCCCATCGTCATTATAATTCGGATTAAAGCTACTTAACTTATTACCCGCTCCATCTTCATATTGGCCAGATTTAGAATAGTTATAACCAAGCAAACCCTGTAATTCTTTGCTTCCCCCAGAAATGAATCCTCCTTGGCTCAAATACTCGTATGAACCAAACTTAGAAAGGATCTCTCCGTGAAGGCCTTCATAGGGATTTTTTGTGATGACATTGATGCTACCACCAAGTGCGCCCGGCACGCTTACATCATAAGGGCCTTCTTTTACTTCTATTTTCTGTATTGTTAAAAGATTAATGTGAGAAAGCGGTGGATCTTTGCGGCTTCCGCAGGAACCTTCTATAAGCGTACCGTCCTGAGTGAAGCGCAGATTACTTTTGGTAAAACCTCTTAAACCCACTTCGTTACCATACCCGCTTTTACGGATCATTGACGCTTCAATAAGCTCATCGGACAGTATTTCTGCCAGATCCACAACCTTGTGTGTTTTAAGAACCTTGGCATCTATCTCTTTTCTTTCATCTCCTTCATCTTTTTCTGCCGTTACAACAACCTCTCCTAACTTAAAAATTGTTTCACCTATTTCTTCTGCATAGACTGATATCCCTTGAATAAGGAATATAAATGCACAAATTAAATTTAGCAATTTTTTCATTTGAGTATACTCCTCCTCATAGTTCTGTTTTGACAAAACTTGGAACTAAAAATAAAAATTATAAATTTTTATCCTGCACAGAAACTAAAGGAGGGCCACGGATCAGGTTACTTTTACAGAAAGGCTGAAGGTAGGATTGTTGGGAATAAAAAAAGATTTGATAACCTATTGGGTACAAAATAGGTGTAATAACTTAAGTTCAACAACCTCTACACGAAAAGCCTTGATATTAAAACATTTGTCTTT
>JASEEX010000017.1 GCA_030019415.1 Thermodesulfovibrionales bacterium
TGTTATGATATTTCTGAGCATTAAAAATAAGTTTGCGATGTTATGATAGCAATCACTTATTTATTAAGAAGAGAATAGGAAGTTAACTGTAATTAGTTGTAACGGCCTAACTATATTAAGGATAAACTTTTAAAAAGTTCGAGCCTAAAAGTATGAAGATTTTTTTAACTGGAGGGACGGGTTTTATTGGAAGTATCTTGAGAAAAGAACTGATAAGAGAAGGGCACGAGATAACCATGCTTGTCCGCGCCACTGGAAAAAGAGGCGCTTTGCATGAAGGAATTTCTTTCATTAAAGGTAGCCCTAACGAGCCAGGGCCGTGGCAGGAAAAGGTGTCAGAGCATGATGTGATTGTCAATCTGGCCGGTGCTTCCATATTTCGACGCTGGAGTAGTAAGGCGAGGAAAGAGATATTGGATAGTAGAATCCTTACTACTAAACATGTCGTTGAGGCTCTGGCTGACCGAAAGGGAAAAGAAACTCACCTTTTCAGCGCTTCAGGTGTCGGATATTATGGTTTTCACGGAGATGAAGTCTTAGACGAAAACAGCCCTCCAGGAAAAGACTTTCTTGCTCAACTAACTTCAGAATGGGAATCTGAGGCTCGCAATGCTGAAAAATTTGGTGTTCGGGTTGTTCTCTGCCGTTTTGGTACTGTTCTGGGAAGGAAAGGGGGCGCGCTGGGTAAGATGGTTACAGTTTTTAGGCTTCGCCTTGGGAGTTTATGGGGTAGGGGTGAACAATGGTTTTCTTGGATTCATGAAAGGGATGTGGTAAATATATTTTTGTTTTTATTAAAGGATAAAAACCTTGAAGGTCCAGTAAATTTTACAGCATCAAATCCGGTTCGCAACATTGAATTAACAAAATTTTTGGGTGAAGTCTTGCAGAAAACCTCGTTCATTCCTGCAGTCCCAGACTTTGTCTTTACATCTATACTTGGTGAATTTGCCAATGTCTTCCTTAAAGGTCAGAGGGTTTTTCCTCGTAAGCTCCTGGAAAATGGCTTCGGTTTCCAGTTTCCAACCCTAAAGGAGGCCTTATTGGATCTTATAGAGTCTTAAATGACCGAGATCTTAGGTGCTTCCAAGGCAGATATTTAGAGGATATGACAGGGCAAGATGAAGGGGCTCTGAGGTAGAAAAGTCTTGCGTTGGCATGAGAATAAGGATTATGATTTAGGGAATAAAAATTGCACTTTTAAGTTATATGATTTATGGAGTAGGCATAGACATTGTCAAGATTGAGAGACTGAAAAGAGTTGTGGAGAAATGGGGAAGGAGGTTTCTCGAGAGGGTATTTACTGAAGGCGAGATTTCCTACTGTTATGAGAAGAAAGAGCCCTATCTGTCGCTTGCAGTTCGCTTTGCTGCAAAAGAGGCCTTGATAAAGGCAATAGGTTCTGTAGATCCTGTATCTTTAACAGACATAGAAGTTATGAACGTGGAGACTGGGAAACCCCTTTTGAAGGTTAAGGGAAGACTCGAAGATTTTTTTAAGGAAAAGTTAATAAAGAGGGTGCACCTTAGTCTAAGCCACGAGCAAGAATACGGCGTTGCGTGCGTGGTATTAGAGCAGAGTGATGCAGGTCGAGAGAGATGAAAGTCGTTACTGCTGAAGAGATGCGGGTTATTGATAGAAGGACCATTGAAGAATATGGCATCCTTAGTGTAGTGCTTATGGAAAGGGCAGGGCTTGCAGTTGCCTCTAAGATAAAAGAACTGTTTGGAAAGAGCAAAGATAGTAATCATCAAAAGGTTATCGTCCTTGCGGGAAGCGGAAATAATGGTGGAGACGGTCTGGTTGTTGCAAGGAATCTTCATAATGAGTGCTGGGATGTTAAGGTTTTTCTTACACCAAGGCCAGAGGATCTGAAGGGTGATGCCCTATTACAGTACAATGCTGCAGTTAAATTCGGAGTGGATATAAGACCTATAAAGGAGCTTCTTAAACAACAATCAGTCATCACTCCTCACTCTATCATAGTCGATGCCCTTTTAGGAACAGGTCTTAGCAAAAATGTTACTGGTATGCTGTCAGAGGTCATTAGCCTTCTCAACAGGTCAAACATACCAATTATTTCGGTGGATATTCCATCCGGTATCTCTTCAGACAATGGGCAGGTGATGGGAGAGGCTGTAAAAGCAGATTATACCGTTACCTTCGGTCTTCCTAAGAGGGGGCATCTTTTATTCCCAGGTGCCCAACACACCGGAAAACTTTTTATCGAGGATATCGGATTCCCCGAAGAATTACTAAGATCAGATAAGCTCAATGTCGAGCTACTGATGAAAAATGAAGTATCTCCTTTAATACCCCAAAGACATAGATATTCATATAAAGGTGATTATGGTCATGTGCTTATTATTGCTGGTTCAAGAGGAAAGACTGGTGCTGCTCTTATGGCAGCTAAGGCATGTCTCAGGTCTGGTGCGGGGCTTGTTACAATAGGAGTCCCTGAATCCTTGGCGGAAATATTCCAGTCACGCGTCACAGAAGAGATGACTCTCATCCTGCCTGATAAGGGTGATGGCACACTCTCTGAAAAGGCATCAAGGGTCATACTTAATTTCCTCGATGAAAAGGCCGACATTATTGCCATAGGGCCTGGTATCGGTGTAAGTGCTGATACCAGGAAACTTATGGAGGTCTTGATAAGGAACTCCAGGAATCCCATGGTCGTAGATGCAGATGGAATAAATTCCCTTAAAGGGGGAAAAAAGGTTTTTGTAAAGGCAAAGGCACCTATGATCTTTACACCTCACCCAGGCGAGATGGCAAGACTTTTAAATCAACCCCCTTTTGCTAAAGGGGGGCAAGGGGGGATTACTGTCAGCACTCAGGATATAGAAAAGGACAGGATTAACACCGCACTATCTTTTGCGAAAGAGACAGGGGCTTACCTTGTACTTAAGGGTGTACCGACCATTATTGCCGGGCCTGATGGAAGGGCATATATAAATTCAACAGGTAACCCCGGAATGGCTACTGCAGGCACAGGGGATGTGCTTACAGGTATGATTTCGGGATTTTTAGGCCAAGGTATAAAACCCTTTAATGCATCTATCCTTGGAGTATACATGCATGGCTTAGCAGGAGACATTGCAGCATCTGAGAAAGGTGAACACCCTTTGATTGCAACAGATATCATAGATAAGATACCTGTTGCTTTTCGTTCTTTGAGTATAGATATGGTTGCGTGATCAGGGATGAATGGTTTGATCTTCCCTAATATATTTGACCCCGTTAGAAAACCCGGACAGAACTTTTTTTCTAACGGGGTAAAGGCCTTTTTTACCAGGAAATCTCTGGGTGTAAATATTGAGAAGATTTGCAGCATTCTATCTATTAAAAGAGAGGATGTCTATCTCCCTGTACAGAGACATACGGATAAGGTTCAGGTAATAAGGACAGACCTTAACCCAAAGATAGCAGATGCTGTACTTACTAAAAGAAAGGGTATATTAATCGGTGTTCAGGTTGCAGACTGTGTCCCTATTCTTTTTTCTGACATAAAGAGGTTAGTCGTAGGTGCTGTGCATGCAGGATGGAAAGGAACGGCAGCTCAGATAGTTAAAAAGACTATTAAGTTGATGGTTGGAGATTTTTACTCATCACCTGAAGATATTAGGATTGCCCTCGGACCGAGTATCAGATGGAGCTGCTATCATGTAGACTCTAAGGTTAAAGATGCAGTTTGCAAGGCTACAGGAGAGGGAGAATACTATCTACAAAGGGATGGAGGATATTGTATCGATCTTTCTTCCGCAAATATGTATCAGGCACTATCAATGGGGATCCCTGAAGAGAATATCTGGATCTCGCATGAATGTACATATTGCAATCCTAAGGAATATTATTCTTGTAGATATGTTAAAGATCGCACCGGAAGACAGGGAGGATTCATTGGTATATTTTAATACACACGCATTACATGAAATGTTATTGCTCGCCCCGTAGATATAATTATCAACGGGGCGAGAAGCGGAGCAGTTGCGAGGCGAAGCCGAAGCAAACGATGAAATATATAAGCAAGGGGCCTGATGAGACCAAGGAAATTGGTTTCAGATTAGGAAGGCTTTTAAGGCCAGGAGATGTTGTGGGCCTCTATGGAGAGCTTGGCAGCGGGAAGACGACATTGGTAAAGGGGATAGCAAGGGCATTAGGGATTGAGGATAAGGATATCGTTAGCGCCAGTTTTACAATAATTGCCGATTACAATACAACGCCACCTTTCTCCCATATAGACTTGTACAGGATTGAAAAGGATAGCGAACTTGACGATATAGGTTTCTGGGATCAAATAGGAAGCGATAGTATCTCTGTTATTGAATGGGCAGAGAAGGCCGAAGGAAGGTTGCCTGAAAAGATGGTAAAGGTAAGGTTGAAATCTCTCGGTGAAGAAATGAGAGAGATAACAATAGAGGGAAGAAATGAAAAAGATTGGGATAATCTGTAAGATTGGAATACCTGAACCGGCCGAGATATTGAAGGGACTGCTGCCCTGGCTCAGGCAGAAAGGCTATGAAACCTATGTTGACATGGAGACTACCTCTATCCTTAATATGGAGGGATTTCCACGTTCACAGATACCCTCATTGTCAGATGTTATCGTTGTCCTGGGTGGAGATGGGACGATACTCAGCGTATGCAGGCTTGTGGGAGATAAAGGGGTTCCAATCCTCGGTGTAAATATAGGAGGCCTCGGCTTTATTACGGAGGTTCAGACAGAAAGGCTTTATGAGGTTATGGAAAACGTCCTTTCTGGTGAATGTCCCGTGGAAGAGAGGCTCATGCTTACAGCACACGTTCTCAGACATGGTGAACCCATCGCAGAATACGTTGTTCTGAATGACGTTGTAGTTAACAAAGGAGCCCTTGCGAGGATAATCGACCTCGAGACATACATAAACAAAACCTATGTTACCACCTTTAGGGCTGATGGTCTGATAATCTCTACTCCTACAGGCTCTACAGCATACTCGCTCTCTGCAGGTGGTCCCATCCTTCATCCCACACTTGACAATATAGTTCTCACACCGATATGTTCACATACGCTCACAAATAGACCAATAGTCCTGCCTGATGATGTCCTCATAGAAGTTGTCCTCAGGTCTCAGACGGAACCCGTCTATCTCACACTCGACGGACAGGTCGGCTTTTCTTTAAGGCAGGATGATGTAATTGAAGTCGTGAAGGCACCGTTTAAGACAAAACTCCTTATCCCTTGCGAAAGAGATTATTTCCAGATTTTGAGGACAAAATTAAAATGGGGAGAAAGATAAAAAAAAGTTCAAGGTTGAAAGTTAAAACTTAGTAATGGCAAATATTGCAGACGATATAAAAAGCATTCTTGAGTTTTATCAGGCATTGGGTTTCGAGAGGCTACCAATAAATCCTCCCTCGCCCCCAGGGGGGCAGGGGGGCATTAAGGAAGCTACTCTTAAGGCACTAAGGGAAGAGATTGGTGATTGTAAGAGATGCAGGCTTTCAGAGGAGAGGACAAATATCGTTTTTGGTGAGGGCAATCCTGATGCAAGACTTATGTTTATTGGCGAAGCTCCGGGTAGAGAGGAGGACCTCCAGGCGAGACCTTTTGTAGGAGAAGCGGGTATGCTCCTCACAAGGCTTATAGAAAAGATGGGATTTAAAAGAGAGGATGTCTATATTGCGAATATAGTGAAATGTAGACCCCCAATGAACCGTGACCCTGAAAAAAATGAGATAGAAAGCTGCAGGAAGTTTGTAGAAAGGCAGATAGAGATTATAAATCCCGAGGTAATCATTTCCTTGGGTCGGATCTCTGCCCAGACACTCATAGGCAACTCAGGATTGAAGATGACAACAATACGTGGAAATTTCTTCGATTACAAGGGGATTCTTTTAATGCCAACTTTCCACCCTGCTTATCTGCTAAGGAATCCAAAAGACAAGTGGCTTACCTGGAGCGATGCCAAGAAGGTGCTGGATAGATTAAAAAAACAGAGTTAAGTCTGAGGCCAGCGAGGTTATATGAAAACACTTTGGGCACCATGGAGAATGACCTATATATTATCAGATAAGACTCATGAATGCATCTTCTGTGAAATGCCAAAACAGGAGAGAAGTAAAGATAGGGAAAATCTCATACTATATAGAAGTTCCCATAACTTTGTTGTGATGAACCGTTACCCATATAATAATGGCCATCTCATGATTGCACCTTATCTCCATATCCCTTCGCTTGATGGACTGACAGATGAGGCCCTCCTCGATTTTATGAAGGTCACACAGCATTCGGTTAATTCACTAAGGAAGGCCCTTATGCCAGAAGGTTTCAATATCGGAATTAATATTGGAAAAGTGGCTGGTGCAGGGATGGAAGAACACCTCCATCTCCACATGGTGCCGAGATGGGCAGGAGACACCAGCTTTATGGCAGTTCTTGGCGAAGTGAGGGTTATTCCAGAGCATATAATGGAAACATATGATAAGCTTTTTGCTGCTTTTAACCTTTGATGCTTTTCCCAAACCTTAAACTTACAAAATTTTTCATTTTGATGTAAAATCATTTCTGATGAAGAGACTCGAAGATGTTGTTGAATTCCATGGTCACATATGCCCTGGCCTTGTATTGGGTTACAGGGTGTCCATGGTCGCATTGAAGGAACTCGGTGAAAGGTACGCCTCAGGCGGAAGGGCATATGATGAGGAGCTGGTAGCGATAGTAGAGAATAATTCCTGTGCAGTGGATGCCATCCAGGTTATGACAGGCTGCACATTTGGAAAAGGCAACTTGCTATTCAAAAATTATGGCAAGCAGGTTTATACCTTCATAAAAAGGTCTTTTGGTGAGGGTCTAAGGATTTCTGTGAACTGGGAATCTCCTGAAGAGACAAAGGAAGAGAAAGAGATGTGGGAGAGATATATAAGAGGAGACCGCTCAGATGAGGTTTTGAAGACAGTTCACGATAGAAAGTCAAGGAAGATTGATGCCATACTACATGCTAGAGATGAAGAGCTTTTTAGGATTACAAGAGGGAAAGTGGATCTTCCTGAGGAGGCAGAAATATATCCGAGCATAAGGTGTGTTTTATGCGGGGAGAAGGTCATGGAGCCGAGGGCAAGGGTTAAGAATGGAAAGATTGTTTGCGTTCCATGTTTTGAGAAAGGCAAGTAATTAGAGAATGATGTCCCCGAAAAATTAAGCTAGGCGTGAGGGCAAGGAATTGAAAAAGGTATTAGAAAAGGCAAATGTCTTAATTGAAGCGCTGCCTTATATTAAGAATTTTTACGGAAAGACCTTCGTCATAAAATACGGAGGTTCTGCACAGATAAAACAGGCTTTAAAAGATTCCTTTGCCCAGGATGTGGTCCTGCTCAACTATATTGGAATTCACCCCGTGATTGTTCATGGTGGGGGGCCGAAGGTAAGCTCAATAATGGAGAAGATGGGAAAAAAGCCTGAGTTTATTCAGGGACAAAGGTTTACAGATAAGGAAACGATGGATATTGTAGAGATGGTTCTTGGAGGCCTCATAAATAAAGAGATCGTTTCGTTAATTAACAGCCACGGCGGAAAGGCAGTAGGTTTGAGCGGCAAAGACGGAGGACTTATAAAAGCTAAAAGAAAATTATTAACGCCATCCTCTGAGAAAGGTAAGTATAAAACAATAGATCTCGGTCTTGTAGGAGAGGTTACGGATGTTGATACGCATATACTCATCAGCCTCGAAAAAGAGGGTTTTATCCCTGTAATATCACCTATAGGAGTAAGCCCGGAAGGTGAAACTTTGAATATAAATGCCGATTCTATTGCTGCCTTTATAGCCTCTACACTAAAGGCTGAAAAACTCATACTTCTGACAGATGTGCCTGGAGTTAAGGACAAAAAAGACAGAATAATCTCAACTTTGACAGAGAAGCTGATAAAAAGGTTCATTGGTGACGGAACGATTGCAGGAGGAATGCTTCCAAAGGTTCAAGCATGTCTTAAAGCAATCGGGAGCGGTGTCTCAAAAACCCATATCATTGATGGCAGGGTTCCTCACTGCCTCCTCCTTGAGATATTCACAAAAAGGGGAATCGGCACAGAGATACTGGCATAACAGTATCAGATTCTCCTCGAAAGCCTTTTTTTTCTCTCATACATATTGTCTGCTGTATTAATAATCTTTACCAATTTTAATGCTGATAATCAATAGCCCCAATTGTCTACAAAAAAGAGTTGGCATATGCATCCATAAGGCTTTTATTATATGCATGAAAGTGCATATATGAATATGAAAAAATTCTCGGCTTATTTATCCTTGTCTGGTCAGGTTGGAGAAGGTAGCAAATTCTTAAAGAAAACCTTTAAGACTGTGTAGGTATCTTATGAAAAAGGTTATGTTTTTATGTACTGCCAATTCCTGCAGGAGCCAGATGGCAGAAGGATTTGCGAAGGAATTAGGTAAAGGATTATTAGAAGCCTATAGCGCTGGCCTTATACCGGCTGGTGTTCACAGAAGGGCAATTTTGGTCATGAAGGAAATCGGCATAGATATATCGAATCAGAAGTCAAAGGCTATAGATGAGGACTTGCTCAAAAAGATGGACATTATCATAACCCTTTGCGGGAATGCCAAGATGTCATGCCCCCGGACGCCTCCAGAAATAAAACGCATCCACTGGCCGATTAAAGACCCTGTTGGGACAATAGGGACGGAAAAAGAGATAATGAATGAGTTCAGGCATGTAAGGGATGAGATGAAAGAGAGGGTTCAAAAGTTAATAAAGGAAATTACCGCTTAACCAAAATGATGCATTATTTATTAATCAGTATCTGTAAACCTCACCAAGGTACCTTTCTTAGCAGTTCCATACCTGAAGATAGTTATCCCTTTACAATTCTTTTCGTATGCAAGGAGGAAGGCCTCTGCAACATCTTCCTTCTTTGCCCTGTAAGGCATATTGATAGTCTTTGAAATAGCATTGTCCGTAAATTCCTGGAAACAGGCCTGCATCTCTATGTGGTCTTCGGGTTGGATTTCATGCGCTGTTTTAAAAAGCCTTCTTATTTCTCTCGGAATCTCTTTAATTCCTCTTAAATTACCCTTTTCTATAATCTTTGCTTTTAATTCATCACTATAGAAACCTCTGCTTTTAGCTATCTCGAAAAAGTATTCATTAATCTCGTAAAGCTCAGTATCCAATATCAGTCTCTTATATGCGAGGGCAAAAAGAGGCTCTATGCCACTCGAGCAACCTGCAATTATTGAGAGGGTTCCTGTTGGTGCTATCGTTGTGACTGTTGCATTCCTTACTCGTGGCATGCCAGGGGCGTCATATATGGAGCCCTTAAAATTAGGGAAAAACCCCCTGACCTCAGCAAGTTCAGTAGATGCCTGTCTTGCTGTGTCCCTTATAAACCTCATCAGATTCCACCCGAGCCCGAATGCCTTTTTATGGTTATAGGGAATACCGAGGAGTATTAACATATCTACCCATCCCATAACACCAAGACCTATCTTTCTATTGCCTTTGTGCATCTTCTCTATCTCAGGAATTGGATATTTATTTATATCTATAGCGTTATCAAGAAATCTTACAGATGTTTTTATGTCCTCCGAAAGACTTTCAAGATCAATATCTTTTCTCATATCTCTGAACTTAAAAGTTTGATCTTTCAAGATTGAGTGTTTTAAATATTTTGATAGGTTTATAGATCCCAAAACGCATGCCTCGTAGGGAAGCAAGGGCTGTTCACCACAGGGGTTAGTAGATTCCATAATTCCAATATGAGGGGTTGGATTTGCCCTGTTAATCCTGTCTATAAAGACAATACCCGGATCGCCCGTTTCCCATGCACTTTCGACCATCGCATCAAATACAATTTTTGCCTTTAACCTTCCTACTACGGCCTTGCTCCGTGGATTAATAAGCTCATACTCTTCGTCTTTTTCAAGGGCATTCATGAATACATCTGTCACTGCCACAGAGATATTGAAATTGGTCAATTCCCCTTCTAATCTTTTGATTTTTATAAAGTCAAGGATGTCTGGATGATCTATGCGCAGTATTCCCATATTTGCTCCACGTCTTGCGCCACCCTGTTTTATCACCTCTGTTGCTGTGTTATAAATCCTCATAAATGAAACGGGGCCACTTGCTATTCCACCAGTGGAACGGACAATATCGGCCTCCGGCCTTAGTCTCGAAAAGGAGAATCCTGTGCCTCCGCCACTCTGAAGTATCAAGGCAGCATTTTTTAAGGTATCAAATATGGAGTTCATGGAGTCTTCCACAGGGAGCACAAAACATGCGGCAAGTTGCCCAATATCCCTCCCCGCATTCATCAGGGTTGGGGAATTGGGAAGAAATTTAAGAGTGGACATGAGATTGTAAAATCTTTCTTCCCATTCTTCGGGGCTGCTTCCGTACAAGCTTTCTGCCGCTGCAATAGCCTTTGCAACCCTCTTGAACATCCCCTCAGGGGTCTCTATAACCTTTCCTCCCTCATCTTTAAGGAGATATCTTTGCTGAAGAACTTTAAGGGCATTTTCGGTGAGGTTCATAAGGATACCCTTCTTCTTGTTGCCAATTTATTCAAGGCATTTATGTATGCCTTTGCAGAGGCAACTATTATATCCGTATCAGCACCATATCCCCTCACAGTCCTGCCTCCTTCCTCAAGAGAGACCATCACCTCTCCAAGGGCGTCCGTTCCCCCTGTAATGCTCTTTACCTCGAATTTCAGAAGATTACTTTTTGTATCCGTTATAGAGGCTATTGCTCGATATGTTGCATCCACAGGGCCATCACCATGTTCTACCTTCTTGATCAACTTTTCACCTACCTTAAGCGTGACCGTAGCAGTGGGTTTCTGATTTAATCCACTAAGGACAACAAGGTCAACGAGGCTATACGTTTCCGGTATCTTTGATACCTCTTCTGAGACGAGGGTCTCAATATCTTCATCGAAAATGTGTTTCTTTTGATCTGCAAGGCGTTTAAATTTCTCGAACACTATATTGAGATCTTCTTCTGAGAGCTCATAGCCGAGTTCCTTCAGTCGTGCCTTGAATGCATGTCTTCCGGAGTGCTTCCCGAGCACAAGCTTGGATTGAGGTATCCCAACAGCCTCGGGTCTCATTACCTCGTATGTAGACCTCTCCTTGAGAAAGCCATCCTGGTGTATGCCTGCCTCATGAGCAAATGCATTAGCTCCAACTACTGCCTTATTAGGTTGTACAACCATACCCGTTATTTTTGAGACAAGGCGGCTGGTCTTATATATTTCTTCTGTTACTATTCTTGTATCTGCATTGAAAAATTTGGGTCTTGTCTTGAGTGCCATGACCACTTCCTCAAGAGAAGCATTCCCTGCCCTCTCTCCTATACCATTAATCGTGCATTCTACCTGGCCTGCGCCTCTTAAAACAGCGGTAAGAGAATTTGCAACAGCAAGTCCGAGGTCATCATGACAGTGCACAGAGACGACTGCCTTATCGATATTAGGTACTTTACCTATAAGGTACTCAATAAGTTCGCCAAATTCCTGAGGAATTGTGTACCCCACAGTATCAGGAATATTTACAGTACCTGCACCTGCCTTAATAACCTCCTCTATTATTTTGCATAGGTAATCCCAGTCAGACCTTGTAGCATCCTCTGCGGAGAATTCCACATCATCCGTATACTGACAGGCTCTCTTAACAGCCCTCACTGCCGCATCAAGCACCTCTTCCCTGTCCATCCTTAACTTAAAATTGAGATGTATATCGGATGTGGCAATAAACGTATGGATCCTCTTATGCTCAGCAAGCCTTAGAGCCTCAGCTGCCCTGTCTATATCCTCATCTCTTGCCCTCGCGAGGGCCGCTATTGTAACATCTTTTATTTCAGTAGAAATCCTTTTAACAGCTTCGAAATCGCCCTGAGATGCTATAGGGAATCCTGCCTCTATTATATCTACCTTTAGTCTCGCAAGCTGTTTTGCAACCTGGAGCTTCTCCTCAACGTTCATGGATGCGCCAGGTGACTGCTCACCATCACGAAGGGTAGTATCAAATATCTTTATTATTCTCATTGTGCGGCACCTGCCTTACTGATCTGCTTTCTTTTCTTGTAGTAGAGAAATACATTTTCGATTATACCACCAATCAGGTAAGTCATGGCGAACAAGAAAAGTGCAATCGGGGGATGTATAACTATCACCACAAGGACTATGACTATTGCAACTAAGATCCAGAAAGGCTTTCTTTTGCTGAAATCCAATTCCTTTGCACCATGAAACCTCAACGTGCTGACCATGAGCACAGCGAGAAAAATTGTAAAAATCAGGATAAAATAATTCTTGGCTGGCAAGGTCTCACATATTTCATAGTAGAAGATTACGGATGCTGCAACGATTGTTGCAGCACCCGGAATAGGCATGCCTGTGAATGACCTAGATTCTGTTGAGCCCATCTGAATATTGTACCTGGCAAGCCTCAGGGCGCCACATGCGACAAACATAAATGCGACAGCCCATCCAACCCGACCAAAAGGTGTAAGGGCCCACATATAAAGCATCACTGCCGGTGCAACACCAAAGGCAACAAGGTCGGATAGAGAGTCTAATTCTATACCAAACCTTGTGGTACTGCTAGTAAGTCTCGCAACCCAACCATCAAGGCCATCGAAAATATTGGCTATCATTATAGCCCAAGCAGCATAGAGATAATTACCCTTGAGTGCTGCAAGGATTGAATAAAATCCACAGAACAGCCCGCACAGCGTCAAGGTAGTTGGAAGTACGTATACCCCTTTTTTCATGTATTTATTTTAAGGCTAAGAATTTATTTCTTCTTAAACTCAGCCTGAACCTTAACCTCAACGATTCAAAGTTGCTATTACTGTTTCTCCAGCCTTCACCCTTTCACCCAACTTTACCTTAATCTCACTGTCTTTTGGCAAATATACATCAAGCCTTGAGCCAAACCTTATTATGCCATATCTATCGCCCATTTTAAGGAAATCGCCCTCAGGTACTCTGCAGACTGCCCTCCTTGCAAGAAATCCTGCAACCTGGCGAACCAGTACCTTGCCATCCTTTGTATTAAGTAACATCGCAATATTTTCATTCTGTAATGATGCCTGTGGTCTAAAGGCAGATAAAAATCTTCCAGGTGTATGAACTACAGACTCCACAATTCCATCGCATGGGGCACGATTGACATGTACATCAAAGAGCGACATAAATATGCTTACCTCCTTTGACTCAGCCTTTAGATAATCCTTCTCATATATATCTTCTATAAGTATCACCTTTCCATCTGCGGGAGATACGAAAATGCCCTTGCCCTCCGGGATCTTTCTTTCAGGGTCTCTGAAGAAAAAGGCCATAAAGATTGCCAACCCGAATAAGAAGCAAGGGGTAGGAAATAAGAAGTAATAAGTGAAATCATAAACTCCCGATATCAAATTCACAATTAAAAATGCTGATACTATGATCGCAATGAAAAGGGATCCAAAAATGAAAGGATAGCCATCTGGGGCGAATCTAAGCATGCCTTGATTTATCTATTTTCCCTTCTTGAGCCATGGCATCATAGCCCTTAGCCTCTTACCCACCTCCTCAACAGAATGGCCTTCACCTCTTTTTGTAAGGGCATTAAATACGGGCTTGTTTGCCCTGCACTCAAGGATCCATTCTTTTGCAAACTGGCCAGACTGTATCTCTTCGAGTATCTTCTTCATCTCTTTCCTGGTCTCTTCTGTTACAATTCTTGGTCCTCTCGTGAGGTCTCCATACTGGGCGGTGTTGCTTATAGAGTTTCTCATATGTGAGATTCCACCTTCATATATAAGGTCAACAATCAGCTTTACCTCATGAAGGCATTCAAAGTAAGCCATCTCTGGTGAATAACCAGCCTCTACAAGGGTGTCAAAGCCTGCCAGTATGAGAGATGTAAGACCACCACAGAGTACAACCTGCTCACCAAACAGATCCGTCTCTGTTTCTTCTCTAAAGGTTGTCTCTATAATACCTGCCCTTCCTCCACCTATGGATGATGCATATGCAAGGGCAATGTCCTTTGTATTACCCGAAGGGTCTTGATGAATTGCTATCAGACATGGTACACCACTTCCCTTGATATATTCAGACCTGACAAGGTGCCCTGGTCCCTTGGGAGCTACCATGAAGACATTTATATCTCCCTGAGGAACTATCTGTCCGAAATGGATATTAAAACCATGGGCAAATCCTAAGTAGGCCCCTTCCTTGATATGAGGAGTTATCTCCTCCCTGTATATATCTGCCATATACTCATCAGGTATAAGCATCATTATTAGATCCGCATTCTGAGCAGCCTCTGACGCTGTAAGGACCCTGAAGCCTGCAGTTACTGCCTTCTCCCAGTTTACCCCTTTCTTTTCACCCACAATCACATCTAACCTGCTATCTCTGAGATTGTTAGCGTGGGCATGTCCCTGGTTTCCATAGCCTATAATGGCAATTTTCCTGTCCTGAAGAACCTTTAAATCTGTATCCTTGTCGTAACAAATCTTTACCATCCTTACCTCCTAAAATACCTCAAATTAAATAAACAGTATTATATTACACCTCAGAAGTTTTTTCTATTTTTCCGCGAATAAGACCTTCTTTTTATCCAAAATGAAAATAGGATTCTATTTATTGTGACCTGAACCGAAGCTTGCAAAGAGAATTAATTGATTAGGATTAGGAAAGAGGGTGTGCCTTTTTCATTGCCCTGTAGATGATAATATAGCTTATAATGGCTGTAAGAAAACCCACCAGCAATGTACCGAAAATGAAGGGCATCAGAAGGGGCTTCAGGTTATTGAGGAGATGGCTGAAGATAATATTTGACCAGTCTACTTTTGGAATTATCCATTTTGTTCCGAGACACTTTGCACCTATCCATGTGCTAAAGGTATATATCGGCACAATAGTCCACGGATTCGTGATATACACACCGGCAATTACGGCGAACGTATTGAGTCGAAAAAGCCATGCTGCTGCAACCCCGAGCAGGGTATGTAGACCTAATAGGGGAGACATCCCTATAAAGACACCCGATGAGAATGCTAACGCTATCCTGTGAGGTGATTCCCTTATCCTTACAATCTCTCTGAGTCTATCCCTGAACGTCAAAATGCTGGTAGCCTTCTGCTGAAAATGTCTTTTTCCTGCCTAAAGTATGTATAATAATCTTTTCCGATTCTGTAATGTCTCCAATGTATATTGCCTTAACCTTTTTCTCTGCGGGTGTGGTAAACAACAGTTCATAATCCTCTCCACCTGATAAGGCTAACTTAATTGGTGGAATGCCAAGATATGAAGCAGTCTTTTTGAGTTCGGAAGACATTGGAATATTTTTAATGTATATTCTAGCGCCAACCTTACTTTCATCGCAGAGCCTCGATAAATCAATAAGAAGGCCGTCACTTATATCTATCATTGATGTTGCATTCCTGACAAATTCCTTCGAGTCCCTCGCCTCAGGCAAGAGGTGCCTCCTGAGCAATGGCTCAACATCATTCCAGGATAACCCCAATTCAGAAAGTTTAGAGTTAAAAGTTAGGATTTCAGAGTTTTCCGTTAAACGTTGAACGTTAAACGTTGAACGATTTCTTTGCAGGGGGACAGTCCTTCTTATCTTCTTCAGCAACTCAAGGCCACAGGCTGAATCCCCTAAGTTCCCTGTTACATAGATTCTGTTACCTATCTTTGCTCCGGAGCGTTTTATGTATCTTTTTGTATACCCAATAAGTGTTGCTGATAGAGTCATGCCTTTGTTTGAAGAGGAAAGATCCCCGCCAACAAGGGATACAGTATATAGCTTCATTGCCCCATGGATCCCGTCAAGAAACCGGTCAAGTACCTCCTTTTCTGTATTCTTACTCATCGCAATATTAAGTAGAAGGAACCCGGGCTTACCACCCATAGCGTAGATGTCACTTACATTAACAGATATCAATTTGAAGCCGAGCTGATAAGGGGTTATAAAATTGAGGTCAAAATGAACCCCCTCGACCATCATGTCAGCAGTCAGGAGGAGGTTTTTATCTACTGGTTTTAATACAGCAGCATCATCGCCTATACCTACGATAATATGGCGTGAATGTTCTTCAAACCTCTTCCTTATTTGCTCTAAGAGGGACAACTCCCCGATTTGAGAAAGTTTCATATCATAATTATGGTGAACGATATAAGGGATTACACATATTCGCAGGGCAAGGGAGGCTTTAGCCTCCCAACAGCGCCCTTTTTCGGACTGATGACTTATAACTATTGGCTGTCTTTTTTGACTTCCGACTATTTGTTTTTTTCAGGGCAACCTTTAGTACATCATCCATTGTCTCAGCAAACACAAACTCCATATCCTTTTTGATATATTTTGGAATATCATCAAGGTCTTTCCTGTTCCGCTTCGGGATAATTACCTTATTTATTCCCATCCTTTTTGCAGCGAGGGTTTTTTCTTTCAGTCCTCCAACTGGTAGCACCCTGCCCCTCAGTGTAACCTCCCCGGTCATTGCAACATTTTTATTAACAGCCTTTCCTGTAAGGGCTGAAGCAATGGCAGTAGCCATTGTAATACCTGCTGAAGGCCCGTCTTTTGGTATCGCACCTGCAGGGACATGAATATGGAGGTCTGTTTTAGAAAATAAATCGTCCTTTATGCCGAGTGTCTTTGACCTTGAACGCACATAACTCAAAGCAGCCTGGGCAGACTCCTTCATAATATCCCCGAGCTGTCCTGTGAGGGTGAATGAGCCTTTCCCCCTCATGGGTGTTGCCTCAACATAGATAATGTCTCCACCAGCCTCTGTCCATGCGAGGCCTGTTGAGACACCAACCTCATCCTTCTCCATCTCTTCTTCGGGCAGGAATTTAGGCACACCGAGGTATTTATGAAGATTCTGTGCATTTATTACAAACGTTTTCTCCTTACCCTCGGCTATCTTCTTTGCCACTTTTCTGCAGACGTTAGCAATTTCCCTCTCGAGGTTTCTGACTCCTGCTTCCCTTGTATACTGTGAGATGATACTACGAAGTCCCGAGTCGGTAATTTTCAATATCTTACTGCTGATGCCATGCTCCTCTAACTGCTTGGGTATCAGGTAGTTCTTTGCGATACCGAGCTTTTCCTCCGTTGTATAGCCAGATAGATAGATTATCTCCATTCTGTCTCTTAATGGGCTCGGTATTGTATCCACGAGGTTACCCGTCGTAATAAACATAACCTTCGATAGGTCAAAAGGAACTCCAAGATAGTGATCCACGAATGAATAATTCTGTTCCGGGTCCAGAACTTCAAGAAGGGCTGAGGATGGATCTCCCCTGAAGTCCATTCCGATCTTATCAATCTCATCCAACATAAACACAGGATTATTTGTCCCTGCAGTTTTTATGCCCTGTATTATCCTTCCAGGAAGTGCACCGATATAAGTTCTTCTGTGTCCTCTGATCTCTGCTTCATCGCGCATTCCCCCCAAGGACATACGGACAAACTCCCTTCCCAAGGCTCGTGCTATAGACCTGCCGAGAGAGGTCTTTCCAACACCTGGAGGGCCAATAAAACAGAGGATAGGCCCTTTCATCTTTTCCTTTAGCTTTCTGACACTAAGATACTCTAAGATGCGCTCCTTTACCTTTTCGAGATCATAATGGTCATCGTTAAGCACTTTTTCCGCAGCCTTTATATCGAGGCTATCTGTTGTTGACTTCGACCAGGGAATTTCAACTAGCCAATCAAGGTATGTCCTAACAGTAGCGGCCTCTGCACTGTCTGGGTGCATCTTCTCAAGGCGTTTGAGCTGCTTATCAGCCTCTTTCATCACCTTTTCTGGCATCTTTGCATCCTCAATCTTTTTCCTGAACTCATTGATCTCTTCTGTCCTCTCGTCGATCTCCCCGAGTTCTTTCTGTATTGCCTTGAGCTGTTCTCTCAGGAAATACTCGCGCTGTGTTTTATCAATCTCACCCCTCGCCTCAGACTGAATCTTTTGCTGGACTGTTAGAAGTTCTATCTCCCTTCCTAATATTTCACTGACACGTTTCAACCTCTGGACAGGATCTGTTATCTCAAGTATCTCCTGGGCCTGTTCTGTTTTTAGCCCAATATTTGAGGCAACAAGGTCGGCGAGCCTTCCTGGGTCCTCAATGCCTTCCACGACTCCCATTACGTCAGGAAGTATTATTTTGCCGAGAGAAACAGTCTTATCCAACTGTTCTTTTACTGCCCTTATCTGTGCCTCATCTTCTATAGTAAGTACCTCAGGTTTCTTTTCACTTATCTTCTCTATATCGGCCTTTAAGAAGGGCTCGGTCTCCGAATAACTCAATGCCCTTGCCTTGCTCAGACCCCTAACAAGTATCTTCACCTTGCCATCAGGAAGCTTGAGCATCCTCATTATGACGCCTACAGTTCCCACAGAGTAAAGGTCCTCAATAGTTGGGCTTTCGATATCGAGGTCTTTTTGTGTGATGAGAAGCACCATTCTGTTTGTGTTGAGGGAATACTCTATAGCCCTAATTGACATTTCCCTTCCCACAAAAAGAGGGAGTATCATGTAAGGGAACACAACAATATCCTTCACAGGTAGCACGGGCAGATTGTCAGGTATCTCGATCTCTTTATCACTTTTCTGTTCTATATCTATTACCATATCTCCTTATCTCCTCAACTTTTTATATACTGCTTTTTATCATTGTCGCAACCTCAACAAGGTACTCTTTAAATTGCTCGGAAACCTTTGGGTTCTTCAATGCAAGGTCAACTATTGCCTTAAGGTAGCCAAATTTATCACCTGCATCATATCTTTTCCCTTTAAATAGATACCCGTATATCGGGCGTTTCTTCAATAACCCATGAAGTGCGTCTGTTAATTGTATCTCCCCATCCCTGCCGAAACTGACACCTGCGAGGATATCAAAGACATCAGGTGTTAGGATATAACGTCCAATTATTGCCAGGTCAGAAGGTGCTTCCATAGCCCTTGGTTTTTCCACGAGGTTAGTGATCCTGTAAACACTATCTCCTTCCCTTATCCCTTCAATCACCCCGTATTTGTTTATATCTGCCATAAGGACTTGCTGCAGGGCGATGACAGGGGAGTTAAGTTTCCTGTAAAGGTTTATCATATCCTGAAGTAAGTTATCATCGGGGTCAATAATATCATCACTCAAAAGAACTGCAAAAGGTTCGTCTTTTACAAATGGCTTAGCACAATATATTGCATGGCCCAATCCGAGGGCTGCTTTCTGCCTGATATATGCAAAGTTCAGTTGGTTCAATCTGCTAATCTCTTCAAGAAGTCTTTTCTTCCCCGCCCTCTTTAGGCTCTCTTCAAGTTCGAAGGCAGAATCAAAATGATCTTCTATGGCACGTTTATATTTTCCTGTGATAATTATAAACTCCTCTATCCCGCATGCACTTGCCTCTTCAATCGCATACTGGATCATCGGCTTATCAACTATAGGCAGCATCTCCTTTGGGGATGCCTTTGTTGCAGGCAGAAACCTTGTCCCGAGGCCTGCAGCAGGAAATATAGCCTTTTTAATTTTCTTTTCCATATCACAAAGGCCCTTTATCAATATATAATTATTATACCACATGATACAGTCGATGCCGAGATAATTAAATTGATTCTTCAGGGAATCGTGTGGAAATACAGTTCCCCCCTTCAGAAAAGGGGGTAAGTGGGAGATGATTACAAAGAATTTACTAATAACTTTTTTTAAAGAAAAGGTCACAAGACCCATAGGCTTCCGCGAAATAGTTTATTCCCTGAACCTTACTTCATCAGAAAGACGCAAACTCAAAAGACTCCTCCGAGAGATGTCCAGTGGTGGCGATATAGTCAGGACAAGAAAAGGGCTTTATGGACCTGCAGAGGAGATGGGTCTTGTAACAGGCTATTTTGAGGCACACAGGGATGGTTATGGATTTGTTGTACCGGAAGAACCTGGAAAGAGGGATATATTTATTCCTGCAAGGTTAACCCTCGGGGCCATGAACAACGATAGAGTTGTAGCAAGGATTGAAAATCCAGTTAGAAGGGGAGGCAGGATAATCAGGGTACTGGAAAGGGCACATACACGGGTAGTGGGAACATTTGAGGTCAGCAGGGTAGGGTTTTATGCCAGGCCCAAGAACAAGTCCGTTCCCTTTGACCTTCATATTGCTCCGAGAGATAGAGGTAAGGCAAAGGATGGAGACAGCGTTATTGCTGAGATAATAAGCTATCCAACGGACACAAGACCACCGGCAGGCAGAATCATCAAGATATTAGAGAAGCCAGGGAATCCTAAAGATGAGATAGAAGGCATTATAGATGAATTTAATCTCTCAAGAAAGTTTCCACATAATGTACTTGAAGAAGCAAGAAAACTCCATTCAAAACACCGGATAATAGAACCTAAGGAACAGAAAAGAAAGGATTTACGTCATCTCACTACTGTTACCATTGATGGTGAAAGGGCAAGAGATTTTGACGATGCTGTATCAATCCATAAGACAGATAGCGTGTACAGACTATGGGTTCACATAGCTGATGTTGGACACTATGTGGGGTGGGATTCAGCCATTGACATTGAGGCGAGGAAAAGAGGCACAAGCGTTTATTTTCCTGACAGGGTTATCCCTATGTTTCCAAAGGAGCTTTCAGAAGACCTTTGCAGTCTGAGACCAAAAGTGGAGAGGCTGGCCTTTACAGTTAAAATGGAATTTGATAGGGATGGACAACGGTTAAACAGTAAGTTCTACCCGAGCGTCATCATAAGCGATGAACGCATGACCTATACATCAGTCAAAAAGGTACTCGTCGATGAGGACCCTAAAGAAAAAGAAAAATACGATTATCTCCTCTATGATTTAGAGACAATGGGAGAATTGTGCAATATCTTGAAGGGTCGGAGACTAAGAAGGGGAAGCCTTGATTTCGACCTGCCTGAGCCGGAGATTCTTCTCGACATTCAGGGTAAGCCAGAAGCCATCATAAAGGCAGAGAGGAACTTTGCTCACATGATAATAGAGGAATTCATGATTGCTGCCAATGAGGCAGTTGCCGAGTATCTTGAAAGCAACGGTGTGCCAAGCCTTTACAGGATACACGAAGAACCCGAAGCCACTAAGGTGGAAGAGATAATGAGAATTATTAACTCCCTTCCGACACTGAAAGGCAGAAAGATCATAAAACTAAAGGGTTTCTCTGACTTACTGAAACAGATTCGCGGTATCCCAGAGGAGGAGATAATAAACCTCATGATATTGAGAAGTCTAAAGCAGGCAAGATATTCTCCTGTGAATGTCGGCCACTTTGGACTGGCATCTGAATGCTATACCCATTTTACTTCTCCTATAAGAAGGTATCCTGACCTCGTTGTCCACAGGATTTTGAGAGAAGTCCTTACAAAAAAATATCTTGGCGATAAAAGGATTCAGGAAATGGAGTCCATCTTACCAGATATCGCCTTTCATTCATCAAGGATGGAGAGGCAATCTGATGAGGCTGAAAGGACAGTTTTAGATGCAATGAGGGTCTGGTTTATGAAGGATAAAGTAGGTGAGGAATTTGAAGGAAAGGTGGTCTCAGTTACATCTTATGGATTAAAGATAAGGCTTAAGGATTACTACGTTGAAGGCTTCCTCCATGTCTCACACATGACTGATGATTTCTATCAGTATGATGAAAAAAGCCTGAGCCTTTGTGGAATTCATAGGAAAAAGAGATTCAGCATAGGCAAGGAGTTAAAGGTCAGGATTGACAGAGTTGACATAGAAGGAAAAGAGATAATTCTTGGAATCTGAGGGTGCCTTACCCCTCCAGGAGTTTTTTCAGCTCATCACCTTCAATGACCTCTTTTTCGAGGAGCTGGGAGGCAACCTTTTTAATTTTTTCGAGTCTCTCTGTAAGGATGGATTTAGCCCTTTCGTATGCCTCTACGACTATTGTTTTTACATCC
The DNA here is from genome assembly GCA_030019415.1 of Thermodesulfovibrionales bacterium. Lineage (GTDB taxonomy): Bacteria > Nitrospirota > Thermodesulfovibrionia > Thermodesulfovibrionales > SM23-35 > JASEEX01. Next base: position 21,941 of record JASEEX010000017.1, read on the forward strand.
TCATCTATCTTCCTGGCTGTTTCTTCACTATAGTCTTTTGGTGGGCTCCAGGGGACCTCAAGAAAGAGGGGGCGTCCTCTATCAAAGGAGAGGGGGCCGAGTTTTTCGCTCATCCCATAGGCCTTGACCATACTTATTGCCATCTCCGTAGCCCTTTCAAGGTCATTCTTAGCGCCCGTTGATACCTCTCCAAAGATAAGCTCCTCCGCAGCTCTACCGCCGAGCATGACGGTTATTCGGTCGAGGAGCTCTGATTTTGTAAGGAGGTACCTTTCCTCTGTAGGGAGATGGATAGTATAACCGAGGGCGGCTATGCCTCGAGGAATAATCGAAATCCTTCTTATTCTGTCTGCATGGGGTAGAATGCTTGCTACTATGGCGTGTCCACATTCATGGTAAGCTACGATCTCCCTTTCCCTTTTATTTATTACCCTGCTTTTCTTTTCGAGGCCTGCTATAGTTCTTTCTATAGCCTCTTCGAAGTCGGCCATCTCTATGAACTCCTTATTCTTTCTTGCTGCAAGGAGGGCCGCCTCATTAACGATATTAGCGATATCTGCACCGACCATTCCCGGAGTCATTGATGCAAGTACTTTAAGGTCAACACCAGGCGTAAGTTTTACCCTCGCTGTGTGAACTCGGAGGATATCTTCTCTGCCTTTGAGGTCTGGTCTATCAACAAGGATGTGCCTGTCAAATCTACCAGGGCGGAGGAGGGCAGGATCAAGGATTTCCGGGCGGTTTGTTGCCGCCATTATGATTACGCCCTTTTTTGTGTCAAAGCCATCCATCTCGGAAAGGAGCTGTGTGAGGGTCTGCTCTCTTTCATCAACCCCTGCTACGGGGCTTATGCCACGGGCCTTTCCGAGGGCATCTATCTCGTCTATGAAGATGATACAAGGAGCAAGTTTTTCAGCCTGGCTGAAGAGGTCTCTCACCCTTGCAGCGCCGACCCCGACGAACATCTCAACGAAAGCAGAACCACTGAGGCTTAAAAAAGGCACCTTTGCCTCACCTGCGACTGCCCTGGCAAGCAAGGTCTTGCCTGTGCCAGGAGGCCCCACAAGGAGTATCCCTTTTGGGATCTTTCCGCCAAGGCTCTGGAACTTTTGAGGGGTTTTGAGGAAGGCTATGACTTCTTTGAGCTCCTCCTTTGCCTCATCTACCCCTGCTACATCTTCGAAGGTTATTTTGGTTTCACCTTCCACATAGACCTTTGCTTTGCTTTTGCCTATTGCCATGAGACCCTCACCAGGGGCTCCCATCTTCCTGAGGAGATAGCCCCAAATTGCAATGAATATGAATATTGGTATTATCCATAAAAGGAGGGTCTTAAACCATGTGACCTCTGGCTTTGCAGAATAGCGGATACCTTTTTCGCCCAGCTCTCTTAAAAGATCAGTGTCTTCCATCCTGTAGACAAAGAATACTTTTATCGCTTTAAGTCTCTTTATTTTTCTCTCATCCCTTTCATCGCGGAGGCTTAAGAGATGTTCCTGGGCGCCTTCAAGGAATTCACCCTCTATACTGTCCTTTTTGATCCCAAGGTCGTTAATTAGGCCTTCTTTCAGGAGCACTTTGAATTCGCTGTAGCTAATGGTTTCGAATTCACGGGTAGGGATATATTGCTGGATGAGAAATATCACTCCAAGGGCGATTAGGAAATATATAAGACTGAAGCGGATCCTTTTTACCATATCTTCAGAACCTAAGTTTCCAATTTTTAAAAGGGTAGGGTTTCATAATAGCCATTAACTTTATAATTCATGCTTATTTTAAATTAAATACGATGGTATTTCAATTTTTCCACAGATTAATAGTTGAAAAACTTAAGATTTTAGTGATAGCATCTTTCAAGAGAAAGATTTAAACCTTTGTAAAGAATAAGGGAGAAGTTCAGAATGACAAAAAGCCAGGCCAAGACTGTTTTAGCCTTATTTGTCATAGCCATAATTTTTTTAATAAGTTCACGCTTTGTCTTTAAATTCTTCTTTCTGTTCTTACTGATTGGGCTGATTTGTATTGTGTTAGGAATTTTAATCTTGAAAGGAAGTAAGAAATGACTAAGGGGGAAGATTATGAGTAAAAAAATACTTTTAACAACCATAATTTATTCAATATTATCGTTGATAATGTTACCATCAATCAAAGGAGTCGAATCTTTCGCAGGATGCGAACCTAAAGATATTGTAAACCATGTGGTGGTAAAGCTACCTGAGCCTAAGTATAGCAGCAAGATATCAGTCGAGAAAGCTTTACTTGAAAGGAGATCTATCAGAGATTATAAAAACGTGCCTTTGACGCTTTCTGAAGTTTCACAGCTTCTCTGGGCTGCACAAGGAATTACAGATCCGAGGGGTTTCAGGACAGCACCTTCTGCAGGAGCCCTTTATCCCCTCGAAGTTTATGTAGTTGTTGGAAATGTGAATGACCTTCCTGCAGGAATTTATAAATATAAACCCCAGGGACATGAATTGGTGAGGGTTGCAAAAGGGGATAAACGAGGTGAACTATCTGCAGCCGCCCTCAGACAGCCCTGTGTTAAAGACGGTGCTGCAGTCATAGTATTTTCCGCAGTTTATGAACGAACGACTCAAAAGTATGGGAAAAGAGGTTTAAGGTATGTGCATATAGAGGCAGGCCATGCAGCTCAAAACGTTTGTTTACAGGCAGTTTCATTAAATCTTGGAATTGTAGTTGTCGGGGCCTTTGATAATGAGGAAGTAAAAAGTATTATAAATATGACTCCTAAGGAAGAACCCTTGGTTATAATGCCTATAGGTAGGTAAAATGAGGATTGAGAATTTTATTGGTGCCGGAGGCCGGATTTGAACCGGCACGGAACAGAGTTCCGAGGGATTTTAAGTCCCTTGCGTCTGCCAATTCCGCCACTCCGGCTATCGCTTTAAAATACTAAAAACCACGCTAAGGTTCAATCAGAAACTAAATGTACTTAAAACAATATAATAAGGCTCCTCTTGTGGACATGTTGTGGACATGAATCATATTTTTATTATACCTCTTCATACAGTAATTTATCGTCTCTCATGCCGGTAAAGGTTTCGAACAATTATCCAACTTTCAATGGTTTAAACAAATCCCCGAGAGGGAGAAAGATAATTTTATACTGTGAAAAAGTTTATCAGGAAAAAATTCATCAAGAGAATTTTATTGAAATTTAAAGTATTAAGATTATAATATGATAAAAATGTAACCCCCATTAGAAAGGTCGGAGCTTTCTTTCTAACGGGGTAAAGGAGGGTTTATGCTTAAGGAAAAGGTTGAAGAGGTTCTTGCAAAAATAAGGATTGGCCTCAGGTTAGACGGTGGAGACATAGAACTTGTGGATATAAAGGAAAATGTTGTTTATGTGAGGCTTAAGGGTGCATGTGGCTCATGTCCTATGTCAACTCTTACACTGAAAAACTGGGTCGAGGCAAACTTAAAGAGAGAGATACCGGAGATAAGTGCTGTCCGGGCTGTTTAGTCAGCATGAATCCTAAATCGGTTAACAAGGTTATATTAAAATACTTCGTTACCTTATCGCTGTTTTCTCTGTTCTTCTTAAGTGCATCCTCTATAGCCTCTGAAAAAATAGAGGTCAAAGGCATTCGTTACTGGTCATCACCTGATTATACAAGGGTTGTGGTCGATCTCTCAGGGCCTTTTGAGTTTTCAACAAATCGCATATCGAATCCCGACAGGATTTATTTCGACCTGAAAAATACCACAATAGCAAAGGAAGTGAGAAAGGGTTTCCCTGTCGGAGACGGGATTTTGAGGGAAATAAGGGCAGGCCAGTTCAACTCCGATACTGTTAGAGTTGTCCTTGACCTCGAAAAGATTGCAGATTTTAATGCCTTTATCCTTGATAATCCTGTAAGACTTGTTATAGATGTCTATGGAACGAAAAAGATGAATAGACCAGAGGCGACTATAATTAAAAGAAGGATTGTTATTGACCCTGGTCACGGAGGCCATGATCCGGGTGCAATAGGACCGGGAGGGCTTTATGAAAAGGATATTGTGCTTGATATAGCACTAAAACTCAAAGAAATCCTTTTGGCTGATCCATTAAATGAGGTTTTTCTCACAAGGGAGACAGATATATTTATATCTCTCGAAGAGAGGACTGCCATAGCAAACAATAAGAATGCAGACCTCTTTGTGTCAATACATGCCAATGCAAGTCCAAGAAGAGAGGCTAAAGGTATAGAGACCTATCTGCTTAACTGGACAAACGACGAAGAGGCCATGAGGGTTGCTGCAAGGGAGAATGCAATATCACTAAAGAGGATGAGAGAGATCCATCGACAGATGGATATCTTAGAGACAATCAAGAGTGACCTCTTGAGGCAAAACAAAAGAGATGAATCTATTAAGCTTGCCCACTATATCCAGAAATCTATGGTATCAACTCTAAATAATGGTTATGAAGATATAGTAGACCGTGGCGTCAAGCAGGCACTCTTTTTTGTGCTTTTCGGTGCCAGGATGCCCTCGATCCTCGTTGAAGTTTCGTTCATAAGTAACCCTGAAGAGGAAGGGCTTCTCTCAAAGGAGTCCTACAGAATACAGATAGCAAAGGCGATTGCTATGGGGCTTAATACATACATGAATTCTACCCCGACAATACAGAAAGTTGCCGGGCTATAGATCCCATTGTCACCTGAGATACCTTTTAATTCGCCCGCCCTTATCGCTATCACTGAGAAGGTCTTGGTATCTGCATCTATCAGGACGATGAAGGTTAGAGGTGTCCTGTGAGGATTGACCTATTTATAAAAGATGGCCTTGTTTTTGACGGCACAGGTTCAGAGCCTTTTAAGGCAGATTTAGGCATATCGGGTGACAAGATTGTCTTTGTTGATCAAGACATCAAAGGCAATAAATCAGGAACTATGCTAAGGCCAGAAAAGGTTATAGATGCTGATGGCTTATCAGTTGCTCCCGGATTTATAGATACCCATTCACATTCCGAATTTACACTGCTTGCTGATCCTCGTGCGGAGGGCAAGATATGTCAGGGGATAACAACTGAAATAAATGGAAACTGTGGCCTTTCTGCCGCTCCGCTCTTTAGCAAGGCCCTTACTCAAAGAGAAGAAGACTTTAAGGAATTCGGTATCCATGAACGCTGGTCGACCTTTGAAGAGTATTTCCAGATCCTTGAAAAGAGAGGCATAGCTATTAATTTTGCTACCCTCGTAGGTCACGGCAACATAAGGGCATCTGTGAGGGGATACAAAGACCAGGAATTAACAAAGTCCGATATAAAGAAGATGAGTGCCCTCCTTAGGGAATCAATCAGCGAAGGGGCTATAGGACTATCAACAGGGTTGATATATCCACCGGGCGTTTATTCAAGGACAGAAGAACTGATTGAGATGGCAGGATGTTGTAAAAATCTTATCTATACATCCCATATGAGAAGTGAAGGAGATAGATTAATAGAATCTATCGAGGAGACAATAAGGATAGGTAAAGAAGCGGGGATTAAGGTTCATATTTCACATATCAAGACGAGCGGCGAGGAAAACTGGCATAAGATAGAAAATGCTATATCACTAATGAAAGAGTCAAAAAAGGAGGATGTCCCTTTGACGTGTGATAGATACCCCTATACTGCTTCGAGCACAGATCTGGATGTAATACTGCCTTCATGGACTTATTCAGGGGGAACGGAAGAAGAGTTGAAGAGGCTAAAGAGTTTAAGGATTCGAGAAAAAATTAAAAAACAGATACTTAATGCCCACTCCTTTAAGGATTACTGGAAGAAAGTTTACATATCTTCCGTCACTTCAGAGAGGAATAGGTGGATGGAAGGAAAGGGCCTTTCAGATATTGCCCGCATTAAGGGCAGAGAGCCTGTTGATATACTTATTGAGATCCTGATTGAGGAAAAACTGAAGGTTAACGCTATTTTTTCATCTATGCATGAGGAGAACCTGAAAAGGTTCTTATCCCTGTCTTATTGCATGATTGGCACAGACAGTTCTGCGAGGTGTTTTTCAGGCCCTACTTGCAAAGGTAGGCCCCACCCGAGGGGCTTTGGGAGCTTCCCGAGATTTCTTGGAAAATATGTCAGAAATGAGGGTCTCACAAGTATGAGTGAAGGCATACATAAGATAACGATGCTTCCTGCTGAGACATTCGGTATTAATGAAAGGGGAATTATAAAAAAAGGTGCCTTTGCAGACATTGTCGTCTTTGACCATAAAAGGATAATTGACAGGGCAACATTTGATGAGCCCTTTTTGAGACCGGAGGGAATCCATTATGTTCTCGTTAACGGTTTACCTGCCATGTGTGAAGGGCAACTGACAGACTCAAAAACAGGAAGGATATTACGGCATGGAAGATAGTCCAATAGTCGGAATAACATTAGATATAGAAAATGAATATCTTAAAATTGAGAATCATTATTTAGATGCAATAATAAAGGCTGGTGGCATGCCGATATTAATCCCTCCGGCAGGTAATCCCGTATTCTATGCAGAAAGGATTGACGGACTTCTCATCCCTGGAGGAGATGACCTCGATCCATTTTATTATAATGAAGTCATAATGCCTCAGGTTAGACCAGTCCCGAGACAAAGAAGTGATTTTGAGATTTTCTTACTCAGAGAGGTAGTAAATCGCCATAAACCTGTTCTTGGCATATGTTACGGTATGCAACTTATAAATGTTGCTTTCGGGGGTACGCTATACCAAGATATTGACCCCGTTAGAAAGAAAACACCGCCCTTTAGGCGTGGTAAAAAACATCTACCTAAGTTTTCTAACGGGGTTGAGTCACAGATGCCATTAGAAATTAATCACAGGAAGGGTTATCATATAGCTGTGATTGAGAAAAATAGCTTTTTTAAAGAAGGAGAGTTTTCTGTGAACAGCACACATCACCAGGCAGTAAAGGAACTCGGGGCAGGCCTTATAGGTTTTGCATCTTCTCCAGATAAACTTATAGAGGCATTTTATAGAGAAGACTATCCTTTTCTTATTGGGGTGCAGTGGCACCCTGAACGTCTCATGGATGACAGCCTTTCTTTAACACTTTTTCGTTCTTTTGTAGAGGCATCAAAAAGAACAAGTCTTTTAAGATCTTAAAAAACTTCTTCTATAATGTGAATATGTCAGGAGTCTTAAAATCGGCGGCTCAGCTTCTTGTTACCTGTAACCTGTTACTCAATCTTATTTCCTGTTCTTCAGACAACCGTCTTGAAGGCTATATCTATTACAGACTTAGTACGAATCCCACAACCCTCGACCCTGCCCTCATAGTTGATGTCACAGGTGGATCAATAGCTGCAAAACTTTTTAATGGCCTTGTCAGGCTCGGTGACGACTTGGGCATTCAGTCAGATATTGCGAGAGACTGGTCAGTATCCAGTGATGGTTTGACCTATACCTTCAGGTTAAAGCGCGGTGTATATTTCTCAAATAAACGGGGGGTTAAGGCCTATGATTTGAAGTATTCCTTTCAGAAAATATTAGACCCTGAGAGCAAATCTCCTAACACGTGGGTACTCGAAAAAATCCTCGGTGCAGATGACTTCATGAGAGGCAGGGCTGGGGATGTTAAAGGAATAAAGGTAATAGATGATTACACACTCGAGATACACCTAAAAAGACCCTTCTCTCCTTTTCTCAGCCTCCTTACTATGACTGCTGCTTATGTTGTGCCTTTCGAAGAGGTTGAAAGACTCGGGCCTGATTTTTCGAGTCATCCCATTGGGACAGGGCCCTTCGTACTGAAGGAATGGTTACCAAACAGGGAGTTAAGGCTCGAAAAAAGAGAGGATTATTTTGATAGCCCTGCAAGGGTCAAGGGCATAATTTACAGGATAATACCTGAGGATCTAACAGCAGTAACGGAGTATGAACTCGGAAACATTCATATAATCACAATACCTGCTTCGGAATATTCGAGATATAAGAAGGATCCTACAAGGCAGAATCTTATTTCATCCCTTAAAGGCATAAATACTTATTATCTCGGTCTAAATTGCTCAAGACCGCCTTTTAATAATCCCCAACTCAGAAGGGCGATAAATCATGCTATTGACAGAGAAAAGATACTCAATACGATTTGTGAAGGGCGTGGTAGATTGGCAGCGGGCCCTGTGCCTGATAACATGCGAAAGTGGAATAGTCCACCACATTATGAATACAATCCTGAAAAGGCAAGGGAAATGATTAAAAGAGAAGGGCAGGAGGGCATCACAATAAGTTTTTACATAACAGCAGACCAAGAAGTTATTGATATTGCAGAGGTTATCCAGTCTTATATCAAGGCTGTCGGAATAGATGTGAGGATAAAACAGCTCGAATGGAGTGCTTATAAAGAGGCAATCAACAGAGGAGAATCTCATATGTTCTACCTGAGCTGGTGGGCTGATTACCCTGACCCTGAGAATTTCCTCTTCCCTTTATTTCATTCTTCCAATTTCGGTGCAGGTGGCAACAGGGCAAGGTATAGCAATCCTGCTGTCGACTCTTTGATAGAAAAGGGGCAGCATACATTGTATGGAGAAGAAAGGAATCTACTTTATAAAAAGGCAGAGGAACTGATTGTCGAGGATGCGCCTTGGGTTTTTCTCTGGCACAGAACAGACTTCACAATCAGGCAGCCCTGGATAAAAAACTATAAGATTTACCCCATTTACAGTATGGATAAGGGTACAGAGGTATCGTTTTAGACCAGATTGTTTAGTCTCTCACTTTTCATCCGCCCATACCGTTACCCTGTTTTTACCTTCCAATTTGCTCCTGTACATGGCATCATCCGCTTTTTTTAATATATCTGTTACATCCAGTCCATCCTCAGGGATAGATGATACCCCTGCACTAATTGTAATATCCACATCGTTATCCTTTCCAGCAAATTTGTGATGGCAGACAATCTCCCTTAGTTTATTAGCAAATATTAACGCCTCGTTTTTATCCGTATGTGGAGCAATAACAACAAACTCTTCGCCTCCAAATCTCCCTATTACATCTGTCTTTCTGCAATGGAGTTTCAGAACCCTCACAAGGTCACAGAGCAGTTTATCCCCGAGAAGATGCCCGTAGGTATCATTAAAATTTTTGAAATTATCTATGTCTATGAATATAATACTCGTGTCATAGCCATGTCTGAGTGCTAACCTCATCTTCGAATCAAGCTCTCTAATGAGCGTATTCTTGTTATAAACCCCTGTCAGGAGGTCAAACGTCGCCTGTTTCTTGAGCTCTTCAATAAGTCTTGTCTTCTCTACCGCCTCAACTACCTCGGATGCAAATATACTGAGGAGAAGAAGGTCATGCTCTGCAAAAGACTCTGCCTTTTTTCTATAAACAGTTATACATCCAATAGTATCCTCCCTCGTCTTCAAGGGTACACTCATTATAGCCCTTATTCCTTCAAGCCTTGCAAGCTCTTTGTGAACACAGTAGGGTACTTTCATTACATCATCAGTTGAAAAGGGCTTTCCCTCCAGAACCACGCGGCCAGTTATGCCCTCTCCAAGCCTTATGGGTGGTTGTGATAGAAAACCAGAGGAGACTCCAAACCCTTTTACAATCTTGAGTTTGCCTGTATTTATATCGAAAACCCTGATGGTGGCTGCCTCAGCCCTGGTTAGCATCACAGAGGTTCTTAGGATATATTCAAAGACATCATCCAGACCCTCAAATACTACAATCTTTTCTGTAATAAAAAAACTCGATCAAGTATCTCCTCTGTTATCGGGATTTTAACCATATTATTTCTCCTCAAGAAGATTTGCAAAATACTAACATAGAGGCGGGCTAAGATGCAATTTGACGGATTGAATCATGGGCCTAAAATTTTTTGAATCTATCAGGAGGTGAAATTATGTTAGCAAAAATACCTTTAGGTCGAAGAGTTATTGTAAAAAATTATATATTCCTCGATGGGCAGATATCGAAAAGGATGCATCTACTGTGTTGAGGCTTTTTTGCCTGGCAAATCTTTCTTCCATAAAGTATTAAGAGGTGTGAGAGATTTCCCCATTCTTCCTTTGGAGTTATCGCCATGAGGTCTTTTTCTATCTTAACCGGGTCTTCATTCTTCGTAAGTCCAAGTCTGTAAGCCATACGTCTGACATGGGTGTCTACGGCGACGCCTTCATTCATTCCATAGGCATTAAAAAGTATTATATTAGCCGTCTTTCTCGCCACTCCTGGAAGGCTCGTGAGTTCATCCATTGTTTTAGGAACCTTTGAATTGAATTTTTCAACTATCATCTTTGCCGAATCATGAATATTCTTTGCCTTGGTCTTGTAAAAATTTATGGAGCTTATGTCCTTCTGAAGTGTCTCGATGGATACATTCGTATAGTCCTTGACAGATTTGTATTTTTTAAACAGGTTTTCTGTTACCTTGTTTACATGAGTATCTGTAGTCTGTGCTGAAAGTATGGTTGCAACGAGAAGTTCGAAGGGGTTACTGAAATTGAGGGCTGTCCTGGGCTCAGGGTACTCTTTTTTTAATCTCTTTATAATCTCCTCTACCATTTTTTGAATATCCATGGCATCTCCTGAGAGTTCTTAGAGTTAATAGTATATATAATTATAACACATCACTCTGATGGCCTTAAAAACTTGACTTAATTGATACTTTTATTAAAAATATGTCTTGAGATTTTATTTTCAGGAGGTGCATTATGGCAAAGAAAAAATCAAAGGAGTTAATAAGGGTTGAACCAACAAAAGCCCTTTCACCCTTCGAGGAAATGGAGAGATGGTTTGAGGATTTTTTCAGAAGGCCCTTTTCTTTAATGCCGTCTTGGTTTCCAAGGTTAAGGCTGCCAGAAATTGAGGAAGTCTCTCCATCTGTGGACGTCTTTGAGGAAGGAGATGAGGTGGTAGTAAAGGCAGAGCTACCCGGGATGAGGAAAGAGGATCTCGATGTGAAGCTGACTGAAGATACTATAACTATCTCTGGAGAGAAGAAGAAGGAAGAGAAAGTCGAAAAGAAGGATTATTACAGGCTTGAACGTTCATACGGCTCTTTTACTCGTTCTTTCCGACTGCCTGCTGAAGTACAGACTGAAAAGGCAGCTGCAAAATTCAAAGATGGGGTTCTTGAGATAAGGATACTAAAGACTGAAGAGGCTAAGAAGAAAGAGAGGAAGATTATGATTGAATGATATGATCTAAGTCTCGAAGCATTTGGTAAGAAATAAAAAGGGTAATCCCTATGGAAAGGAGGTGAATCTCTGTGATACTCGAAATAACTGACAAGGAGGCGGTAATGCATATTCTATCATAGGGAGACATCTCCTGATATCCGAGACTCCCATCGCCTTTCACAAGTACAATGTCATTGTAGCCTTCTTTTTCGAGATTTTTTCTCGCAAATTCGAATGTCAAAGGGTCAATCTCAATGGACACAACCAGACCATCTGGTCCGACGATCTCTCTTGCCAGTGCAGCGCCATAACCTGAACCAAGACCAACTTCGAGAAATTTATGGCCTTTATGAAGACCCAGATGCTCATAAAAAAGGGGATAACTGTGCGGGCATGATATAGTAGCCTCCTCCCCAGGAAGTGGGAGGGGGACTTCAAGATAGGCATAATCCCTATAATCGTGTGGTATAAAATCCTCTCTCTGAACCCTCAGCATTGCATTCCTTATGAGCTCTGACCTTATGTATCCATGCCTGATAAGCCACTTCATCTTCTCTTCCCTTTCTTTCCTGAATTCCTCTATGCTTTTAGTAGGTTTTTTTGGCGGTGGCACTATCCAGCCCTGCATTTTTATCCGACCTGTGCTAATAGGTTTTTATTGTTAATACTACTCTATAAATGCCAAAGGTTTCTATAAAAAGGTAAAAGATTTGCTACTTCCACAACATTTGTTGATAAAATGCCTCTGCATTTCTTATTATTAAACCGAGGAATAAATTAATAAACCTTTCAGGGAGTGAAAGAGATGGAGTTTTCAGAGGAGGAGCTTAAACAATATCACAGACAGATGTCGATGGATGGCTGGGGTGAGACAGCACAGGAAAAACTCAAGAATTCCACTGTATTCATAGCAGGTGCAGGAGGTTTAGGTTCTCCCGTAGCAATATATCTTGCTGTTGCCGGAATAGGCCATGTAAGAATCTGCGATTTCGATTGCCTTGACCGGACAAATCTTAATAGACAGGTATTGCATGACCATATGAGAATAGGCACAAATAAGGCAGTCTCTGGAAAACTTACAATTGAAAGAATGAACCCCTATATAAAGGTAACGGCACTCCCAGAAAAGATAGTTGCTGAGAATATTGATGAACTTGTGGGAGATACTGAGATAATCGTGGATTGCATGGACAATTTTCCAACAAGGTATCTTTTAAATGAGTCAGCCATCAGGAAGAATATACCCCTGGTTTACGGAAGTATAAAGGGCATGGACGGGATGCTCTCTTTCATAAAATCTCCAGAAACGCCTTGCCTTCGCTGCCTCTTCCCCGAGGCCCCTCCGAATGAGGTCTTTCCCGTTGTTGGGGCAACACCAGGGGTTATAGGCTCCCTTCAGGCCCTTGAGACCATTAAATATCTGACCGGCATTGGTATAAACATCAAAGGAAGACTCCTTGTATGGGATGGGGGCAGGACTGAGTTCAGGATTTTTAAGGCCCCGAGGGACCCTAGCTGCCCAGCATGTGGAGATAATAAACAGAAATAAATGATGGAAGCGATAGGTGGGGAGGTAAAAAATGCCCGAACTGAGATTGAACTTCGTAACACGGGAATGGGTAATTGTTACCGCAAGTAAAAGACCAGATGACTTCATAGGGGTAAAGAAGAAAAAGAAACCAGGATTCCTTAAAACATGTCCTTTCTGCCCTGGAAATGAGTCAAAAACGCCAGATGAAATATATACAGTTCGCGATGAAAAGGGCTGGAGGATTAGGGTTGTGCCTAATAAATTTGCAGTAATTTCAGAAGAAGGTGAACGGACAAGAACACACTCTGGATTAAAAAAATGTGTCAGCGGAGTCGGAGTCCACGAGGTTATAATAGAAACACCCATTCATAACCTCACAACAGCAACCCTGCCCGTTGAACCTCTAAAGGAGGTAATACAGACATATAGATACCGCTTCCTCGAAATATATAAGGACCCGAGGATAGAGCATGTGATTATATTCAAAAACAATGGCCCTGCATCAGGCACCTCCATAGAACATTCACACTCACAGATAGTAGGACTTTCCATAATACCCCTCCAGATAAGAAACAGATTTGAGGAGTACATGAGATTCTTTGATGACACAGGCGACTGTTTGATGTGCAAAACGATTAGTGAGGAGTTAAATGAGGGCGCAAGGATTCTATTTAATACAGACCATTTTGTATCCTTTGTTCCATTTGCTGCACTATCACCGTTTCATATCTGGATACTTCCAAAAAGGCATTCGGGTTCCTTTGCTGACATAACTTCAGAAGAGGTGTGGGACCTTGCAAAAAACCTTAAATCAACCATGGCGAGGTTATACTATGGGCTGGGGCACCCTGATTTTAATTATGTAATAAGGTCAGGAAAGATAGGCGATGCAGATTCCGAATTCATCCACTGGTATCTAAGCATAGTGCCTAGGGTAGCAATGGTATCTGGCTTTGAACTTGGCTCGGGTGTATATATCAATCCATTAATACCAGAGATAGGTGCAGAATTTTTAAGAAGAGTAAAGATACCAGAATATTATATATAGGAAACATGTTGAACAGAAAAGAGTAGTATACGAGAATTTTCAGGGTATCTCTATTGTATTTCCACCAGGCATTTATACTGTGATGATAGCAATTGCCGCAGTTGGATGGGCCTCATTTGCAAGACTTATAAGGGGATATATACTTACCGTGAAAGAAGCCCCCTTTGTAGAGGCAGCAAGGGCCCTTGGATGCAGTCAGATAAGGATTCTTTTTGTTCATCTCATGCCCCAGTGCATTCCGCTGTTGCTCGTAATGATGGGGCTGAAACTCGGAGGTTATATATTGACAGAGGCGTCATTAAGCTTTTTAGGATTAGGGGCTCAACCTCCAACAGCAACATGGGGATCTATGGTGAGTGCAAACAGATCTTATATCTCTTCGGCCCCTTGGATGATACTTTTCCCTGGGTTAATGATAGTCATTACTGCTTTATGTTTTAATACCCTTGGTGATGCCTTAAGAGACAGGTATGGTTTGAAGATAAAAGGGTAAACCCCGCACCTTTGCAAGGTGCAGGGTAAGGCTACATTTCCATCAGTTTTTCTTCCTCTTCCTGCTGCATCTTGCATTCTATACACATAGTAGTGACAGGCCTTGCCTCGAGCCTCCTTATATCTATTTCATCTCCGCACTTATCGCAGATACCGAATACACCATGTTCTATTCTTTCTATGGCGTCCTCGATCTTCTTCAAAAGCCTTCTCTCTCTTCCTCTTAACCTTAGCATAAAGCTTCTCTCTGTCTCTACGGATGCCTGGTCGCCGAGGTCTGGGAATATGGTCTGCACAGGAAGTTCATTTAGTGCCTCCCCAGCCTCGGCAAGGAGAGCCTCTTTCTGAGCTATGAGCTTTTTCTTTATCTCCTGTATCTTCTTCTCTCTTGGAGTAAGTAGTGCTGCTTTTTTTGTCTCTGGTTTTTTAGCTTTCCTGGTGACCTGTTTCTTTGGCATAAAAACTCCTGGAATAAATTTCAATACACTAACAAAAAGTTTTAATTATAGTCAAGGCAATATAGTCAGCAGTTTAAACCCAACCAAACCTTCCCTTTATTCCCCTCCTTGGCAAGGGGGGTTAGGGGAGTATCATTCCAGCGCAAAAGATTTGCCACTTCCTTTTCAGCATATTTCTTAATTTTGTGAAGCAATTATGATATGATTCTGTAATCAGTTGGGAGAGACCGTGGCAGGGTATCCAATCAAATACAAACAGTTCCTTTTTAGATTAACTGCAGAAGACCCCATTATTCTTCCTGCCTATAAAGGCTCGACCATCAGGGGAGGTTTTGGATACGCCTTTAAGCGTGTTGTTTGTGCTATAAAGGACAAAGAATGTCCGGACTGCCTGCTTAAAGAAAAGTGCGTTTATTCCTATGTCTTCGAGACACCTCCTCCCTCAGACACAAAAATAATGAGAAAATATAAGACAGCTCCACATCCATTTGTTATCGAACCACCAACTGAAAGACGAAGGGGCTATAAACCAGGCGATGAGATAAACTTCGGTCTTATCCTGATAGGCAAAGCCATAGATTATCTCCCATATTTTATTTACACATTTGACGAGCTTGGAAGGATAGGGATTGGGAAAGGCAAGGCCAAATTTGAGTTGAGAGATGTCAGTTGCGAGGGAAAAGCAATTTATGATTCCAAAAGCAAAACCCTTAAGCCTCTCAAGACATCCTCATTATCTTTAACTCCTCATCTGTCATTGCGAGGCAAAGCCGAAGCAATCTCAGAGCTCGGAGAAGCAATCTCACTTTCTTTTTTAACCCCTACGAGAATTATATACGACGGTCACCTTACCCTCGACCTCGAATTTCATATTCTTATAAGAAACCTCTTGAGGAGACTCTCACTCCTTTCCTACTTCCATTGCAATGGTGACCCATCTGAATGGGATTTCAAGGGTATAATTGAGAGGGCTAAAGAGGTAAAGGTGAGTAAGAAGGATCTGAAGTGGTATGACTGGGAGAGATATTCAACAAGACAGGACGCGAGGATGAAAATGGGAGGGCTTATTGGAAAGATAATCTTTGAGGGCGATATTGAGCCATTTATGCAATTAATAAAGGCGGGGGAAGTCCTGCATGTTGGGAAGGGAACAGCCTTCGGGCTGGGAAAGTATGAGATAGTGAAAATTTAAGAAATATTGTCGAAATATTGTTTTCCTTGAGCAAAGCACAAAGGAATACTATAATTGCCACATGAAACAAAATAAATTTAAGGAAATTTTGATATTTGTGGCAGGGGCAACACCCCAGATAATCACAGAAACGCTATATGGCCTTTCTCAGAGAGACCCACCTATTTTCCCTGATGAAATCTACATAATCACAACATCCATAGGTAAAAAACATATTGAAGATACTTTGATAAATAAGGGAATCCTAAAAGGTCTTATATCTGAGTATGCTTTACCTGATATTAAGTTAAAAGAAGACTCTTTTGTTATTGTGACCGACTCCAAAGGCAATGAAATTGACGACATAAGAGAGGAAGAAGAAAACGAGGCGATGGGTGACCTGATTACATCCTTTATAAAAGAAAAGACGAAAGACCCTGATGTGCGCCTTCATTGTTCCCTCGCAGGCGGCAGAAAGACTATGAGTTTCTACATAGGCTCAGCGCTTCAGCTTTTTGGAAGACCATGGGATAAGCTTTACCATGTACTGGTGACACCTGAATTTGAGTCAAACCCTGATTTCTACTATAAACCGAGGAAAGACAAGATTCTCAAGAAAGACGGTAAAGAGCTTTACACAAAGGATGCAGAGATATTTCTTGCCCAATTACCGTTTATAAGGCTCAGGGATAAGATACCCCTTGATGGTAAGAGTTTTAGAGAGCTTGTTCTGGAGGGCCAGAAGGAGATAGATACAGCAACAACTCAGCCATTTTTGACTGTAAATCTCAAAGAAAGAACTGTCTATATTGGGGATACTCCTATTGATATGGTGCCGATTCAGTTAATGATTTATACAGCTTTTCTCAGACAGAAGATAGAACATTGCAAATATCCTGAAAATGCTTACTGTCTCAATTGCACAGACTGTTTTCTTCCCATAGTGGATTTCTTAAGTCGGCCTGCCCTTGAAAAGATGTCGAGAGACTATAGGACAATCTATAGCATACAACCTGGCCGTGCGGACGACCTGCTTGATAAATGTAAGGAAGGACTCCGCATGGAGATTCTTAGATCAAACATAAGCAAGATTAACAGGACAATAAAGGAGCAATTGATGAATGATACCTTACTGCCATATTACACAATCACAGCTATAAAGCAATATGCAGGAAGCAGATATGGGATAAGGGTAGAGAAGGGGAAGATTAAAATAGTGTAAAATGCTGAAAACCTGTTGAAATTCAGGAGGTTATTTTGGATAAGAAACAGAGTATCCAATACTGGCTTGAATCCGCTGAAGACGACTGGAAGGTTGCAAACCATCTTTTTGAAAAAGGCGATTATCCTTACTCGCTATTTTTTGGACACCTGACCATCGAAAAGATTCTGAAAGCAATTTATGTTGATAGATATAACGAAACCCCACCTTATACACACCGACTTGTATACCTAACAGAAAAAATACCACTGAATTTAACCGAAGGACAAATAGAGCTTTTTGAAACAATCACTGACTTCAATATGGAGGCAAGGTATCCAGATGAGAAGTTTTCTTTCAAGAGAAAATGTACCAAAGATTTTACCCAAAAATATTTAACCCGAATTACGAAAGGTTACTCTCAAAAATAAATTTTTTATCCCCTTATATGCTTAAAAATGTCTTTTCGTGTAATGAGAATTACTACCAGTAACGAACTAAATATATCTATACTCATTTCTCTCGTAAAAATCATGCAAAATTCCTTTAACAGAACAGTCTACTCCCTTGAAAGTTTGAATGCCTTACTTCACCTGCTGTCAGAGACAGGCTAATCGTTCCCTCATCTTTGAATACCTGTCTTTATAAATATAATCCTCTGCAAGCTTTAATATCTTTTGCCTGCTCCTCTTTATAAGTTTCCCAGCTATATTGAAAAACATCTTCCTTATGCTCTTTATGCTCATATGCAGTCTGCCCATATCCATTACTTCCGTCTGAAACAACGATACAAGATTGTATGCTATCATCTTCAACTGGAGTGCCGCATAGTTGGCATAAAATTCATCTGCCGGTATCTTATCTATTCCAAATCCATATTTTGCTTCCTTTATACGATTCTCTACTGTACCCCTGTTGTTGTAAAATCCATAAATGTCTTCTTCTGACCAATCAAGATTTGTTACAAACGCTACATAATTATAGTTGAGTTCATCAAAAAAGCTCCCCTGTGTCCCACCGTCATCTTTCCATCTAAC
>JASEEX010000018.1 GCA_030019415.1 Thermodesulfovibrionales bacterium
ATGGTGGTCTCCGTTACCTGGGAATGAAGTGGTATCGGTTACCTGGGACGTGACAATGATGAGTTCAAAAATAGAGCTTTGCAAAGGAAGGAAACTGTGAAAGTAAACGATTTTTCGGTAAATATCTCATCTCCGGAAGACCTGATAATACTGAAATTATTAAGCGGAAGAGAGCAGGACAGGCTTGATGCAGAGAAGATAATCAAGATTCAAAAAGAACATCTTGATAAGGAATATATACAGAAGTGGTCAAAAAAACTTAGTATCGAATTAGAAAAGGAGTTCTAAAAGTGGCAGAGATTACAATTGACCTTTCGACTTTTTACAATTCAAATGCCAAGCTCTCTGAACTTGACTCATACATCCAGAAAGCAAAAGCCCTTGCAGGGGACGGCAACGACGTTGTTCTTACAGGCCAGGCTCCTGTCTGGCTCTATCTGAAAATAGCCCATGCACTTCATGGAAAAACAAGGAAGTTGATATACAGAAGTCCGGTGACAGGAGATGTGGTGATATTCGACCATTCACCGGAATAATGAGCAATGAACAATGAGTAATGAATAATTGAAAACCAAAAATGAAAAGTAATATTATTGTCGGACGAAGTTATGAATTTGCTTTAAGAATTATAGATTTGGTGAATTCTCTTCCGAAGAACAGGATATGTGATATAGTTGGCAGACAACTTCTAAAATCTGGAATATCGATAGGTGCAAATGTTGAAGAAGCACAATCGGGTTACAGTAAAAATGATTTCACTAACAAAATGAGTATTGCTCAAAAGGAAGCAAGAGAATCCAATTATTGGTTAAGGCTATTAAGGGATAGTAATCAGATACGAGAAGATTTAATTGCCGATATTTTAATAGAATCTGAAGAGTTATCAAAAATGCTTTATTCAATAGTCAAGACTTCAAAGCAGAAATAGCTCTTTAATTGCTCATTGTTAATTGATAATTCCTCATTGATTCTTTGTTCTTTGACAACTGAATAAAAAATATTGTCGCAATATTTCTTTTGCTGACAGCGGCCTGTAACCCCTTTTATTCTTATTGGTAGGGGAATGATTTTTCTGTCATTGCGATGCATGAAAATGCTGAAGCAATCTCTGAGATATGTGATGAGATTCTTCGTCCAGACTTTCTGTCGGGACTCAGAATGACAGGAGAGGGTTGTTATGGAGAGGACGCTTTACCTGATAGCTTATGACATATCGAATGACAGAAGGCTCAACCGCGTGCGCAACTTTCTCAAAGGCTACAGCACAGGAGGACAGAAATCGGTTTATGAGTGCTTCTTGACCGATAGAGAACTCCGGTATGTAAAAAAGAAACTCGAAAGACTTATAAGAGAAGATGAGGACAGAGTGCACATATTCACAATGGATGGAAGAAGCAGAACTCACACTCTCGGAATCGCTGTTCAGCCAAAGGACCCGGAATATTTCTATATAGGATGACGACAATGGGAACACTCTATATTGACAGGAAGGACCTTCATATCAGGCTCGATGGCAATGCCCTTGCATTTTACTCCAATGAAAAAAGGGAGGGAATTGTTCCGATTAGTCCTTTGAAGAGGGTTATCGTGATTGGAAATATTTCGGTTGAAACACCAGTGCTTCACAGGCTTTCGAATGAAGGAATAAGCGTCCTCTTTCTGTCTGGCAAGAGGCTGAGGTTTTCCGGAATGCTGCATGGAAGGCTGCACAATAATGGCATCCTGAGGGTAAGACAATACGAAAAATCCCTTTCTGACTTCAGTAAAGAGATTTCGGTAGATGTCGTAAAAAGAAAGGTTGCAAGCCAGAAGGAGTTTTTAATGCAGGTGAGGGAGAGCAGACCTGATTTACGGTTTACCATGACAAAGGCTTTCAGGGTCTTGGAAAATATACTCGAATCATTAAACTCGCAGGTTCTGCAGATGGAAACACTCAGAGGACTCGAAGGCGGTGCATCAGCAACATACTTTTTAGCGTACACAAAACTGTTTCCTGAATCCCTTGAGTTCAAGAAAAGGAACAGAAGACCTCCTGAAGATCCGGTTAATGCCATGTTGTCTCTATGTTATACACTCCTCCACTATGAGACCGTTAGGGAAATCGAGGTTATCGGTCTTGACCCTACAATCGGCTTTTATCATCAGTTTGACTATGGCAGAGAATCCCTTGCATGTGACCTTGTTGAGCTATACAGGACAGATGTTGACAGGTTTGTATGGCAACTTTTCAGGGAGAGAGCTTTTACTGTAAGAGATTTTGCCCAAGAAGATGAGAGGCCAGGCTGTTATCTAAAAAAAGAAAGCAGAAAAAGGTTTTATCCCCTTTACGAGGAATGGGCAAAGGGAATCAGACAGCAGCTCGTAAATGAAGTAAGAACACTTGCCACGAGGATCATGGATGGACAGGACATTATATCTGAGTGAAAATAAGGGGCTGAGAGTGTTTAGAGACGGGCCATCCATCTGGATAAAGGAAGATGGAAAGGCAGGAAGAAGAATACCTGCAAGGCTCGTTGGAAGGGTCATCATCATAGGCAACCTGTCTTTTGAGGCTGGAGTTATTACACTTTTCACAGAAAATGATATACCCGTCACGTTCATCAATCACAGGGGAGATGTGGTTGCCGTTGTTATGCGATACAACAATCATTTACCCAGGCACTATGAAGAACAAAAGGTATTCCTTGAGACAGAGGAAAACATAGATAGATTCAAAAGCTGGTTATATGCAAAAAGAAAAGAAATACAAATCAATGTTGTAAAGCGACTTTCAAAAAGGGTTGCAGGGATGTTTTTAGCAAAGGGTTTCAGGGAAAAGGACTATCGCAGGATTGTCGAAGGATTTAAACCAGTCGTAGATGAACAGTGGAAAGTCGTATCCAGAATGATAAACAATTTATTCAGAGAGATGATCATCGGTTGTATAGCTAAGGCTGATCTTGATCCACATCTTGGAGTCCTGCACAGGAGGCACAATTTTGGTCTTGCCCTTGACATATAAGTGAACCTCGTCGCCTGGTAAGGATTTTTAAACTTATGAAGGGTAGGGGGGTCCATCTTCAGTATTCTGTATTCCATTGTTCTCTGACATGGTCGAAACTGTCAGAGCTTAAGGAAAAGTTAAACTGGATTATTGATGAAAAGGAAGATGATGTGAGGATTTATCCTTTGCCTTCAGAGGAAAAGGTAATTATAATGGGTTGTGGAGACAGGGTACCGGATGGGGTTGAGGTCTTTCTTGAATGAAAATATTCGAGGAGGTGATTAGGTTGATTGTTAAAACAGACAAAATCTGCATAACCTGTACAGAAAGTCCTAAATTTTACAGGCTATTTTCTAGAGGTGCCGAGAGAAATAAGACCTGATTAAAAAGGGATTGCGACTGCAATCCTCTTCCCAAGTGTAGGGAACCGTAAGGCGAGAGAAATAAGACCTGATTAAAAAGGGATTGCGACTTTGAGGTTTTTCAACACGTTGAACACTGAGCCTTCGAGAGAAATAAGACCTGATTAAAAAGGGATTGCGACCCTAACAATGCCTAACAACTATTGTAGAGGGTATAGGAGAGAAATAAGACCTGATTAAAAAGGGATTGCGACTCAGCCTTTACAATCGTCCAAATAACACCAGCGATTTTGTAGAGAGAAATAAGACCTGATTAAAAAGGGATTGCGACCAAACCAGAAGGAAAAAGCTATACCTGCGCCGAGCAAGAGAGAAATAAGACCTGATTAAAAAGGGATTGCGAGAGTGGCAAAACTGTTATAATACCTTAAAAATCCGATAAGATGCTAAAAAATGACCGCTGGATAAGGGAGATGGCAGCAAAGGGTATGATAGAACCCTTCAGTGACAAACATGTAAAGGAAGGTGTCATATCTTTTGGGGTGAGCTCATACGGTTACGACGTGAGGATTGCTGATGAATTCAAGATATTTACGAATATAAATAATATTATTGTTGACCCAAAGGCACTTGATCCGAAAAGCTTTGTTGATTTCAAGGGAGATATATGCATAATCCAACCGAACTCATTTGTCCTTGGCCGCTCAATTGAATATTTTAAGATTCCAAGAGAGATCATTGCGATATGTCTTGGAAAATCAACTTATGCGAGATGCGGCATTATCATAAATGTAACACCCCTTGAACCCGAATGGGAGGGCTATGTGACAATAGAGATATCCAATACAGCTCCGCTCCCAGCAAAGATATATGCAAACGAAGGAATTGCCCAGCTCCTTTTCTTAGAGGCTTCAGAGATATGCGAGATATCCTATGCTGACAGAGCAGGGAAGTACCAGGCTCAGAAGGGAATTACATTGGCTAAGACGGAGTGATAAAAGAGAGGGATATATGTCAGCAGGCGAGAAACTAATACTTGCTCTCGATGTATCTGAACGTAATCATGCAATTGAACTTGTTAAAAGATTTAAGGATTATGTGAGAATCTTCAAGGTAGGTTCCGAGCTCTTCATATCCTCGGGCTCGAAGATAGTTGAGGACATAAATAAAAAAGGTAGAAAGGTCTTTCTCGATCTGAAATTCCATGACATACCGAATACCGTTTCGAAGGCAGCCATTGCCGCAACAAGGCTCGGAGTATATATGTTTAACGTACACGCCTCGGGTGGATTAGAGATGATGAGAAGGTGTAGGGACAGCGTTGTCGAGGTATGTCTTAAAGAAAATCTGGATAGACCAAAGATTCTCGGTGTCACAGTGCTTACAAGTATCTCGAAGGAGGTTCTCCTGAGTGAACTCGGAATTCAGCATAGCCTGAGGACTCATGTAAGGCATCTATCAGGGCTTGCCCTCAAGGCTGGTCTTGATGGTGTTATAGCATCTGCAAGAGAGTCCTCAATGATAAGAAACCATTGTGGAAGGGGGTTTCTTATAGTAACTCCTGGTATCAGACCCTCCTGGACACCCCCTGATGACCAGAAGAGGACGATGACACCGAAAGAGGCTATTAGGGAGGGTGCTGATTATCTTGTCATAGGGAGAGGAATACTCCAACACCCGGATCCTCTGAAGGCTATAGAGCTGATAAACCTTGAAATACTCACTGCCTGATCTCAGAAGACAGAGCAAAAATGTCAGAAAAAAGTAGAAAGATAGATGGTTATACCTCCGAAAAAAGATTTTATGCGGCTTATAAAGACCAGAAGAATTCCGCCACTTTATGAGGAGATACCATACTTCCACCCATATTTAATATATGAATCCTTAGCATCTCCAAACAGCTTTCTCCTCGAAAGCATAAAGGGTCCGATAAAGATTGCGAGATATTCATTTATAGGTTTTGATCCCTATTTAATATTCAAAGTAAAAAATGGGCTTATAGAAATCGAGACTTCGGGTGAGGCGCCTATAAGCCATCGGCTCACAAATAAACACAAAAATAATCCCCCAAATGGGGGTAAGGGGGGATTTGAAAGATCAATTTCGAAGCAAGAGAATAAATATTTAAGTAAGCCGCTTAATGTACTAAAAGAACTTGTTAACTCTTGCAGACAGAGGCCTTTTGAATATCTCCCACCCTTTCAAGGAGGTGCTGTGGGAGTTCTGAGTTACGATTTTGTCCAGTATCTCGAGAGACTGCCGAAGTTTGCTATAGATGACATTAACTTACCTGATGCGCATCTCCTGATGATAGATAAGCTCGTTGCCATTGATCACCTATACAAAAAATGCTGGATAATAGTCTGCCCTGGCGCAAGAGATACGGAGAAAGACTGGATGGACTGGTCAGAGAAATACGATAAGGCAGAATATGAGATAAAGAAAATACTAAAGAAAGTTACAAGTAGAAATCCAAAATCCGATCCGCCTCAGGCGGACCGAAATCCAAAATCCGAACGAAACATAGAGATTATTTACGAGATGAAGAAAGAAGATTATATGGATATTGTTAGAATGGCTAAGGAATACATAGCAGCAGGGGATATCTTTCAGGCAAATCTATCACAGAGGGTTTCAGCACATATCGGAGATATAAGCCCATGGAGCCTCTACAGGATACTGAGCCTTATAAATCCATCCCCCTTTGCAGCATTTATGGATTTTGGAGATTACCAGATAGTAAGTTCTTCACCTGAAAGACTTCTAAGGGTTAAAGATGGAATTGTCGAGACGAGGCCTATCGCAGGAACAAGGCCGAGAGGGAAAGACAGTAAGGAAGATGAACTGATGCGATCAGAGCTACTTTTAAATGAGAAGGAGAGGGCGGAACATATTATGCTGATAGACCTTGAGAGAAATGACCTTGGAAGAGTCTCAGACTATGGGACGGTTCGAGTTGATGAATTTATGATTACCGAAGACTATTCACATGTAATACATATAGTTTCGAATGTGAGAGGAAATCTTGCAGATGGGAAAGACTGTTTTGATGCAATAAAGGCTGCATTCCCTGGAGGCACTATAACAGGAGTTCCGAAGGTAAGGTGCATGGAGATTATAGACGAACTCGAACCAGTAAGGCGTGGGCCATATACCGGTTCAGCAGGTTATATTAGTTTTTCGGGGAATATGGATTTAAATATAGTAATCAGGACGTTTGTTATAAAAGGTGGAATGGCCTATGTTCAGGTAGGTGCTGGCATTGTTGCTGATTCAGACCCGGAGAGGGAATATTACGAGACGCTTAAGAAAGCAGAGGCCCTGATAAAGACATTAGAAGGGGTGTAAGATCAGAATATTTCAGGCATTTACACCGCAACACTTTTTGAATTTTTTTCCACTTCCACATGGACATGGTTCATTTCTGCCTACTTTTTTGCTGCGTCTAACTATTTGAACTGGAGAGGAACCTTCGCCTCTGTTATAGTTTAACCTTGTCTGCCTTACAGGCTCTCTTCTGGGGGTTTCTTGTTTTTGTATCTGTATTTTAAAGAGCCTGCTGAGAACCTCAGTAGATATCCTGGATGTCATATCTGCGAACATATCAAATGCCTCTTTCTTATATTCCACAAGGGGATCCCTCTGACCATAACCCCTGAGCCCGATGCCTTCCTTCAGATGATCCATTGCGAGCAAATGGTCCTTCCACTGGGTGTCAACAACCTGAAGCAGAATTATCCTTTCAAGATACCTCATCATTTCACTACCGATTTCTAATTCTTTCTTTTCGTAGGCATTCCTGATCCCTGAAGTCAGCGCCTCCCTCAGCGAATTCAAATCCATGGATTTAATATTGGGCATAATAGAGAATATGCCATAAACCGCATCATTGAGCCCTTTCATGTCCCATTCCTCTACGTGTTTTTCTTCAGGGCAATAAATACTGAGCAATTCATCAACAATCTCATCCATCATACTGAAGATGCGATCCTTGAGGTTTTCACCCTGAAGTACTTCCTTCCTGAAAGAATATATTTCCGTTCTCTGTTTGTTCATGACGTCATCATACTCGAGGAGGTGTTTTCTAATATCGAAGTTATGTGCCTCGACACGTTTCTGTGCGTTCTCTATAGCCTTTGTCACCATCTTATTCTCGATAGGCATGTCTTCATCCATACCGAGTTTGCCCATAAGTCCTGATATCCTGTCAGAGCCAAAGATCCTCATAAGGTCATCTTCGAGTGACAGATAAAATCTCGAGGAGCCAGGGTCCCCCTGTCTTCCGGAACGACCTCTTAACTGATTGTCTATCCTCCTTGCCTCATGTCTCTCTGTGCCAAGAATATGAAGGCCTCCCAGAGATACAACCTTCTCCCTGTCTTTCCTACAGATATCTTCTGCTTTTGAAAGGGTCTGTCTGAAATCATTCTCAGTATAATCTTTCTTTTCCTTCAAGAATTCTCTTGCGAGTCCTTCTGGATTACCTCCAAGGATTATATCCGTTCCTCTACCAGCCATATTTGTAGCTATCGTAATGGCACCACCTCTTCCAGCCTGGGCGATAATCTCTGCTTCTCGTTCATGGTATTTTGCATTAAGTACAGAGTGGGGGATACCTTTTTTCTTTAAAAGATTGCTCAATACCTCTGACTTTTCTATCGAGATAGTACCGACAAGAACAGGTTGACCTCTTTTGTGTAGTTCTTCGATCTCTCTCATGACAGCATTGAATTTTCCCTTTTCTGTCTTATAAACCACATCAGGATAGTCACCACGTATCATTGGCTCATTCGTAGGTATAACAACCACTTCGAGGTTATAGATCTTTGCAAATTCTTCTGCCTCTGTATCAGCTGTTCCTGTCATGCCTGCAAGTTTTTTGTACATCCTGAAGTAGTTCTGAAAAGTGATTGTTGCAAGGGTCTGATTTTCACTTTCAATTTTTACACCCTCCTTTGCCTCTACTGCCTGATGAAGTCCATCTGACCAGCGCCTACCAGGCATGAGCCTACCTGTGAATTCATCTACGATAATTACACCACCGTCTTTGACAACATAATCAACATCCTTTTTAAAAAGTGTGTGTGCCTTGAGTGCTTGTAGAACATGGTGTACAAGCTCGATGTTTGATGAATCATAAAGGTTGCCTGCACCAAGCAATCTTTCTACCTTTATATTGCCCTCTTCTGTAAGAATAGCAGTCCTTGCCTTTTCATCAATCGTGTAATCAATATCTTTTTGAAGCCTTGGAATAATCTTGTCTATCTTGTAATACTTATCCGTGGACTCTTCTGATGGGCCTGATATAATGAGTGGTGTCCTTGCCTCATCTATAAGGATACTGTCAACCTCGTCCACTATCGCATAATTTAATTCCCTCTGACAGTAATCAGGTATCTCATATTTCATATTATCCCTGAGATAATCGAAACCAAATTCATTGTTGGTTCCGTAAATTATGTCTGCTAAATAGGCATCTTTTCTTGAACACTGCCTGAGAAAGTCGAACCTCTTGTCTGCAGAAAAATAAGATGGATCGTATATAAAAGAGCTATCATGCTGTATAACCCCCACAGTGAGGCCAAGGAAGCTATATATTGGCCCCATCCACTGGGTATCCCTCTTTGCAAGGTAGTCATTAACAGTAACAATATGAACACCTTTACCTTCAAGTGCATTCAAATAGACAGGTAGGGTAGCAACGAGGGTCTTTCCCTCACCTGTCTTCATCTCTGCGATTTTGCCCTCATGGAGTACAATGCCACCGAGTATCTGTACGTCAAAATGTCTCATCTTGACTCTTCGCCTGGATACCTCACGCACTACTGCAAATGCCTCTGGAAGTATATCTTCGATGGTTTCACCTGCCTCAAACCTTCTCTTAAATTCTTCGGTCTTATCTTTAAGCTGCGTGTCCGAAAGACTGGCTATATGTGCCTCTAAAGAGTTGACATGTTCGACAAGAGGCCACAGCCTTTTTAGCTCACGCTCGTTTTTGGTACCGAAAACCTTACTAAGTATTGTCCCAATCATAATTTATAATACAATTAAGGGGTTTAATATTTCAAGGGAGTAAGCTCTTTTGTGAATAAGGGAGAAAAAAGAGAAGGGCTGAATGTTAGGGTTTTTATACCCTTCCTGATTCGATAGCGTTTTTCCTGACTCCCCATACCTTATCATCATCAGCTAACTTCATAACGGTCTCCATTTTAGCACTTGGGTTTTTGCCCAGATTAGTTCTCACCAGCGTATTTTCATCATCAGATAATTCATGGAGGGTCTCTACCGGAGTATTAGGATTTATTGCAACATTGTTCCTAACTGACCATTCCTTATCTTTAGATAGTTTCTTCAGAGTTTCTTTAGGGGTGTTACGATTTTTAGCGACGGCACTCCTGATCAGCCAATCTTGATCATTAGATAGTTCATCCAAAGTCTCTGGTAGGGTATCAGGGTCATTTGCAATGTTCCATTTTTCACTCCTATCCATAGTATATACCTCCTTATATTCTTTTTTGGTTTATGTTTCACTCATTATTTCAGATTGCTACAAATCAAATACCAAACTGGAAGCCATTTTAATCTTTTCTCCCCTTCTCTATTTGTTTTTTCTTCCCTTCTTTTTTAAAGAAATTTAAAGCCCTTCTCTTTCTCTGAGTTTCATGATCCTTCCTCCTTTTTAAGGTTTTTTGTGAGTGTCACTCGGCTAACGGTTAAGCTTCTCTCTTTAATAAAACTATACACTAAAAAAGGTTTTTAGGCAATATTGTAGGGTGAACCCGAAGGCAATTACCATGTTGCTTGTCAATCCTTGTTTAACAGGGATATAATAACTGCTATCATGCGTGTACCTTTTGAATGGCTGAAAGAGTTTGTTGATGTTACCGCCACTGCTAAAGATGTGGCTGACAGGCTTACTATGGTTGGGCTTGAGGTTGAGGCAACAGAGACTATGGAGGATGATACCGTTCTCGAAATCAATGTCACACCAAACAGGCCTGACTGTCTAAGTATCATTGGTATCGCAAGAGAGGTCTCCGCAATCTTCAGGCTTCCCCTGAAAATACCTTCAGAGGAGATTAAAGGTGTTTTACCTCTTTCCGACTTTTCTGTAGAGATTTTGAACCCCGAACTCTGCAATAGGTACGCAGGGAGAGTAATAATAGGTGTGACAATTGCTGATTCTCCAGAGTGGATCAAAAAAAGGCTTGTGAAGTGTGGAATAAGGGCCATAAATAATATTGTTGATATTACGAACTATGTGCTTTTAGAGTATGGCCATCCACTCCATGCCTTTGATGCCGGCACACTCAAAGGCAAAAAGATAAGGGTTGCTGTTGCAGGCCCTCAGAACAGAATCGTAACTCTCGATGGTGTTGAAAGAGATCTCCCTGAAGATGCGTTGCTCATATGGGATATAGAAAGACCGATTGCTATTGCTGGAGTTATGGGTGGTTTGGAAACAGAGGTTTCGCATAAGACAAAAAATATCTTTCTTGAGAGTGCATATTTTGAGCCTTTCTCTATCAGGAGGACATCAAAAAGCCTCAATCTTAGCAGCGAATCCTCTTACAGGTTTGAAAGGGGAACTGATATTGAGTTTCTCGAGAACGCCCTCAACAGGGCAGCCCTCATGATAAAAGAGATTACCGGAGGAACGATTCATGAAATAATAGATGCCTATCCAGTGAAATACGTACCTGATCATGTGAAGGTAAGGTATGAGAGGCTAAATACACTTTTAGGAACAGATCTCTCGAGAGAAGAAATCCTTAAAATCTTGGGCAGGCTTGAAATACCCGCAGAGGATAATGGAGAGGTTTTTGTTGTCTATCCTCCAGCGTTCAGACGTGATATAAAAAGAGATTATGATATAGCTGAAGAGATAGCACGCTCCTATGGTTACGAAAGAATACCCGTGAGAATACCAAGAAGTCCACTTTCTACAAGCCGTCCTAACAAAAAAATAGGAAATATGCTACGGGTCAGGGAAGGGATGAAAAAAGCTGGTTTTACAGAGGTTATTAATTATAGTTTTATGAGTCCCTTAAGTCTCGATATGATTGCTATCCCTGAAGAAGATAGAAGGCGTAACACCATTGCGCTTAGAAATCCTCTGAGGCAAGAAGAGTCTTTACTGAGAACAACATTGATACCGTCATTGATTGAAAACCTTAAATACAATCTGGATAGAGGAATAAAAGATATAAAGTTCTTCGAGATAGCAACAGTCTTTCAGGACATAGGCAAGCCCCTTCCATTAGAGGAATTAAGGCTCGGGGGAATACTTTATAGAGAGAAAGTCCCTTCTTTGTGGGGGGAAGATGCACAGGGGTTTTATATTGCAAAAGGAGCCCTGGAATCACTGTTCGAAGAATTGAAGATAAAAGGATATTCCTTTATCACTTCTTTGGAACCCTTTCTCCATAAAGGTCAGTCCTCTTATATATATGTTTCAGGTTCTTATCTGGGATACCTCGGAGTTCTTGCGCCTGATATTGTTGAAAGACTTGACCTGAAGAAAAAGAGGCCAGAAATCGTTCTCATTGAACTCAACCTCGACCTCTTGTTAATGCTCATCCCTGAATCAATAACATATACTCCGATTCCAATATACCCTTATGTTGAGCGTGATATTGCCATCGTTGTTAATGAAGATATTACAGCTTCAGAGATTAAGGAAATGATAAGGGCTTTTCCATTAGAACTTATAGAAGAGGTTTCGATATTTGATTGCTATAAAGGAGGTAACATCCCTGAAGGAAATAAAAGCCTGGCCTTCAGAATCATATACAGGTCAAAGGAAAGAACTCTCAAGGATGAAGAGGTCGAAGAACTCCATGCCTCTCTCGTAAAGCACATACTCAAGAAGACAGGTGGAGAGTTGAGAAAGTAGAGCAATTATTCAAAAATGAGTATTCTTCATATTAAAGAATTACCCAAATCCAGCGATAAATTTGTCGTAATGAAGCGATAATGTCATGGTGAGCCAGTCGAACCATGACATCAGTGTCACCCTTCGACACGCTCAGGGTGACACAATAGCAATGGTTTGCACGTTTATCGCTGGATTTGGGAATTACTATATTTTTCAATAAGTTATCTTACCTCTTGATATAATCCTATTACTTCATTTATTTTATAAGTTAATAATTTAATAGCTTATATAATAAATTAATATGGAGTAAGCTTATGATACCAAAATGGCTTGAAAAGAGACACGAGATTTTGAGTAAGGCCTACCGAAATTCTCCCTTCCGTTTCGAAGATGCTTCAAAAATTCTAAAAGAGAAAATGAAAGACAGAGAAGAACAGGTTAATGTGTTCCTCTCTGAATTGAGAAAAAGGGGCTGGCTTGAAGTGGAATTTGATCCTGAAGATGCAAGGAAAAGGATTTACAAGTTGAAGAGCAGGGAAGAGATAATCTCTGAGACATTATCGGTAAATAAAAGTCAATTAACAAGGGGTGATCTTGAGAACCTTCTTAAAAGGGCTGCAGACCTCATCAGGACGAGAGTTGATTATGCATTTATTCTCGTTCTTCTTTTTTACAAAAGAATCAGTGATAAGTGGGAGACGGAGTTTGAGAAGGCATATAAGGAAGCCCTTGAGGATGGTTTGAATGAAAAAGAAGCCAAGGTAGAAGCTAAGAACTCCATATACCATGACTTTGATATCCCCGAAGGACTCCTATGGGAGGAAATAAGAAAGGATCCAGCAAAATTACCAGAGAATTTCTCTAAAGCTATGAAAACCTTGGCAGAGAGAAATCCAGAATTAAAGGATGTTTTCGAAAATGTGGATTTTGTTCAGTTTACTGCCAATAGAGAGAATGTGGAGATATTGAGGCAGCTCGTCGAACTCTTTAGTGCAAGATCTCTTCATCATGTATCTCCAGATGTTCTTGGAGATGCCTATGAATGGATTTTAAGGTATTTTGCTCCACAGAAGGCTAAAGAAGGGGAGGTTTATACACCACGAGAAGTTATCAAGCTTATTGTTGAAATATTGAATCCTGAACCTGGAGTCAGCGTTTATGACCCGGCCAGTGGTTCTGGGGGGATGCTTATAACTTCATATCAGCGTGTCGAAAACGAATATGGAAAGAATGAAGCAGAAAGGCTTTTCCTCTTTGGTCAGGAAGCAAATCATAAGACCCTTGCTTTAGCCAAAGTGAACCTATACATCCATGACATCAGAAATGCACAGCTCGCCCTTGGAGACACATTACTTTATCCAAAGTTTAAGGAAGGTGAAGGTATCAAGTCATTCGATGTGGTAATAGCCAATCCTCCCTGGAATCAAGATGGATATGATGAGGAAGTATTGAAAAAAGGTGAGTTCTGGAGAGAAAGGTTCAGTCAAGGCTTTACTCCGAGGCAATCGGCTGATTGGGCATGGATACAACATATGCTTGCCTCAGCAAGTAACGAAAAGGGTAGGGTAGGTATTGTTATTGATAATGGTTGTCTGTTCAGAGGAGGAAAGGAAAAGGCGGTAAGAACAGGTATCGTTAACGATGATTTGATAGAAGCAGTTGTTCTCCTTCCTGAAAAACTCTTCTATAACACAGGTGCACCTGGAGCTATTATCATTCTGAATAAGAATAAACCAAAGAAGAGGAAAGAGAAGGTCTTATTCATAAACGCAAGCGGAGATTACCAGCAGCATCCAGAAGTCAGGAAACTTAATCGTCTAGGTGATGAGCATATAAAGAAGATAGCCAAAGCTTACAGAGAGTTTAAAGATGAGGATGGTTTCTCCAAGACTGTAGAGATTGAGAAGATAAAAGAGAACGATTACAACCTCAATGTGACCCTTTATGTATTTCCGGAGGAAGAGACTGAAGAGATAGATGTGACAAAAGAGTGGGAAGAACTCCAGAAACTCGAAAAGGAGGTTTTTGGGATTGAAAGGAAGATCGAGGGGTATCTCAAGGAGTTAAGGGGAGAATAATTATGTTCAAACCAAATTTTCACTACACAGATAGGATAGTAAATAATCTAACTCAAATTGCTGTCGCAAGAGAGCTAATTCTAAATTCACCGTTAGTTCCAAAATGGGAAGTGTCTCTTCGTCGAGATGCAATTATCCGTAGTGCGCATTCCTCTACTGCCATTGAAGGAAACAGGTTATCTTTGGAACAGGTCAGTGATTTAGCCCATGGACGAGAAGTAATGGCAGCCCGTAAGGATAAACAGGAAGTCCTAAATTATCTTAAGGTCTTGGAGGACATTGACAGATTAACCGATGGCGAGAAGATAGCTGAGAATGACATTCTGAAGATTCATAAACTGCTGACTAAAGAAACCTTGGAAAATCCTTCCGATTGTGGTGCCTATCGTAATCGGTATGTAGTTGTTGGTAACAGATTAACAGGTGAGGTTATCTTCAGACCCCCTCCAAATGAGGATGTTCCAAGTTTGACGAGGTCTTTGATAGAGTGGATAAACTCATCTGAGGCAAAAGCACTTGATGCTGTCATTGAAGCAGGGATTGCCCATTATGAGTTTGTCAGAATCCATCCTTTTGTAGATGGCAATGGTAGAACAGCTCGAGCCATAGCAACCTTGATACTTTATCTGCGTGGCTTTGATGCCAAACAATTCTTCTGTCTTGACGACTATTACGATTCAGATAGACCAGCTTATTACAAAACTCTACAGGGTGTTGACCAGAAGAATCTCGACTTGACCAATTGGCTTGATTATTTTGTTGAAGGAGTCAAAGTCAACATATTGGCTGTTAAGGAGAAAGTTATACGACTTAGTAGTGAAAGATTAAGAAGGACAAAGAGGGGGCAGATTGCTCTGACAGAAAGGCAGATGAAAATCATTGAATTCATCAATCAGAATGGGCAGATAACAAATAGAGATATACGGAGGATGTTAAAGATTTCCGCTCAAGCTGCTCACAAGGAGATTCTCAAGTTAGTTGAATCAGAGGTAATTGAGCCGGTTGGAAAGGGCAGGAGCCTCGTTTATCGGCTTAAAGTAGGTTGACGATTAAGATGATGAATAGGTTGATGATTAGAAAGGCTAATTATTCACTGGATGTCATTCTGAGCGAAGCGAAGAATCTAAAAATAATTTCTTATAGCGCGTTAATAGTTGGCGATTACGTTGGCAATTAGGTTGGCAATTATGTTGTCAAGTTAATAAAAGAAGAGCAAAAAAAAAGAGGTGGTCGCAAATTGTGGCTGCCTTTTGTAATAAATTTGAGGTGCCAAATTGTGACCTCAAGTTTTATAAATTTTTATATTTTGGTGCAAGAAAATTACCTGACAGGTAACTATGGTGACACAAAACATAAGAAAAGATAAAAATTTATATAAAATTTTAGGGCCAGTAAGTTATTTCCAAGAAGAAGAAGAAACTTATCTATTTTCCTTCCTTTTGGGTCGTATACGAGAATTATCCAAAGAAAAAGACGTCGGTCTTACGACAAAGGAAGGCCAGAGAGATGCAGTCTCAGTGCTTTCTGAAAGGATAAAGGATCTTGGCGAAATAAAAGAAGATAAAATGAGGTTTTCAGAGCTGGATAAGACTGTGAAGGAAAAACTTCTTATAGAGCTTTTCAGGCATGCCGCTTCAAAAGCCAACTATTTTGGAATATACGACAGGATTTTCTTCAGGTCAGATGAAAACATAGACTCATATTTTGCGTTTGCTTTCGAGCTTACAGTCAGAGAATTTGATGACTCATACGGTTATTTCATAAATCCCACCCATCTCGCGATGGCAAGCTGTATAAGGTTATCAAGTAGACTTCAGGAAGGTGATAGGCTGATAAGACTATGCTCTAAAAGGTCCGAATGCAGTGTGTTTCTTGAAGAAGGGAGGTGTAAGTATTCATATCCGTCCTATATCGGGTTTCTCTCAGAACATATTAGACGTGACTCAAAAGACTTTGATAGTAAATTGGAGAACCTAAGGGAACTCTACGACATTTGTCCATGCTTTGAGGATAAGGATTTTGGGATTGTATATGTCAAAAGAACTAAGGATACGAAAACAGAGCATGCATACCCTAGCTTTTTGGCTTTAGGGAGCTTACAAGGAAAGAGAGACATTTGTTCGGCATTGAAAATGAGTTTAGGAGCAAGCTACTACCCCCTTCTCATGTCCGTTATCTTCATACAAGAATTATCGTAGATAATGTGTTCAAAAATGATTCCATAAATGTCAATGACCTTAATTTGCTAATAAGTGTTGAGCTAAGAAATTTTCACGAGATGGCGGGTGAAGGTGTTGTGACTGGATTGGAAGAGCCTCTACTTCAGTTTGATCCAATTAACGAAGACCTTTGTTCAATAGAACCATCTTCATTGTTTTTCAAGGGCGTGTATGATGCCTCCTCGGCTTATAGGCTTTTTAGTGCAATAAAACCTTATGCGATCATTCCAAGTGATACAAAAGCTGATGTGGATCAACTCTTTGACTGGCTGGCTAATGGAAAAAGTTATATTGATCGAGATGGCAGGCAAAGGTTTGAATTCGTAGGCCTTAATCACAGATTTTCAAGATTTAATTGTAGGTTCGTCTTTCCTGAAGAAAACGAATACTTTTATGCTGACACAGAAGAAAAGTTTATTGAATCAGCTGAAGCTATTGTACACCAGTGGAACAATGATAATGAAAGAGTTGTGCTCATTGTCCTTCCGGAGAGCTTGTATGAGGAAGAAGAAGAAGGCAGATATGATGAATATGCAAGGCCATTTTCGCTTTATTATAAGCTGAAAAAAATATTTGTGGAAAATGGCATCCCCTGTCAGATGATAGACAAGAGCACCTTGTCGAAAGTGGATAGGTATGTACTTCAGACTTTACTTGTAAATATTTACTCGAAATTAGGAGGCAGGCCTTGGTCTATGCATTCTCCATTAAGTGATGTAAATGTTTTTATTGGGATAGGATTTGGATTGAACCCTAAAGGAGCTGATAGGCACGTCTACATTGGGGTGGCGAACGTTTTTGATAGTCATGGAGAATGGATGGATATATATTCTGACCATAAGGAAATCACGGAGGAGGAGAGACAATCTTTCTATGGCTATGAGGCGTTTACTGAAAGGGCGGTAAGTTATAAGATTGCAGAAGAGTTGGCTCAAAAAATTACTGAGGAGTCACTCAAAAGATTTAAAGATGCTAATCCTCAAATTGGATATCCGAGAAATGTGGTTATCCACAAAAATGGCAGACTTCATGATTGCGAGATTAAAGGGATAACCGAAGCGCTCAAGAAACTTGAACAAAGCGGGGCTGCGTTTGAAAAGATAGGATTTGTATCAATCATTCAAGATCACAACTACAAGCTCTTCGGGAACGAGGATTCCTTTGAACGTGGAAACAAGGTTATAAAGGATAGGCCTCCCAAGAGAGGCGCTGTATACTTTCTTAATGAAAGCGAGGCTCTTTTATGCACGACGGGTAAATTCTATGGTGAAAGGCTGGGTGGGAAGAAACTGATTTACAGCGGCCTCGGGACCCCGAGACCTCTCTTGCTGAGAAACTATGATGTTAATCCCAGAGACTATGAACTGCCTGAGCTTCAACTCTATCCTTTCATCGATTTAATTAAGCAAATTTTCGATTTGAGCAAGATACACTGGGGTTCTTTAAGAACCGATATTCATCTTCCGGTTACATCACTTTATTCGAGCAGAGTCGCAAGAATCATCTCAAAAAGCGGAATAGAAAGAATCCATAGACCAGCGGCTAAAAGGCCCTGGTTTCTATAGACTTTCTAGAAAAGTTATCTGCAGGAGCGAAAATTGAAGAGTCAGCATGAAATTAAACAGACAAAGGTTGAGAAAATCCCGAAGGATTGGGAAGTGATGAAGCTGGGGGACTCTAAAGTAACTGAGGCCATTTACTATGGAATAACTGCAAAGGCAAGTAATCAAAACACTGGGCTTAAAATGCTAAGAACAACAGATATAAATGATTACAAGTTTGACTATGCAAAATTGCCTTTTTGTGAAATAACAGATAGCAGGAATCAATTAAATCAATATAACTTAGGTAAAGGCGACATCGTTATAGCTAGGGCAGGAACAGTTGGTGTCTCTGTACTGGTTAGTGAAGATTATAAAGATACAGTATTTGGTTCTTACTTAATCAAGGTCAAACTTAAAAGCGGAATTTATCCAAAATTTATACATTATTTTCTCCAATCCAATCTGTACTGGAACCACATACAGAAAGCACAAGGGAGTACTCTAAAAAATATAAATTTACCATTGCTAAGAAGCCTATCACTCCCCCTTCCCCCTCTCCCCGAACAGCAAAAAATCGCTGAGATTCTGTCTACGGCAGATGAAGCAATCCAGAAAGTTGATGAGGCGATAGAGAAAACACAAAAGCTGAAAAAAGGTTTGATGCAGGAACTGTTTACTAAGGGAGTAGTAGACAGTAGACAGCATACAGGGAAAAGGGAATTTAAAGACACGGAGATTGGGCGGATACCGAAGGAGTGGGAAGTAATTGAAATCAAAAAACTTGGAAAAGTAATTACAGGTAAAACACCGCCAACAGCAAATAAAGAATATTGGAATGGAGATGTTCCCTTTATTACCCCATTTGATATTGGCGAAGAAAAGCATGTCTATAATACTGAAAGATATATAAGTGCAAAGGGTGCGCAGAAAGTCGGTAATATTTTGCCCAAAGATGCTGTATTAGTCGTATGTATAGGCTCAACAATAGGTAAAATTGCTTTAACATTTAAAGAGAGTATCTTTAATCAACAAATCAATGCCCTTATATGTAAAGACAATATCAATCCTCATTACGTTTATTATGCAATCTCATCAAAGGCTAATTTTTTAAAATCATTCTCAGGAACTGCCGCAGTTCCGATTATAAAGAAATCGCTTTTTGAAACGTTCAAGCTTCCCCTTCCTTCCCTCCTCGAACAGCAAAAAATCGCTGAAATCTTAAGCACGGTAGATAAGCGTTTGGAATTGTTAAGAGAAAGAAAAGCGAAGTTTGAAAGGGTAAAGAAGGGGTTAATGGGAGATCTCCTGACAGGGAGAAAAAGAGTGAACTTATAAGTAGACTGCAGACGGTAGACTGTAAACAGGGAGAGAGCAGAAATCGTAAGTAGACAGCATACAGTAGACAGTAAACGGCACACAGTAGACAGGAGGAGTCAAAGAGATGAGTACACAGCATATATCAAACAGCAGACGGGAAACAGCAAAGAAATTTGAAGACTTAGAAGTCTGGAAAAAGGCTCATGAACTGGTATTGAACATTTATAACATTACGAAGGATTATCCATCGGAAGAAAAGTTTGGATTGGTGTCTCAAATGCGACGAGCTGCGATTTCTATTCCCGCAAATATTGCTGAAGGATTTAAGAAACGTGGTATTAAAGATAAGACAAACTTTTACAACATAGCCCAAGGTTCACTTGAAGAATTGAGATACTATTTAATTTTATCAAGGGACCTCGGATATTACGAAGATACAAATAAATTACACGATTTAATAGAAGTAATTGGTAGGATGCTCTATGGACTCATTAAAAGCATACAGTAGAAAGCAAACAGTAGACAAGGGAACAAGTGTAGCTCTTAATCCCTATATGCTGTCTACAGCCTACTGTCTACTAACATCGGTGAAATAACATGTCAACCCAAGTTGAAAAAATAGCGGTTGAAGATTATTTCCTGAAAAGACTTCAGGAAAAGGGATGGAGATTTGTTCCTTCTGATGACCTTGAGAGGGACAGCTATGACGAACCTCTTCTTATCCCTAATCTTGTGAGAGCCATTGAAAGAATCAATAAGGCAAACAGTAGACAGCAAACGGTAGACAGGGAGAGTAAAACAGTTCCCAGTTTGCAGTCTACTGTCTACAGTCTACCTCCTGGTGATGAAGAGATCAATAAAGTTGTTAATGAGTTAAAACTGACAGGTACAGGGATAGAAGGAGCAAAGAAGATTCTGAATTTCTACAAATTCGGTGTTCCTGTTAAGTTTGAGAAAGAGAAAGTTATCAAGTATGTGCAGCTTTTTGACTTTGAGGAGATTGAGAATAACGAATTTATAATCACAAGGCAGGTCTATTATCATGGAAGGGACAGAATAAGAACAGATATAGTCCTCTACATTAATGGTATCCCTCTGGTCAATATTGAGTGCAAAAGCCCTGTCAGCATATCAGAAAGCTGGTATACGGCTTTCAAGCAGATCAAGGATTACGAAAAGCTTGCCCCTGAGCTTTATAAATATGTTCAAATCGGGATTGCTGCTGAAAGTAAGGCGAAATATTTCCCCATCGTTCCCTGGCAGGAAGAGATAAAAATACACGAGTGGAGAGAGGAGGGGAAGGATTCCATTGATGCTACAGTAGAGATGCTCTCAAGAGACATCCTCCTCGATATCATCAGAAACTTTCTCTTTTTCAGAGTCGAATTCGGAAATGCTACCAAAGTAATCACAAGATACATGCAATACTGGTCAACTAATAAAATGGTTAATAGAGTCATAAAAAATTTAAAAGGTGAAGAAGAGAAGAATAAAGGACTTATATGGCATTGGCAGGGTAGTGGGAAAACCCTGACTATGATATTTGCTGCGAATAAACTCTACTACGAGAGGAAACTTGAAAATCCCACGATATTCTTTATTGTTGACAGGGTTGAACTCGAAGACCAGCTTTACAAAGAGTTTTACTCTTTAGACCTTGTAAAACCAGAAATAATTGATTCTATATGGGGGCTTAAGGAACTTCTGAAATTTGATGACTACCGGAGTAAGAGGGGGGTATTCATTATTCTTATTCATAAATTCAGATCTGAGGAACTCAAGGAGCTCCAGGGAGAACTCGAAAAGGTATCAAAACTTAAAGAAACAATTATGAACAGAAGAAATATTGTAGCCTTCATTGACGAGGGGCACAGGACACAATACGGAACTCTTGCTGCTCAAATGAAGGCGCTCCTTAAAAATGCATTTTTCTTTGCCCTCACAGGAACCCCTATCTCAAAGCGAGGAAGGGATACCTATCTTGAGTTCAGCTATCCTCCGGAAGAATCATACCTCGATAGATATTTCATAACGGATTCTATAAAGGATGGGTTCACTTTAAAAATCGTTTATCAGCCAAGACTCGAAAAAGAAGTTCACTTAAAAAAGGATTTGCTGGAAGCCTTTTTAGAAACAGAGTTTGAGGAATTGCCAGAAGAGGTAAAGGAGGATGTAGAAGAAAAGATAAAGAAAAGGCTGAATGCTATAAAAGTCGTGCTTGAAAATCCGTTCAGGATAAAGGTTATTGCTGAGGATATAGCCCGCCAATTTAAAGAAAACATTGATGGTAAATTTAAGGCAATGGTAGTAGCAGGAAGCAGAAAAGCCTGCGCCCTTTACAAGGGAGAATTAGATAAATACCTGCCCAGGGAATACTCTGAGGTGGTGATGACCTATGAGAGAGATGACAAACCTGTCGTTCGTGAATTAGCTGCAGAATCGATAGCGAAATATGGAGGAAGGGATGTTGATGATGTTAGGAAACTTGTTATCGAGAAGTTTAAGGAAGAAGAATTTCCAAAGATATTGATAGTTACGGATATGCTTCTGACA
Organism: Thermodesulfovibrionales bacterium; assembly: GCA_030019415.1. Classification (GTDB taxonomy): domain Bacteria; phylum Nitrospirota; class Thermodesulfovibrionia; order Thermodesulfovibrionales; family SM23-35; genus JASEEX01. The sequence continues at coordinate 21,935 of JASEEX010000018.1, forward strand.
GGCTTCGATGCCCCTATCTTACAGGTCATGTATCTTGACAAGCTTCTCAAAGAACATAGACTCCTTCAGGCTGTAGCGAGGACAAATAGACCTTTTAGAGATTTGAAGGAAGCAGGTGTTGTTATTGATTATGTAGGGATCTTAAAGGAATTTAAGAAAGCCCTTGAGATGTATAGTGAAGAAGACATTAAGGGAGTGCTCTTTAGTTATGAGAGTATTAGAGAGGAGTTTGTTACTCTCATAAACGAGACCCTTGCGATATTTAAGGATGTGCCGAGAGATTACGAAAGAGAAACCTTATTGAAGGCGATCGAGGTACTCACCTCTGATGAGGAAAAAGAAAAAGAGTTTGTTGAGAAATATAGAAATCTGAGGAAGGTCTTCGAACTTCTCGGGCCAGATGAGATTAAGCTTGAGTATTTTGAGAATTACAAATGGCTCTCCACTATCTACACCTATTACATGAAGGTAGTAATACAAAAGCCTCCCTACGAGGAATATGTTCAGAGATATTATGATAAGACCATACGATTTATTCACAAGTCAACAGAAATAGATAGGCTGGATAGAGAACTCCCTGCAATAGCCTTCGACCAAAAATACCTTGAGGAATTAGAAGAAAAAGTAAAGGACAGAAAAGAGAAAGCTGCCAATATCCTCTTTACACTCAATAAATTAGTTCTCGTTGAAAAACACCGCAATCCTGTTTACGAATCTCTGGTTGAAAAAGTTGAGAGATTGCTTGAAATATGGAAGGAGAAAACAAGGGATTTCAAGAGGGTATATAGTGAAGGCGTAAAAATAATAGAACAGATAAATGAGCTTTCAAAAAGGCAGAAGTCCCTTGGTTTTTCAGATCTTGAGTATTCGATGTTGCTTGAACTTGAAAAAAAATTGGACAAAGGTGTCGAATTTGTAAAGGATATAAAAGAGCTTTCAGGAAGGCTTGAAAAATTTATGTTCTTTGGGTGGTTTCATCAAACTACCATCAAAAAAGAAGTGGAAAGGGAAGTGAGAAGATTTGTGAGGGGTCTAAAAGGGAAGTTCAACCTCACCATGGACGAAGTGAATGATTTACATGAAAAGCTCATAGAAAGCGTGAAGAATTATGGCACCTCATAAAATCCTGTATAGTGTCTCCTACAGGAATATAAAATACCCTCGTTTAGAGTTTAAAACTGGTAAACTCCTTTTTATTCTCCCCCATGGCTATAAACCAGATTACCTTTTAGACAAACACAAGAAATGGATAGCTCAGAAATCTGAATTTATAAAGAGGTGTTTAAAGGCTTCTTCAGGCAAAAAATTAGTTAAGAGAACAGATAAGCAATTTAAAAAACTCGTATATTCTTTTATTGATAGAGCTTCCCGAGAAATGGGCGTTGAATTACATAACGTGCTTTACAAGAAAATGAAAACAAAGTGGGCAAGCTGTAGCCCTAAAAGAAATCTAACTATGAATATGCTGATGAAGCATTTACCTGATAAATTAATAGAGTATGTGATCTTTCATGAAATGGTACATATGCTAGAAAAAAGGCATAATGATAATTTCTGGAAGATAATAACAAGAAAGTTTAAAAACTATCAGAAACTGGAAAAAGATTTGTTTATATATTGGTTTCAAGTTGCGAAGAAACTTTAATGCCCTATCACGTAAGCAGAACTGATTTTGACAGCCTTGTTGAAAAGGCTGTCGCAGTACTGCCTGAGGAGTTCAAAAAATACTTTACAAATATAACTATTATGGTTGAGGACTACCCATCAAAAGAGGACAGGAGGCTTACTGGTTCAAAGGGATTGCTTTTAGGCCTCTTCAAAGGGGTACCCTACACAAGGAAGGGTGGGTTCTTTGATATCCCTTATCCATTGCCGGATACTATTATACTCTTTCAGAAGAATATCGAAGACCTCTGTTCATCAGAAAAAGAACTCATTGAACAGATTACCAAAACACTAATACATGAGGTAGGGCACTATTTTGGGCTTTCTGAAAAAGATCTAACAAAGCACGGGATATAATTTTTTATGCTCCTCAGGCTCATCATATTTGACCTTGACGGAACGCTCGTCGATAATGAGGTATTCAAAAAGGAAGTTCTAATGACATTACCCTGTGAAAACTTTTCCTGTGAATAGGGCAGGGGCCGTATAGCCTTAACATGCCGAAATGTTCTTTCGTAGAATAGCCTTTATTTTTTTCAAAGTTGTAGTTTGGATATTGCCGATGGTATTCCATCATGATTTTATCCCTTACAAACTTTGCAACTATTGAGGCAGCAGCAACAGAGGCACTTATATCCTCTCCTTTTATGATTGATAGCTGCTTTATTGGAATTGATGGGAGAGATAGGGCATCAATAACGAGTATATCGGGGGGTTTAGAAAGGTCTTCTACTGCATACCGCATCGCAAGTCTCGTAGCCCTGAGGATATTAAATCTATCTATCTCTTCAGGGCCAACAATTCCTACACCGATATCTTCAGATAAACTAAAGATTTCGGAGAAAAGGGTCTCCCTTTCCTTCTCAGGTACTTTTTTAGAATCTCTGAGCCCTCTAATCCTTGTACCTTTTGAAAGGACAACCGCTGCAGCAACAACGGGGCCGGCAAGGGGTCCCCTTCCGGCCTCATCAATACCAGCTATCCTTAAGAATCCCTTTTTCCTTAAGAATTCGTCATGCTGGTAGATGTCCATCTTGGTTCTCTTTCCTTTTCCTTGATCTTTGCTGCCTTACCTTTTTTGCCTCTTAAATAATATAGCTTAGCTCTCCTTACACGAGCCCTTTTTAAAACCTCTATCTTATCGATAGTAGGAGAACAGAGGGGAAAGATTCTCTCTACCCCGATGCCAAAGGACACCTTTCTCACCATAAAGGTCTCTCTCGTACCGCCTCCGCGTCTGGCGATTACGGCACCTTCAAATGGCTGGATTCTTTCCTTGTCACCTTCTACAACTTTTACTGAGACCCTTACAGTGTCTCCGACATTGAAGTCTGTAACATATTTCTTGAAGCCTTCTTCAACAGCTCCGAGCAGGTTCATTGTAATTTCCTCCTTAACTCACTAATTAATTTATAGTCTTCATCGCTGAGCCTGATTTTTTCAAGAAGCCCAGGCCTTCTTTTCAGTGTACGCCGTAGGGCCTCTTTTCTCCTCCATCGCCAGATCTCTCTGTGATTTCCAGATAGTAAGACCTCAGGTACTGCCATATCCCTGAAGACCGGAGGCCTTGTGTAATGAGGATAATCAAGTATGCCACTCGAAAATGAGTCCTCCTCTGCAGAACGTTCATCTCCTAAAACACCCGGGATTAATCTTGCAACAGCATCTATTATAACTAAGGCAGCCAATTCTCCGCCAGTTAAAATATAATCTCCTATAGATATTTCATCATCAGCAAGGGCTATTCTCACCCTTTCGTCTATTGCCTCATATCTTCCACATAAAAATAAAAGTCTCCTCTTTTCTCCTGAAAGTTCCTCTGCCATCTTTTGGTCAAATTTTTTACCCACAGGGCTGAGCATAATAACCCTTCTTTCTGTCCTTTTAGGACACAATGTCTCGACAGCAGCAAAAAAAGGTTCGGGCTTCATAACCATGCCTGCGCCTCCTCCATAAGGGTAATCATCAACGGTTCTGTGTCTGTCTTTTGCATAATCGCGAAGGTTATGGACCCTTACCTCGATGAGCTTCTTCTGGAGTGCCCTTTTAAGGATGCCTGTATCAAGATAGGCATAGAAGATTTCAGGGAAGATAGTGATAATGTCGAATTTCATATTTTATTTTTTATCATGGTGGTTCAAAAGCTCCAGGATTATACACCTCTTGAAAGTGACCCGTTAGAAAAATTTTCTAATGGGGTAAAAGCGGGAAGCAAGGAATCTCACTTCCCACTTCCTGATTCTTATCTGGGGTAAGGGACAAAGCCCTTTAAGACTGTTTTTTATTCGATGATTTCGAGCACGCAGCGCTTGCCAATTTTTGTACCTGATGCGCTGAGTATTGTCCTCATTGCGCGTGCCGTCTTGCCCTGTTTGCCTATAACTTTTCCAAGGTCGCTCGGTGCGACCCTGAGCTCAAAAACAGTTGTCTTTTCGCCGTCAATCTCTGCAACACTAACCTCTTCAGGTCTGTCTACCAGAGCCTTTGCCATCTTTTCTAATAAGTCTTTCATCGTTCTCTACCTCCATACGAGTTTTGGACTGCCTATAGGTCAGCCCTTTGTATAAGCTTTTTAACTCTAGCGGTAGGTTGTGCTCCTCGCTGCAACCATAGTCTAATCTTTTCAGTATTTAGTTTCACCTCAGACGGATCCTTCAGGGGATCGTATGTCCCAAGAATCTCTATAAAAGGTCCGTCTCTCCTTGCCCTGGAATCGGTTACTACTACTCTGTAAAAAGGTCTCTTATGCGCTCCCAATCTTGTAAGTCTGATTTTGACCAAGGTCTCCCCTCCTTCTCGGAGATTTTAGAATATTTTGTGGATAAAGTAAAGACCCTGTAAATCAGAGATGATAGAGGCACTAACCAGGTGCGAGGAGTTTTCTGATACATATGGGGAGATGGAAGAGCCTGCCATGTGTTTTCTGGTCGTAGTAGGAAAGGTTACCGAGCCTCCTTTTCTTTAGCCTGGAGCTTATGGTTTGAGGAGACATATCGCTCGGGCGGTATTTCAATGAGCCAACAGCGTATGCCCATAGAGAACTGAAACTCGGTATGTATTCGTAGTAGAAGTCGACTTTTGGAAAAATCTCAATGAATGTTCTGAAGATATCGGGAAAGATGCTTTTATGAGGGATATAGTGGATGTCTGTTGCATGAGTCACAAAGATCCCTTCCGGGGCCAAGGTCTTCTTGATAGAGGAATAAAACTCTCTTGTGTAGAGGAGCTTGCCGGGACCTTCTTCAACAGGATCACTGATGTCTGCTATTATGACATCAAACTGATGTTCTGTTTCCTTGACATATTCCCTGGCATCGGTAAAGATTAACTCAGCCCTTCTGTCATTGAATGAACCCCCATGCCATTTTTTGAGATGTTTCTCACAGATCCTTACAAATTCCTCGTCAATATCGACCATAACGACCTTTTTGACCGTTGGGTGCTTGAGAACCTCCCGCAATGTTGCGCCCTCGCCCCCACCGAGTATCAAAACGGTTTTAGGGTCTGGATGTGTAACCATGGCAGGATGCACGATGGCTTCATGATAGATAAATTCATCTGCTTCTGCAGACTGGATCTTGTTATCGAGGATGATAACAAGCCCAAAATTATAGGTATCAATAAGCTCCACCTGCTGAAATTTTGTCTTTTTAGATAGCACACGTCTTTTTACCCTGTGATATATCCATCTATATTCACTCTCCTTATCGATGAACCAGTTATTGTGCATTCTTAAGTAACCTATTCAGTAAGAACATTATTTCCCTCACAACTTTTGCTCCAATTAGTGTAGTTATTTCTGCTGGGTCATAAGGAGGGCATATTTCGGTTATATCGAAACCCACTATCTTCTTGAATCCTTTGAACCTCTTTATTGTTTTGTATAATTCATCATATCTCCATCCCATAAGCTCCGGAGCAGTAACCCCGGGCGCGATGCTCGGATCTAAGACATCGACATCTATACTCAGATATATAGGCTTATTTTTTAACTTCTTTAAAAGTTCATCAGGTGGTGGTTTAAAAGAAGAAAAAATCCTGCCTTTCAAAAATTCTTTGTCCTCTCCTGGACCTGTTCTTGTTCCAAACATGAATATTCTGTTATCCCCTACGATGTCATAAACAAGTTTCATGACATTAGCATGAGATAGATGCATTTCTCTATGGTTGTCGCTTAAATCAGTATGGGCATCAAATACAAGCACATGCAAATCAGGATAACGCTCAATTATAGCCTGAACTATTGGAAAGGTGATAAGGTGTTCGCCACCAATGGAGAGAGGTATTTTTCTGTCATCGAGGATTCTTTTTATAGCAGATCCTATCTCGGTAAGATTGTTATCTAAATTTCCTGTTAGGCGTAGGTCGCCCATATCAAAAAAGGGGACATCGAGGATGTTTTCATCCGTTAAATAATTATAGTCCTCTAAGTGCCATGATATCTCTCTAATTGCAGATGGTGCAAATCTGGTTCCGGGGCGGAAAGATACGGTGACATCGAGAGGAATACCTAACAGGATAATATCAGCGGTCTCATAAGTTTTCGTGCTCTCGCTAAATGGCTTTGTTGGTTCTAATAGCATCTTCTAAGAATCTCGGCAGGACAAAACTAGCCTTGTGTATCTCAGGGGTGTAGTACTTCGTTGCTATTGCTCCCTTCCTTGACGGAACTGAAGGGTCGTACTTTTTTGAACCGACCGTGAAGCTCCAGAGACCGCTTGGATATGTTGGAATGGGTGCAAGATATAAACGGACTATAGGAAAAATAGCTGAAAGGGTTCTATTTGTCTTCACAATAAAATCCGTGTGGAGAAAGGGAGATTCAGTCTGGGAAACGAGAATTCCATTTGCCCTTAGTGATGCGTAAGCTGCGGTATAAAAATCTTCTGTAAACAGATTTGCTGCTGGGCCAATAGGATCCGTAGAATCCACGATAATGATATCATATGAACCAGCCATATTTTTTATATATGTAACACCATCTGCAATGATAATCTTACACCGATGGTCTGAGAATCCTGAACTGAGATGCGGGAAATATTTCTTTGATGCCTCCACAACATCCCTATCAATTTCAGCTAATTCTACAAGGTCCACTGATTGGTGCTTCAATACCTCCCTAACTGTTCCACCATCACCCCCACCGATAACAAGCACTTTTGATGGGGCTGGGTGTGAATACAATGGCACATGAGCAATCATCTCGTGGTAGATGAATTCATCCATATCTGTCGTCTGAAACTTATTATCAAGCAGGAGCACCTTTCCATACTGTGGAGTATCTACAATGAGAATGTTTTGATGATTACTACTCTTGCGAAACAGTGTCGCTGTTGTCCTTATTAAAAGGGAAAGATCCGGGGTTTGCTTTTCTGTTACCCAGAGTTTCACTTGTCAATACCACAGAGGAACTGCAGCAAAAACGCAACCTATATTTTTAACCTTGTGCTCAACACCTTTAACAAAAAGTTGATTAAGGGGTAATCCCCTCACCTCAAAGGCCTCCTTAACCATCTCAGATACGGTTTCTTCGGCATCCTTTTTTGAGCAGAACCCAGAGAATTCCATTATTACACCATAGTGCCCTCTTGAGGATATTCCGACTCCAACAGAGGCCGATATTAATTTACCTGGTTGGCTGCATGTCAGAGAGCTATATGCAATTGGCAAGAAAGAACCTGGCTTTATCGACAATTCAGACACGTAATCTGCATCCGGAGGCAAAATACTACTTACCTTGAGGAGGTTCGTATTGCCAACACCTGCGAGTAGAAGTGCTTTGTCAAAAGCTGTTAATTCTGTCTTGCCTTCTGCAGATGCTGCTACAAGTGTAAATTTTCTGGGTCTTGGAAGTCTAATTACCATCTCATTTGTTGATGGATAAGTAATCGCCTTCAATTTATGCTCCTTTCAGGAAAATAAAATCTGATATGTTAAAACATATTTTTAATCTTAATGCAACTATTTTTTACGGAGCAGACATTTCTCAGTGTCCTTTTCTCCATTGGAGAAGCTTTTTTGTAGTAGCACGGATTGCCTCTGCAACATCTTTGTTCTCCTCACGCACTGCAAGGCTTTAGCGCAAGGTGTATTCTCTCTTCATGTATAAAAAATATTCTATATTGCCTCTGCGCCCGGGGAGGGGGGACCGAAAAATTCCGATGGTTCTGAGGCCGATCTCCTCTAAATCTCTCTTAACACCTTCGACAGCCCTTAACCTTTTTCCCTCTTCCCTCACAATTCCCCCTTTCCCCACCTCTCCCTTCCCAACCTCAAACTGTGGCTTGACGAGGGAAAGGACCTCGCCTTCTTCCTTAATAAATCCTACAATCGCAGGAACCACCTTCGTCAGAGAGATAAAAGAGACGTCCACCGTTGCCATGTCTATATTACCTTTCATAAGGTCTTCAAACTCCTGACTCCTGAATCTTTTCTCCTGACTCCTGAGTACTTTATTGAGATATCTTATATTTGTCCTCTCCATCAATATGACCCTCGGGTCTTCTCTGAGGGGCCATGCAAGTTGCCCATAACCTACATCTATGCAGTATACCTTTTTTGCCCCCTTCTTCAGTAAACAGTCTGTAAAGCCGCCTGCCCCAGAACCAACATCCATGATAATCTTACCATTGACACCGATATCGAAAAATTCTATTGCCGCCTCAAGCTTGAGACCTCCTCTGCTGACATAAGGCAGGCCTTCTTCTATGAGAGATATGTCTGAAGTCTCACTGATGGAGGTGCCTGCCTTTGTTATTTTTTTACCATTTACGAAGACCTTTCCCTCTATAATGAGGGCCCTTGCCAGCTCTCTGCTCTTTACAAGCCCTCTCGAAACAAGGATTTTATCCAATCTCTCCTTCAATGGCTATATGTTGGTTCTTTGAGAATGGAGAGCGCAGTATGATATATTCCCTCTTCATCGAGCCCATACTTTTTTCTCAATTCATCTTGGTTGCCCTGGTCAATAAATTCATCCGGTATACCGAGCCGCCTGACTCTTACATCATAGACTTCCATCTTATTCAGGAATTCAAGCACAGCGCTGCCAAAGCCACCAGCGAGGGCATTCTCTTCTACCGTGATTATCCTCTTAACTCTTGATACTATAGAGAGTAGAAGATTACGGTCTAAGGGTTTTATAAACCTTGCGTTTACAACCATTGCACTGATTCCTTCCTTTCCAAGTTGTTCTGCTGCTGACAGTGCTGGGTAAACAGTACTGCCTATGGCTATTATTGCTATATCATTGCCTTCCTTTAAGATTTCTGCCCTTCCTATGTCTAATAGTGACGAGTGACGAGTGACGAGTGACGAGTCTTTGGAATTATTTTTTTCTGTTAACTTGCAACTTGTAACTTGCAACTTGTCACTAACCTTCCCCCTCGGATACCTTATTGCTGATGGCCCATTGTGTTTTAGGGCAAGCTCGAGCATGGCCCTGAGTTCAAAATCATCCTTAGGTGCCATGACAACGAGATTTGGGATGTGCCTTAGATAGGATAGGTCAAACAGTCCGCTATGTGTAGGACCATCCTCTCCGACTATCCCTGCCCTGTCAATAGCAAAAATAACATGGAGGTTCTGGAGACAGACATCATGGACTATCTCGTCATAGGCCCTCTGAAGAAAGGTGGAGTAGATTGCAACGACAGGTTTTAACCCCTGCGTTGCAAGCCCTGCAGCAAATGCTACAGCATGGGGCTCTGCAATGCCGACATCATAAAATCTATCAGAATATCTTTCTGAAAAATGTTCGAGGCCCGTGCCTTCTTTCATCGCTGCTGAGATAGCAATTATCCTCTCATCTTTGGCTGCAAGTTCTGTCAGGGTATCACCAAATACCTCACTGTAAGTCAATCCACCTTCACTCACAGGTGCCCCTGTTTCTGGTTCGAAGGGTCCAACTCCGTGAAAGAAGGAAGGGTTATTTTCTGAAAACTCATACCCCTTCCCCTTTTTCGTTATAACGTGTATAAGGGTAGGGGATGACGCTGTTTTTATCCTCTTCAGTGTTTCGATGAGTAATTCAATATTATGGCCATCGATTGGGCCGATATAATTAAATCCGAGTTCCTCAAAGATGATTCCTGGCAGGAAAAGCCCTTTGAGTATCTCCTCTGTCCTCTGGGCTATCTTTGCTGCTCTCTTTCCTAATTTCGGAATTCCCTCGAGAAGTGATTTAGTCTGCTTTCTGAACTTCCGATATAACTCTCCCGTAAGTATCCTGCTTAGATATGCAGAAAGGGCACCGACACTCGGTGATATGGACATTTCATTGTCATTCAGAATGACAATGAGGTCTTTTCGGAGGTGGCCAGCATTGTTTAACCCCTCAAATGCGAGCCCTGCTGTCATTGCTCCATCACCGATAACAGCTATGACCTTAAAATTCTCTTTATTCTTATCTCTTCCTTCGATTATGCCGAGGGCCGCTGATATTGAGGTAGAGCTATGTCCTGTGCCGAAGGCGTCGTGCTCACTTTCCTCTCTTTTGGGGAAGCCAGAAATACCTTCATATTTTCTGAGGGTTGAAAACCTTTCGTATCTTCCCGTGAGGAGTTTATGGGAATAGCACTGATGACCAACATCCCATATTATTTTATCCACCGGTGAATTGAATACATAATGGAGGGCAATTGTCAATTCTACAACTCCGAGATTTGAGGATAGATGACCTCCATTTATCGATACCTTTTCGATTATTGTCCCCCTCAGTTCTCTTGCAAGCTCCTTGAGTTCTGAAATAGAGAGTTTTTTTAAATCTGACGGTAATTTGATCGATTCCAGATACATCAAACCCTCCTTTTTAAGAGATAACAGGCGATCCCCCTTAATTGATCTGCCTCAGAGGAGAATATCTTAAGGGCATCTATCGCCCCTGAGATTAAATCCTCTGCCTTTTGTCGTGACTTCTCTATTCCATATAGCGCTGGATAGGTCATCTTTTTCACATCTGAACCTGCTGTTTTGCCGAGTTCCTTTGTGTTGCCTTCTATATCAAGGATATCGTCAATGATCTGGAAGGCAAGTCCTATGTTTTCTCCATATTTTGTTAAGGCCTTCAATTTATCCCCCTCACTGTCAGCGAGTATTGGCCCCATTCTTACAGATGCTGTTATAAGGGCTGCTGTTTTGTGAAGGTGGATGAAAGTAAGGGTATCTCTGTCAGGTTCTGAGTTCTCTGAGAATATGTCCAGGGCCTGGCCTCCAACCATGCCGTGGGCACCTGCTGCCAAGGCGACCTCTCTTATTACTTTTATTAGGGTGGATGGATTCATTTCTTTATGTAAGTATACCCCCTCCCTAACCCTCCCCCCTGAAGGGGGAGGGAAGGGAGGGGGTGAAGTTTCACTTGATAATCCCCCCATCCCCCATTTAGTAAAAGGGGGTAAGGGGGAATTTGTGTTCGTCATCATAAAGAATGCCTCTGTAAGAAGGGCATCACCTGCAAGGATTGCCATTGCTTCACCAAAGACCTTATGGCTTGTAGGTTTACCACGCCTGAGGTTGTCATTGTCCATGGCAGGCAGGTCATCGTGGATAAGGGAATAGGTATGTATAAGTTCCAGTGCCGAGGCATAGGGAATGATATTTTTTGGATCTTTTCCACATGCTTCATATGATGAAAGGGCAAGGATAGGGCGGATTCTCTTGCCTCCTGCAAAGAGGGAATATCTCATCGCCTCATGGAGAACAGAGGGTTCAGAAGGGATGCTGAAATATGATTTTAGGTATGAGTCAATTAATTCACGTTTTTCTCTGAGATATGTCTTTATATCAAACTTGGCCATTTTCATAAATCACAGCTCTTACATTAAAGGCAGGAGATCACCCTTTCGCTCATTCTCGCCCCGCATCATTATGTTATAGTGCGGAGCTCCGAGGTGAATTCCAATTTCATTGGAATTCAAAACCGCTCAAGGGCAATCTCCTGCCTTTATCATGACTATTTCTATTCCCACTCTATCGTGCTTGGTGGTTTTGAGCTTATATCATAGACCACCCTGTTAACCCCTTTCACCTCGTTTATTATCCTGTTTGATATCTTTTCCAGAACATCATATGGTATCCTTGCCCAGTCAGCAGTCATGCCATCCAGGCTCTTTACTGCTCTGACAGCTATGACATTCTCGTATGTCCTCTCATCACCCATAACGCCAACGCTTTTAACAGGCAGAAGCACAGCAAAGGTCTGCCAGAGATTCGTGTAAAGCGCTGCATCCTTTATCTCCTCTAAGACTATAGCATCTGCCTTTCTCAATATATTACACCTTTCACCCGTCACCTCCCCAATAACCCTTATAGCAAGGCCAGGCCCTGGAAATGGATGACGGTTTATTATCTCATCGGGTATACCGAGTTCTTTTCCTAAAAGCCGAACCTCATCCTTGAATAGTTCCCTAAGGGGTTCTATGAGTTTTAAATTCATCTTTTTTAGAAGCCCTCCGACATTATGATGGCTTTTTATGGTAGCTGATGGGCCCCTGAAAGATACGCTCTCTATAACATCAGGGTATAGTGTTCCCTGTGCAAGGAACCTGACCCCTTTAATTTTTTCTGCCTCTTCCTCAAAGACTTTTATGAATTCATTGCCGATAGTCTTTCTCTTTACCTCGGGATCGGTAATACCTTTCAGTTTATTGAGAAACCTCTCAGAGGCATCAACACAATTTATATTCATATAGAAATGCCTTCTCAGGGTTTCCTCAACCTTTTTTGCCTCTCCTGCCCTTAAGACCCCATTATCCACAAAGATGCAGGTAAGCTGTTCCCCAATAGCCCTATGCACCATTACTGCTGTAACAGTAGAATCTACCCCACCGCTTATACCGCATACAACCTTTTTATTTCCAACCTTCTCCTGTATCTCTTTTGTGGCCGTCTCTATAAAAGACTTCATAGTCCATGTGGGCTTGCATCTGCATATCTTAAATAAAAAATTTTTAAAAATATCAAATCCCATTGGAGTATGTACAACCTCGGGATGAAACTGTAGGGCATAAAATCTCCTCCTTTTGTTTGCCATTGCTGCAATAGGTGAATTAGCCGTATGTGCTATTGGTTTAAAGTCAGGTGGACAATACTCAATTCTGTCGCCGTGGCTCATCCATACAACAGTTTTGAGTTTTGAGTTTTGAGTTTTGAGTTTTTCTCCTATACCTTTCAGCAAATCCGAATCGTCATCAATTATAAGTTCAGCCCTGCCGTATTCCCTTTTCACTGCCTTTGCAACCTTTCCACCAAAAAGATGTGCCATGAGCTGCATGCCATAACAGATACCTAACGCGGGTATACCGAGTTCAAATATCTTTATGCTCGGGATTGGCGCATTCGCATCATAAACACTTGAAGGCCCACCTGAAAGAATTATCCCTTTTGGATTGAAATTCTCTATCTTTTCGATTGAGGCATTAAAAGGAAATATCTCTGAGTAAACCTTACATTCTCTCACCCGCCTCGCAATTAGCTGGGTATACTGAGAGCCAAAATCAAGGACTAAAATCTTTTCTTGCATTCACCATTCAGGCCTATAATTCGGGGCCTCCTTTGTTATAATGACATCGTGGACATGGCTTTCTCTGAGGCCCGCATTACTAATCCTTATAAATTTTGCCTTTTTTCTTAACTCCTCAAGGTTTCTGCAACCACAGTAGCCCATTCCTGAACGTAATCCTCCGATTAACTGGTGGACACTCTGAGAAAGCGATCCTTTATATGGCACTCTGCCTTCTACGCCCTCTGGTACAAGCTTTACCGATTCTACGCCTGCCTGCATATATCTGTCTTTAGAACCCTGTTCCATTGCACCGATGGAACCCATTCCCCTATATACCTTATAACTACGGCCCTGAAGGAGTACTATCTCCCCTGGAGATTCATCTGTACCTGCAAAGAGGCTTCCTATCATTACAGAATGTGCACCTGCTGCAAGGGCCTTTGTAATATCTCCTGAGTATTTTATTCCACCATCTGCGATGATGGGAATTCCATATTTCTTTGCAACCAAATAACAGTCTTTTATTGCTGTAATCTGTGGCACACCTGTTCCTGCTATTATCCTTGTTGTGCAAATCGAACCAGGGCCTATGCCAACCTTTATTCCATCAGCCCCTGCCTTAATGAGATCTAATGCAGCCTCAGCAGTAGCAATATTACCAGCGATTACATCTATGTCAAATTTCTTTTTTACTGTATTAAGCATGGAAATAACTGAGGTAGTATGACCATGAGCGGTATCAATTACAATAACATCCACTCCTGCTTTTACAAGGAGTTCTGCCCTGTAGATTGAGTCTCCCCCTATACCTATTGCAGCTCCAACGCGAAGCCTTCCTACGCTGTCCTTGCATGCATTGGGATACTTTTTCCTCTTCTCGATATCCTTTATCGTTATCAACCCTTTAAGGTTATTCTCTTTATCCACAATGGGTAGCTTTTCTATTTTGTATTTGTGGAGGATCTTCTGTGCCCTATCAAGGGTTGTGCCAACAGGTGCTACTATGAGCCTTTCTTTTGTCATTACCTGAGAGACCCTTTTAGATAACTTGGTTTCAAAACGCAGGTCTCTGTTTGTCAATATGCCTATGAGTTTCCCCTTTTCCGTGACAGGGATACCTGATATCCTGTATTTTGCCATGAGAGACATAGCCTCTGAGATCAGAGCATCAGGCGGAATGGTTATGGGGTCCAGTATCATTCCGCTTTCGGATTTTTTTACCTTGTCCACCTCTGATGCCTGCCTCTCTGGGCTCATGGCCCTGTGTATAATTCCGATCCCTCCCTCGCGAGCTATGGCTATTGCAAAGTTTGCCTCTGTAACAGTATCCATTGCAGCACTTACGATAGGGATGTTGATTTTTATGTTCTTTGAGAGCAGAGTGCTCACATCGACTTCTTTTGGAAGAACCTCTGATTTAGCGGGTTTGAGTATTACATCGTCAAATGTTAAGCCTATCTCTACATCATCCTGGAGCATTGTATTCCTCTGAAATTTTCAATAATTTTAACATTTTAGTATCTTCTAAGGCAATTAAGCCAGACATTTTTCCCTTGACTATATTATCGTTTTTGATTATATTTTTCTCCGAGTTCTTCTTTCCCTTAAAAAAGGGAAGGGTTCCTTATTTAGGGAATATTTCTTATGACAATGTGCTTTATAAAGGCACAGAGCTTAGTGGCATATTATTTGATTCCTGATTGTCAGGATGTTGGGATTATCTTATGAAAGGGGGTGAAGGAGAGTGAGATTTACCATTCCTGTATTAATCCTGGTATTAACAATTGCTCTTGTTGGTAGCGCTATAGCAACTCCTCCTGGGAAAAATGTGGAGTATGAAGGAGGGTGGGCTGGAAAGGTCATATATGACGGGACGATTCATGGTCCTGATAAAGGTATGAAGTGTCCTGACTGCCATCCAGCACTTTTCCCGATGAAGAAGTCACCAGCCGGGACATATAAGAAGGCTGACATGATTGCCGGCAAGAACTGTGGAGCATGTCATAATGGCACAAAGTCATTTGCAATATTTACAGGAGATTTTACAACCTGTACAAAATGCCATAAACCAGTAGCTCCAGCACCAGCTCCATAGACAAGCCGGTATACAAGAGGGGCGTGGTATTACCACGCCCTTTTTAAATCCTTGTAAGCCAGGATTCGTATTTCTTATTCTTTCCTCTGACAATGTCAAAAAAGAGTGACTGAAGCCTTTTCGTTATTTTACCAGGCTTGCCATTGCCGATCCTTCTCCCATCAGCCTCTCTAACAGGTGTAACCTCAGCAGCTGTACCCGTGAAGAAGGCCTCATCAGCGATATAAAGTTCGTCCCTTGTGAACCTTTCCTCTGTAACCTGGATACCCTCGTTATGCGCCATTTCAATAATGCTGTTCCTTGTTATGCCTTCAAGTATTGAGGTAAGAGGAGTTGTCTTTAACATCCCTTTTCTTACTATAAAGATATTCTCACCACTTCCTTCGGCTACATACCCTTCTGTATCAAGCAAGAGGGCCTCATCATATCCATATGCTATCGCCTCCTTTTTTGCGAGCTGTGAATTTACATAATATCCACAGACCTTAGCCCTCGACATGCTTGCATTTACATGGTTTCTTATGAAAGATGAGGTCTTGATCCTTATGCCCTCCTTAAGCCCTTTGTCTCCAAGATAGGCCCCCCATGGCCAAACGGCGATAGCGACTTTAATAGGATTATCTTTTGGATAGAGGCCTATGCTACCGTAGCCGATATAAACAAGTGGCCTGATGTAACATTCCTTAACCTCATTCATCCTTACTGTTTTGATTATTGCACCTTTGATCTCTTCTTTTGAATAAGGTATATCTAGCAGAAATATATGGGCTGAATTGAAGAGCCTTTCTATATGCTCGTCGAGCTGGAATATTGCAGGGCCTTTATCAGTTTCGTAGCATCTTATTCCTTCAAAAACTCCGAGTCCGTACTGGAGGGTGTGAGTAAGGATATGCACTGTGGCCTTGTCCCAGTCCACAAACTTACCGTCCATCCATATCTTCTCTGTCTTAGCTATCATGGGTGATTATTATACCAATACAGCACACACATTGCCAGTTACCGAATTGCCTCATCAAAAATCTATATAAAACTGAATCGTTGCCTCATTTAAAAAT
>JASEEX010000019.1 GCA_030019415.1 Thermodesulfovibrionales bacterium
CAAAACTGTAACTTAAAAATTGCAATTTTTTGTCTTGACAAATGGGTCCACCTTAGCCTTCACCTTTAAATCAAATCTTTTACCTGGCAGAAACCAAAATAAATCAACTGTCTTAGCCATATCTTGAGCTGGCATGAGGGTCGAGGTGCTTTGAAGCTTCTTCCAGCTATCTTCTCCTAATATTTCTTCATATTCTTTTATTGCTATTTTTTGCCCTTCTTTCCCGATGAGGTCTTTAGACATCATGGCTTTGAAAAATTTAAAAACCATCATTTCAGGATGGGCCTCTGCAATTCTACGCGCTTGCAACTCCGTATCTTCCGGGGAAAATACATCAACGCCTTTCAGTTTTAAATATTTTTGTGCTACTTTTTTGCCTTCATCTTTAAGTATTTGCCTGTCATCTTGCTTTTTCCAGTAATTCTTTTTCCCTATTTTTTTTGAAGCATGTTCCAAATATGTTCTGACTTCTTTGTGGTCAAAGAGATCAGGCTTGGGTAAAATGTTAGCAATAGGGCTACCTACTATAAGATTTGTTACGTCCTTACCAATAGCTTCATTAAGGATGCTCGACAGTTTTTCCTTGATTTCATCCGTTGTCGGAATCTCAAAATTATCTATTGCTGAACAGACATAAATTGTGGCATTTCCATAAAATACCAATGGGCTCCAGCCCTTTGCTGAAAAACTTTCAACCGCCGCTCTATGTAGAAAGATGGTAGATACCCCTCTAATATTTACATGATGATAAGCAAATTTTAGGTGATTAGCTAAGAAACTCCTTTCTATAGATGTTAAACCTCCAAAGACTCCCTGAGCTGAGCAGAAATTATCCACAACATCAACAATATCTGCTAAAGTCTTCCATCTATCAGTACCCTTCAGAATAGCTGCCACAATTTTTGCATCGGTTCTTTCATGTCTCATATGAAGGTTAATACAGTTTTCGATGACCTTAATGATCTTTTCATCGAGACCTATGAATCCTAAGGAATTGCTTAGCAAAGGTACAATCTCCCTCGTTAACTTAGGGTCAATATCTGATATAAAACCACTCTTGCCTAAGATATAACCTTGCCATTCTTTTCTCTCTTTACCTATGTCATGTGCTATTACAGAAGCAAGAAGAACCTTTTCTTCATCTTCTAACAGGTTAAAATGTTGTGGTTTTCTTAAAATTGGAAGAAGCTGGATAATAGCATCAAGTTCTACCATCGAATGTTCAAAAAGGCTCTGCTCAAATTCCCTCCTTTTTGCAGTTAGTCTTTTCCAGTTTCTGTTAATCATCCAGATAGCAGCATTTTCTTTTATTTTTTCAAACTCCATAAATCCTCCAAATATTTGTCAGTGCATTAGTTGGATACTGCCTCGCTTTTTACGCTCCCTGTTGGTGCTCTTAGGATCACAGATTCGCCTCTTGAAAGTGCCTCAAAAGTTGCTATCTGATGGGGATAGGGATCATGGCCTGTGAGGTTTTTGAATCGTATGAATAAAACCCCTTTAATGGTGAATGCATTCCCCATTCTACTTCCTGCAAGGAAAGGAAACTTTTGTAACAGCTTTAATCGTTTTCGATACTCTTTTCTGTCAGAATCGGATGGAATTTTAGGGACACATCCCTTATTTCTTGCTTAACCAAGCAGAAATTATGGGATGTGTCCCTATTTACTTGGTTCTTTGACGAGGGTATCTAAATCATCTTTCCCATATTTATTTCTCTGCCATCTTCCTATTTCTCTTATTGCAGAAAGCATAATGCCTCCGTTATAAACAATCTAAATCCATCCTTATCCTGCCTGACAAACCTCGGGCCGATTCTTAGGTTCATGTTCATTCATCCCCCCATGTCCATGAAACCTCAAGCCTATTTTATATAGATTTCACCGAAAGGTAAAGGGAGATTATGCCCTAAAAATGCAGATTTATAGAGATTTATAAGCTATTGTTAAACCGAGAAATTTTAGCATAAAAGGTGATTTCAACACACCTCACAATAAAAAATGGAGCAACGCCTCGCTTTTCCCGCTCCCTGTTGGTACACGGAGGATAACAGATTCTCCCCCCACCCTGACCCTCTCCTCTACGAGCCATGGCCGCAAGGGGAGAGGGAGGGTATATGTTTTATATATACTAAGCTACTTTAGCTACAAAGTAGCATAAAACAGACAAAATATCTAACCCTTACCTTTAGCATGAAGAATTGTGAGGCCGACAAGCTCTTTGTCATGGTAATGATAAATAACATCGTCTTCCATTTCGCTGTCATTGGCTTGCTGAGGCTTTCTAAAGCTTATATAAAGCACATCTGCTTCCTCATCATAATCAACCCATACACGCTTAGAAGGCATCCTTAGTAAATACGGAATTGAATCTAAAATGTCCTTCACTTTTTCCATAATTCACCTTTCTTTAAGATTTTCTCAGGTTTTGAGGTCATAAATGCTGTTATTATAAAGCCATCACTTTCTTGCTCCTTATATATTACAATAACATCTTTTTCAGAAATAACTGTCTTTCTATAATGTTTTACAGCTATAAACTCGTTCGCCCCTCTATGAACGATAGCATCAGGGTCTTCTATACATTCAAAAACCATATCCTGGTTTCCTGCCATATAATCATGAGCTTCAACGATATGTGCCCAACGTTCGGCTGTCAGTCTTATCACTTTATCATTCTTTGAAATCACAGTTCCAATCATTCTCGTTTATCCAATCGTTTTACCTAAAGGTATGATACGGATTTTATCATACTTTTAGGTTTTTCTGATGTTACCATTGGAAGAGAATAGATCATCCTTTTGGGGTGAGATTTTCCTTTAAAATCTATGAATAGCACAAATACTACCTCACTCTTCTCACTCCCTGTCAGTGCTCTGAGATAATGGAATTCCCCCCTCACCCTTGCCCTCTCCCCCTGTGGGAGAGGGTATCTGAGTTTTGCCAGTGACTCATAGGTTACCGTCTGGTGGGGATAAGGCTCATGGCCTGTAAGGTCTTTGGATTGCATAAATAGAACAAAGTGATATTAAACAGTTACTACTTCTTGCTCGTTCTGAATGATGATTTTCGGGTTTGGATTTTTCGGAGGAACAGGCAGCCCATTTTCTTTTAATAGATTAATATGTTCTTTCATACCCCACTTTGCTTTATAAATGCAATCCTCAACGGAGTGTCCTATACCAGTAAATCCTTCTAACTCTGGAGAATAAAATCCAAAGTAGTCTGGATCTGCTGTAGCCTCAATTACCAATGAGTATTCTAATTCAATCATTTTTCCCTCCCAGTTTTTTAATACCTGTACCACCCGTTCCCGAAGACTGCATCTTCTCCCACGTGGACATATTCTCCCAAAACTATTAATGGCAGGAATTCTGTTAAGGCTCCTTCGAAGGTAATTTTTCCCATAAACCCACTCTGGTCGTGCTGAATGGGCTGAGTCTTTCTTTTGCGTTTTATATCAATCCATCTGAGATTTACTTCTCTTGTCTTTATTGCCATTGCCTTTTCTGCTATGCCTTTGAAATCCACATTAATTGGGCCACCACAGTAGGTAGCTGAGAGGGCATTAATTCTATCCCTCAATCTCCTGATGAAATGGTGGAATTCGGGGATCCTCACGACCTCACTTTTGCCTTTCTCACCAGTAGGGTTGTATTTGATTCTCGTTGGCGTAAGAAAATGGAGTGTTATCCTATGCTGGTTTATTTTCTTTGCATATTCAATAAGTTCACTTCCTGTTATGAGTTTGTGAATGTTTTTGACCGTATTTGATTCAGAATCATAGATGGATTCCGAAATGCCATTTTTGATAATGCTTATATTTCTCAGAATAAATCTTCCCCTGTTTAGCCCGATCCCAACTTTTCCGAGTTCGATAATTGGAACTATCACATAAGGGAGGTAGTTTATTCTATCTCCAACCAGAACCATTTCAAACGAAATAGGCATATTAGATGAATACTCTATTTCTTCTTCGAGAGGTGGTTTCAAGATATAGCCACGGGGTACATTCTGCAGTCTTCTTGCTGGATTGATACCGACGGGATTGAATATGAGTATATAAGCACATTTCTCTTTCAGGATGCACGAATCGCAGCTAATTCCTTTATTCATTGAGCAAACGAGCCTTCTTAATGATGAGCCGAATGCCCCCCTTAGAACAGTGCCTTTGTTGAACTCTGGCATACGTATTATTGTCTCAGGGATAAGAGTGAACCTGTAATGGGCAAGTCTGAAGGCTTCGAGCATAGCTATAAAGATTATACACCAGCAAGAATGGGGAGTCATCAAATTTTATTTGACAAACCTTAATATGCATGATAACTTAATTCAAAAAATCTGAATAAAAGGAGGTATGATTTATGCCTTGCAAACCAGGACACAAAGAAGCTATTACTAAAAAGATTGCTAAAAAACCGGCTAAAAAGAAGAAGTAAAGTTATTTTTTAACGCCTTCTCGAGCAATCGCAATTTTGCCAGTCCTTACAAACTCCTTTATGCCCATGGGCTTGAGGAGTTCGATAATTGCCTCTATTTTCTTTTCGTCACCTGTAACCTCTATCGTATATGTATTCTGACTCGAATCCACAATCCTTCCCCTGAATATCTCCGCAAGCCTCAGAACCTCTGCCTTTTCTTCCTGTTTGGGAGCAACCTTTATCAGCACCATCTCCCTTTCGACATGGTCAAACTCTGTCATGTCAACTACCTTTATAACATCTATAAGTTTGTTGAGTTGTTTTGTTATCTGTTCTATTATCTGGTCATCACCGCTTGTAACTATGGTCATAATTGATATCTGTGGGTCTATCGTCTCTCCGACAGAAAGGCTCTCTATGTTATAACCCCTGCCACTGAATAGACCTGCAATCCTTGAAAGAACCCCGAATTTATTTTCAACAAGAAGTGAGATCGTATGACGCATCTATTTCACTGCCTTCAGCTTCTTTTCAGCCTTCTTTTCTGCCTCTTCAAATAGCATATGGTCAATCGGTGCACCTGCAGGCACCATTGGATAGACCTTTTCTTTCCAGTCAACAATGAAGTCCATAAACACTGTCTTCTTTATTTTAAAGGCCTCTTTAAGAACAGGCTCAACCTCACTCGGTTTTATTGCCCTTAAGCCAACAGCTCCATAAGCCTCTGCTACTTTAGCAAAATCGGGGACAACATCAGAATGAAGATGACTATATGAATACCTTTCATTAAAGAAAAGCTCCTGCCACTGCCTGACCATGCCAAGATAGTGGTTGTTGAGTATAGCGACCTTTACAGGCAGTTTATTAACAACAGCCGTTGCAAGCTCCTGAATATTCATCTGTATACTCCCATCACCTGCTATATCAATCACGAGCTTGTTAGGATGTGCAAGCTGTGCACCGATTGCAGCAGGAAAACCATAACCCATTGTCCCTAATCCACCCGATGTCAGGAGGGTTCTCGGTTTATCAAATTTATAGAACTGGGCTGTCCACATCTGGTTCTGGCCCACCTCAGTTGTAATGATTGCATCCCCTTTTGTTAGTTCATAAATCTTTTCAACAACAAACTGGGGCTTGATTACCTCATTGCTGAAAGTATATGTCAATGGCCTTTCCTTTCTCCACTCATCTACCTGTCTCGACCATGCCTTGCGAACCTCGCCCCACTGCTCTTTCACATCTTCTTCCAGGATTTTGTTTAAAACTGTAAGAACCCTCTTTACATCGCCTACTATCGGTATATCTACACGCACATTCTTTTTGATTGAAGTTGGATCAATATCTATATGGATTATCTTTGCATTGGGTGCAAAGGCATCAATCTTACCTGTAACCCTGTCATCAAATCTCACACCTATTGCAATCAGCAAGTCAGACTCCTGTACCGCCCTGTTCGCATAATAGGTTCCATGCATTCCGAGCATGCCGAGGGAAAGGTTATGTGTTCCTGGAAATGAACCGAGGCCCATCAGAGTCATTGTTACAGGAATTTCTGTATGCTCTGCGAGCTCTCTGAGTTCCTTAGAACCACCAGAGAGTATTACACCGCCGCCAGCCATGATAACCGCCTTCTTTAATTTTGCAATCAGGTGAGCTGCCTTAACTATCATCCACCTGTTACCCTCATAAGTTGGGTTATAGCTCCTTATATCTATCTCTGGCCATGTAAACTCTGTCTTTGATGCAGTCACATCCCTTGGAAGGTCTATTAGGACCGGGCCAGGCCTTCCAGACATGGCAATATAGAATGCCTCTCTTACAATCCTCGACAGTTCTTTTACGTCCTTTACAAGGTAATTATATTTTGTGCAAGGTCTTGAGATACCGACTATGTCAGCCTCCTGGAAGGCGTCATTACCTATAAGGGGCGTTGGTACCTGGCCTGAGAAGACAACAATAGGAATAGAGTCCATAAATGCGGTGGCAATACCAGTTACTGTGTTTGTTGCACCAGGACCTGAAGTCACGAGCGCAACTCCTGCTTTCCCTGTTGACCTTGCATACCCATCAGATGCGTGTACCGCACCTTGCTCATGCCTGGTGAGTATAAGCTGGATATCCTTGTTGTCATAGAGAAGGTCAAAGATAGCAAGAACAACACCCCCCGGATAACCGAAGATGTATTTTACTCCCTCTCTCTTGAGAGACTCTAAAAAGATTTCAGCACCTGTTATTTTCATAAAGTTCCACCTAATTTTTATTTTAACATGATCGCTCCCTTGCCTGCAGAACTGACCATCTTTGCATATCTTGAAAGATATCCCTTCTTTATCTTGGGATCTGGAGGCCTCCAATTGCTTAATCTCTCCTTAATATCCTTATCCGAGAGAATCAGATCAATCCTCCTACTCGGTATATCTACCCTTATCCTGTCACCGTTTCTGACTATCGCTATTGGGCCACCTTCCATTGCCTCGGGTGATATATGGCCTATGCACGGGCCCCTTGTGCCTCCTGAAAACCTGCCGTCCGTAACAAGGGCGACGGAGTCGCTTAGACCCATCCCCACTATTGCCGAAGTAGGAGACAACATCTCCCTCATTCCTGGGCCACCCTTTGGTCCTTCATATCTTATAACGACAACATCTCCATAGTTTATCTTACCTTCGAGGATTATCTTCATAGCATCCTCTTCTGAATCAAATACCCTTGCTACACCCTCAAACTTCATCATATCCTTACTAACAGCAGACTGTTTAACAACAGCTCCTTCTGGCGCAAGATTACCACGGAGTACGGCAATTCCTCCTTCTTTGTGATAGGCCTTACCGAGAGGCCTTATGACATCCTCATCTGTGATCTCTGCTGAGTCTGCAATTTCATGTATGCCCTTACCACTTACAGTAATAGCATCGTGTAACCTGTCTCTGAGCCTCTTAATGACCCCGGGTATCCCTCCTGCATAGTCAAGGTCTTCGAGGTAATGTCTGCCTGCTGGAAGCATATCACAGATATGTGGTGTTTTCCTGCTTAGCCCATCAAAGAGCTCCAGCGGTAGATCAACACCTGCCTCATGGGCTATTGCAAGGATATGAAGCACTGTATTTGTTGAACCTCCGAGTGCGAGGTCAACCATTATGGCGTTCTCAAATGCCCCTTTTGTCATCATCTTTCGCGGTGTTATATTTTTTCTGATAAGTTCAACAATCCTTCTGCCGCTTCCAAATGCAATCCTCTTCTTTTTTGACGATACGGCAAGTGCCGTCGCACAGCCCTCAAGGCTCATTCCGAGGGCCTCTGTTACACATGCCATTGTATTTGCGGTATACATACCCTGGCATGAACCTTCGCCTGGACAGACACACATCTCAAGGGCCTCAAGTTCTTCATCTGTTATCAAGCCTTTCTTGTACTTACCAACTGCCTCGAATGTATCGTTGACGAGGGAAAGCCTCTTGCCTTTCAGATGGCCGGAGAGCATCGGACCTGCGGTAACAACTATTGAAGGGATATTAACCCTTGCGGCAGCCATAAGCATTCCAGGAGTAATCTTATCGCAGTTTGTCAGGAGCACAAGACCATCAAATTGGTGCGCCTCTGCGATTGTCTCCACCGAATCAGCAATCAGCTCTCTTGATGGAAGGGAATAATGCATGCCCCTGTGACCCATCGCTATTCCATCGCATATGCCCGGGATTCCGAAAAAGAATGGGTATCCTCCACCTGTATGTATACCCTTTTCTATGAACCTCTCAAGGTCATGCATCCCTATATGGCCCGGGATTATATCTGTAAAGCTCGTTGCTACACCGATAAAAGGTTTGCCCATCTCTGTCTTTGGAATACCTGTAGCATAGAGAAGTGCCCTGTGGGGAACCCTCTCCAATCCTTCTTTTATAATCTTACTTCTCACAGTAACCTCCTCATCTTTGAATCACCAATAACCAAATTCCAATTACCAAATAAATCCCAATAATCAAATTCCAATTACCAAAGTTTGGTTATTGGGATTTGGTGATTGATTATTAAGTTGTATGGCCCTTTTTATATTCTCTAATCAGCTCTGCCATCCTGTCTTTCTTGAGGAGCTTCTGCTTCTGTATCCTTTTCCTTTCAAACTCTTCATCTGGGGTAAGATAGCGTTTGCTGTCAATCTTCGCAAGGAGTCCCTCGAGATTTCTGTGCTCTTCTATAAGCCTCCTAAACTCCTCACTCTCCTTTTTTAGAAGTTCGACGACCTTTCCTTCTTGCAACTCTACCTCCTTTTTTTACCCCGTAGGAATGCCCCATGGCTTTCCAACGGGGTTTATGAAAAATTACCACCAAGAATCCTTTCTGCCAGCATATATGAATTCTCTATACAGTCATTAACACCAACCCCTCGATAGGAATTACCCGTGATATAAAGACCCCTGTAGCCGCTAACAATTTTGCCAATAGCCTCAAGCCTTCTCTCATGACCTAAGAGATACTGCGGTATACCTTTCTCATGCATATAAATCTTTACAAAATCAGGCTGGGCCCTTATATCCATGACATCTCTCAGAACGTCCATAACCATCTCCACGAGTCTATTCTCGTCCTGCAGTGCAAGTTCTGATGACCTGGCGCCCCCAACCATACTCCTGAGAAGCACATAACCTTCAGGTGCCCTGTTTGGAAATATGCTTGAATCCCAAAGTGTTCCGAGTACCTTCCGGCCTTCTCTTTTAGGCACAAGAAAACCAAAACCGTCAAGGGGTTGTTTTATCTTATCTCTCATGTAGCCAAGGCATACAACAGAGATAGGAGGATAAGGGATTTCCTTAAGGATTAAAGATAGGTTTCTGTTAAAGTCCTTAACCATTTCTGATGAAGCATGGGCAGGTGTTGCAATAACGGCACCCTCTGCCTCAAACCTTGAATTATCAGAGAGAAAAACAATATAGTTGTCACCTTTTTTATCAATCGAAACCACCCTGCTTCCTGTCTTCAGCCTTTCTCCCAGATGATCTTCAAGGGCCTTTATAAAAACCTCCATACCATCATAAAATGAAGTAAGAACTCCACCAGGCCCTGGCCCTACCTTCCTTCCCGATGTTTTAGCCTCCTTCCGGAGTTTTATCAAAGCCTTTATGAGACTCCCGTGTCTTTTTTCTAGCTCATATATCCTCGGGAAGCAATTCTTAAAACTCATGGTTTCAGGATCGCCTGCATAAATTCCTGATGCCATTGGGTCAATGAGTCTTTCATATGCCTCTATGCCGAGCCTCCGCTTCGCAAAGTCAGCAAGAGTCTCGTCATCCTTTTTCCCCTTTGGCACAAAGATTTCGTATAAAATCCTCATTCGTCCATAAAGGCTCAGAAGATTCGATGAGAAAAAAGAAAGAGGTGACTCAGGTAAAATATGAAGTTTTCCTCCAGAAAATATGTATCTTTTTCTTGCTGCGTCATTACTCCTTAAAGGAGTAAGTCCGAGCTTCACAGCGAGTTCGAGTGTCTTCGGTCTGTTATCTAAAAAGCCGTTGACACCCCCTTCACACAGAAAGCCCCCTACCCTGTCAGTCCATATCTTGCCTCCTGCCCTTCTCTCAGACTCAAAGATAAGAATATCTAAAGAAGGGTCTGTTTCTATGAGAAAGTAGGCTAAGGAGAGACCAGAAATCCCTCCACCAACGATAATTAACCTCATCTCACATCCACCCCTTCTCCTTCAGGCCTTTCATAACCATGTCCTTTAATGCCTCTATAAATAGGTGATGTGTATTCAGAGAAGCCACTCTTTTAAGCACCATACCAAGCCTTCTGGCCATGTTTTTATATAATATATCTATTTCGTAAAGGGTCTCAATATGGTCTGAAACAAAACTTATCGGGGCGAGGAGTATATTCTTATATCCCAGCTCAGCAAACCTTTTAAGTACCTCCTCCGTAGAAGGCTCAAGCCATTTAACAGGGCCGCTCTTACTCTGATACGACAGATGCCACTCTATATTTAACCTTTTTATTATCTCTCCAATCGTCCCGAGTATCTGATTTACATAGGGGTCTCCCTCTTTAATCAGCCTCTCCGGAAGATTATGGGCGCTGAAAAGCACAGGCATTTTGAGTTCTGAGTTTTGAGTTCTGAGTTCTGAGTTAATCGCAAATGATTCAAGTCCTTTTTTTATCACATCCACAAGAGCATCTATGTATAACGGATGGTTAAACCATGATGAGATACAGAAGACTTCTATAGGATATCCTGAAAGGACCTCTTTTAATCTCGACAGTGATGAGCCTGCTGTAGCATACGAATAATGGGGATACATGCTTATCGCAATAAGTTTCCTGATTCCGGTATTATAGATTTCGGGAATCACTTCCTCTATTAAAGGATGCCAGTAACGCATACCTACATAAACCTTAAACTTCACCCCCTCCCTTACCCTCCCCCCTCGAGGGGGAGGGGTGGGTGGGGGGGATTCCTGACTTCTGACTTCCCCGGCCTCGCTCCGCGAAGCGGGGCGGACTGACTTCTGATTAAGTGCCTCCTCGAGGGCTTCTGCCTGCTTACTGGTTATATCGAGGATCGGGGATCTGCCTCCTATAAGGCTATATATTTTTTCTGTCTTTTTCGAGCGAAGACTTGATATGAGCCATGCTATGGGTCTCTGAAGGAATGGAGATCCGAGTCTTATGATCTTCCTATCAGAGAAGAGATTATATAGAAATGGCCTCACTGCCTGGAGGGAATCAGGTCCCCCAAGGTTTAAAAGTATTACACCTATAGTCTCTTTTTCAGTCTCACCCAAATCTCAATCCTGGTATCGAAATTCCTATTGATTTATTTTAAGAAATCCAATACATTGATGTCCACTACCTACACATCCTTGACCAAATAAATCATACTATGGTAATTTTTAAAAACGTAGTTGAAGTAAGATAGGAGTTTTTAATGCTAAAGCGTTATCTATTAGCCCCTGGCCCAACACCAGTTCCTTCAGAGGTGCTGCTTGCAATGGCAACGCCTGTAATCCACCACAGGTCACCGGATTTCCTCCCTGTGCTTGATTCTGCAAAGAAAGGTCTTCAGTGGTTATATCAGACAAAAAAAGACGTGCTTATCCTCTGCTCAACTGGCACAGGTGGAATGGTTGGGGCTGTGAATAACTTCTTCAACCACGGAGACAAGGTTCTTGTTATAAACGGTGGTAAATTCGGAGAGCGATGGACAAAGATATGTCAGTCCTACGGCCTGAAGGTCGAAGAGATTATTGTAGAATGGGGTTATGCGGTCAGGCCTGAAATGGTCGAAGAGAAGCTCAAAAAGGATCAGGGCATAAAAGGCGTGTTTGTCCAGGCATCAGAGACCTCAACAGGTGTTTATCATGACATAAATGCCCTTGCATCTATTGTTAAAAGATATGAAGATACATTATTCATAGTTGATGCTATTAGTGCCCTTGTTGCCCATGACCTGAGAACAGATGAATGGGGAATAGACATAATGGTAGGGGGTTCACAAAAGGGTGTGATGCTCCCACCGGGCCTTGCCTTTGTCAGCGTGAGTGAAAAGGCGTGGGAAAAAGCAGAGACATCAAAGTTGCCTAAGTTCTATTTTAATTTTAAAAAAGAACGCGAAAACCTCGCAAAAAACCAGACAAACTTCACATCTCCAGTTACGCTCATCATCGGTCTTAACGAAAGCCTGAAGATGCTTCAGGCAGAAGGACTTGAAAATGTATATAAAAGACACGAGATGCTTGCCCATGCTACAAGAATGGCTGTTCAGGCCCTCGGTTTAGAGCTCTATTCAAAGGAGTCTCCATCAAATGCCTTAACAGCCATTATGGCACCTCCTGGAATAGATGGACAGGCAGTGTATAAAAATCTTCGGGAAAAATACGGTATCACAGCAGCCGGGGGGCAGGACAGGGCAAGGGGTAAAATATTCAGGATTGCCCATTTAGGATATGTAGACAGATTTGATATCATAACAGCAATTGCAGGTATTGAGATGGTGCTGAAAGGAATGGGCTATCCTGTAAAACTCGGTACGGGTGTAGCAATTGCTGAGGAACTATTGATGGATTAGATGAGGGATACAGATGAAGAACGTAGCTATCAGCAACGTCCTGAAGGTTCTTATCAGTGACAGTATCTCGCCGAAAGGTATAGAGATACTCAAAGATGCAGGTCTTGAGGTTGATATAAAAACGGGCATAAAACCTGAGGAATTGAAGGCATCTATTGGTGGTTACCATGGCCTGATAATAAGGTCTGCAACAAAAGTGACACGGGAGATAATAGGTGCCGCTGCAAACCTGAAGGTCATAGGACGTGCAGGTTCCGGGCTTGATAATGTTGACATAACGGCAGCCACAAAAAAGGGGATTGTTGTGATGAATACACCTGGCGGAAACACAATCACTACGGCGGAACATACAATCGCCCTGATGTTTGCCCTTGCAAGACAGATACCGCAGGCCACAATGTCGATAAAGGAAGGCAAATGGGAGAAAAAAAGGTTTATGGGTGTCGAGCTCTTCAACAAGACCCTCGGTGTCATTGGCATAGGAAATATTGGGAGCCAGGTTGCAAAGAGGGCACAGGCCTTTGCGATGAATGTAATAGCCCATGACCCTTTCTTGAGTGAGGATAAGGCTAAGGCTATGGGTGTTGAGAAGGTTGGTCTCGAAGAGTTATTCAGGCGCTCCGACTTTTTAACGATTCATACCCCTCTAACACCGGAGACAAAAAACATGATAAATAAAGAGACTATTAAGAGGATGAAAGATGGTGTCAGGATAATTAACTGCGCAAGGGGTGGCATTGTTAACGAGAAGGACCTATATGATGCCCTTGTAGAAGGCAAGGTTGCAGGTGCTGCCCTTGATGTATTTGAGAAGGAACCGCCTGAGAATAACCCTCTTCTTACCCTGGATAATGTAGTCTCTACCCCTCACCTCGGCGCCGCAACCAAGGAGGCACAGGAGAATGTGGCTATTGCAATCGCTGAACAGATAGCGGATTATCTCATTCGTGGAACAATACGAAATGCTGTTAACTTTCCATCAATTCCCGCAGATCAGGTTGCAAAGCTTCAGCCCTATATTACCCTGTCTGAGAAACTCGGTTTATTTGCAGCTCAGATATTTGAAGGTGGTGTCACAGAGATAGCGATCGAATACCGCGGAGAGGCGTCCGAGATTGACACTGCTCCAGTTAAAATAGCTGCAATCAAGGGTTTCCTTTCTCCGATCTTAGAAGAGACGGTAAACTTCGTCAACGCACCAATCATAGCCAAGGAACGGGGAATAGAAATTAAGGAGACGAAGAGTGCTGATGCCGGTGATTATCAGAGCATGGTTGCGATCAGGATAAAGGCAAAGGATAAAGAAAGCTATTTTGCGGGAACACTCTTTAGCAGGAAAGACCCCCGTATTGTAGGTATTGATAACTTCAAGGTTGAGATTGTACCTGAGGGAGAGCTTCTCTTTATGTATAATAACGACAGACCCGGTGTTATCGGAAATATCGGAGCACTTCTCGGTAAAAACAATATCAATATCTCAAGGATGCATTTTGGAAGAGAGACCCAGGGAGGCAGAGCGATCTCTGTTGTCACCATAGATAGCCCTGCCACACCCCAGATCCTTGAGGAGATAAGGAATCTTCCGAACATCCTTTCGCTCAAACGCATAATTCTCTGAGCGAGTTTTAACATGCCTAATGTCATTATAGTAGGCGCACAATGGGGAGACGAGGGCAAGGGAAAGATTGTCGATTACCTATCTGAAAAAGCGGATGTAATCGCAAGATACCAGGGAGGCCATAATGCAGGCCACACCGTGGTGATCAATGATGAGAAATTCATATTCCACCTAATTCCCTCAGGAATACTCCGCGAAGGCAAGATATGTCTTATAGGGAATGGTGTTGTCATTGACCCTGCCGCCTTAATAGAGGAGATCAATGGGCTTAAAGAGAGAGGAGTCGAGGTCAGGGGTAAACTCCTCCTTAGTAAAAATGCCCATCTCATAATGCCTTACCACAGGGCTATAGACATGGAGAGTGAGAGATTCAGAGGCACAAAAATGATTGGCACGACTGGCAGGGGGATAGGACCTGCTTATGTGCACAAGATAGCAAGGATGGGAATAAGGGTTATAGACATGGTTCAGCCCCCTGTATTCATGGAGAAACTGAAAACGAATCTTTACGATATTAATTTCCTTCTTGAGAACCTCTATAAGGTTCCAAGGTTTGATGCTGGAGGCATATATAGGGAGTATATGAGTTATGCTGAAAAACTCTCTGAATATATTGCTGACACAGATATTATCCTAAACAGGATGATCTCTGAGAACAAGAATATATTGTTTGAGGGTGCACAGGGCACACTCCTCGACATAGATCACGGTACATACCCCTATGTAACATCTTCTAATGCAATCGCGGGAGGTGCATGTACAGGCCTCGGTGTAGGACCGACGAAGATTTCAAAGGTCCTCGGAGTAGCAAAAGCATATACAACAAGAGTAGGCAGCGGGCCGTTTCCTACTGAGATAAATGATCCCCTCGGTGATATGCTCAGGGAAAAAGGTGGAGAATATGGTGCAACAACAGGCAGGCCGAGGAGATGCGGATGGCTGGATATGGTTGTACTCAAGCACTCAGCAAGGATTAACGGATTTACAGAAATTGCAGTAACAAAACTCGATGTCCTTGATGGTTTAGATGTAATAAAAATCTGCACCTCCTATAAGTATAAAGGAAGGATATATGAAGAGTTTCCTAAAGAGATTGATGTTATTGAGGGATGCGATTCTTTATATGAAGAGATGGAAGGCTGGAGCGCAAGCACTACAGGGATAAGAGATTTTAACAAACTTCCAGAGACAGCAAAGGCTTACATAAAAAAGATTGAGGAGATATTGGGAGTCGAGGTGCAATTGATCTCAACAGGTCAGAGGAGGGATGAACTCATTCAACTTAAAGACATATTCTGATGGGTCTTTTAAACCTCCTCTATCCCTCAAAATGTCCATCCTGCGGAAGTGCATCTGATGTATTTTACCATTCACCAATATGTGCCTCCTGCTGGTCTAAGATAAAGAGGTACTCCGGTCTATCATGCAGGATATGCGCTATGCCATTTTCATCAGAATATGCGGAGATATGCTTGCAGTGCCTTAAAAAGGCACCTCCCTTCTCTAAGGCCATTAATTATGGCCTTTATGAAGGGGCACTTGCAGAGGCGATTAACCACCTGAAATTTCATGGTCTAAAAAGACTTGCAAAACCTCTCGGCAGGCTACTGTTAAGTTTTGACCTCTCCATTGTGGACGGCGCAGTGCCTGTTCCTTTAAGCATAAAAAGGCTGAGAGAAAGAGGCTTTAACCAGTCCCTGCTTATAGCAAGGGTTATAGCAAAGAAGATAGGGATTCCTCTGTTAATGGATATCCTCTTAAAGAAAAAGGAGACACCTCCACAAATAGGTTTGTCTGCAAAGGAGAGGCTTTCAAACCTTAAGAATGCCTTCGAGGTGAAAGGAGATATAAGAGGTCTC
Organism: Thermodesulfovibrionales bacterium; assembly: GCA_030019415.1. Lineage (GTDB taxonomy): Bacteria > Nitrospirota > Thermodesulfovibrionia > Thermodesulfovibrionales > SM23-35 > JASEEX01. Next base: position 15,957 of record JASEEX010000019.1, read on the forward strand.
AGACTCCTCCTTGTTGATGATGTGATGACAACAGGAGCAACAGTGACAGAGTGCTCAAAGGAACTCTTGAAAGCTGGAGCAAAAGAGGTTATCGTCCTTACCCTCGCAAGGTCAAGTATGATGTGATGTGATATAATTTGTTTGATGTCTGATATTGATTTATTCAGAGAAAAACTTCAGTCATTAATCTCAAAGTTCGAAAAGGATAAAACGTACTATTTATCAAAAGGTTACCCAGAGGCTCAGGTCAGAATCGATTTCATAAATCCATTTTTTGAAGCCCTCGGATGGGATATAGAGAATAAAGCTCAAAAGCCTCCTCATGAAAGGGATGTAATTGTAGAACTTTCACCTGAGACAACAAAAAGACCTGATTATAATTTCCGCATAAACGGTATCACAAAGTTTTTTGTTGAGGCAAAACCCCCTTCTGTTGCACTTGATGATGTAAACCATGTACTTCAGGCAAAAAGTTATGCATGGTCAACTAAAGAGGTTTATTTTGTAGTCCTTACAGACTTTGAGGAGTTTAAACTCTTTGATGCCTCCTTAAAACCAAATCCAAAATTCCCGGATGAAGGATTAATATTTTTTTCTTTAAATTCATTATAATTAACGTATATATCCGATGTTTATTGGGTATCTTGGATTATGAACAACCGTCAATCAAAATCCCGTGTAACCCGGCGCATCGAAGAGTGGAAACAAAAACTTGTAGATCTTACGAGGCGCAATCGCCTTCTATATTTTAGGCCGAGTAAAACCTCAACCCTTCTCATTGAACACCCCGAACTTCAGACAATTTTTGAGAGGCTTGTAGTAAAAGGAAGAGGCTGGGAGTTTTGGCTACCACCTGATGAAGAAAACCAAAACCGGGAAGGTCACCTCTTTAAAGATGGCGCTATAGAGCCTAAAGGAACAGTCGAAACTAAACCCATCAAAAAAGATCAATTAATTTGTAAGGAACAGGATAAGGACCAAATAGAAAAAATTCTTAAAAATCTCTATAGACGAGCAACCGCAGATTACCAAGAAAAAGGCATTCGTATTCTTCATCTTGCCTTTGGTCTGTTAGTATGGAAAGAAGCAGAAACATCTGAAAAAGTGTGTTCCCCCATAATTTTAGTCCCGGTTAAACTTACTCGGGAATCGGCAAAAGACCCTTTTAGCCTTCACCTTACTGAGGAAGCAGATGTCGTCCTTAATCCTGCTTTACAGGTTAAACTGCAAAATGATTTCAAGATCGAGCTTCCATCGTTGCCAGAAGACTGGGAAGAAAATAAGCTCATTGATTACTTTGATTCGATAGAAAAATCTATTAAACAACTGGGATGGACAGTAGATTACTCTGTTCAACTGGGCCTTTTTTCATTTCATAAATTGGTGATGTACCAAGATTTCACAACTAATACATCACTTGTAGAAAAACACCCTATTATACTATCACTTTCGGACGAAACCATAGACAATCTTGTGCAAGACGACTTACCAAATATTCGAGATCTTGATACTGTACAACAGCCTATTAATACATTTCAGATTCTTGACGCTGACAGCAGTCAGCAGCTTTGTATTCAGTATGCCTTGCGAGGACAAAGTTTTGTTATGCAAGGACCCCCCGGAACAGGTAAAAGTCAAACTATTGCAAATATCATAGCTGAATGTATAGCTCATGGTAAAACAATACTTTTCGTTAGTGAGAAGATGGCAGCTCTTGAAGTAGTATACAAACGACTAAAAGCTGCTGGACTAGCCGATTTTTGCTTGGAACTTCACAGCCATAAAGCAAATAAGCGAGAAGTCGTAACAGAAGTTGCTCGTTCTTTTAGGGAACACAGAATTCCGAAGGTAACCATGACAAAGTTAGAGTTTGAAAAACTTACCAAATGCAGAGAAAAACTAAACAACTACGTACTTGCACTCCACAGTGTACGAGAACCTTTAGGTTTAAGCGTTTACGAAGTAATTAGTTTACTTACCAAACTTGAAAAGATTCCTTTTGTACCTCTTAAACTGCCAGATCCACGCACTCTTACACCCAATCGAATACAGGTGCTGGAGGAGTTAATACTCCAATTACAAAGGGTTTGGAAGGTAGCTACTGAAGATAAAGAATTTCCATGGCGTGGATTCAGGGAAGCTCAGTTTACTTTGGAAGTCCGCTCAAATTTGTCAGAACTTCTCGGTGATTTGATTTCTTTAATCAATATACTAAAAGAGGAATCATCTCAGTATGCTACGGTTATAGGGGTGGATACACCACCAAAACTTGCTGACGTAGAGTGGTTATTGAAAATAAGCGAACTACTCATACAGAATCCTGTACCTCATTTAAACTGGATAACCCATCCTCATATTGATAGTATTATCGAAGAAGCAAAACATTACCAAGATATGTGCGGTTTTTATCTAAACACTCGAGATAATCTTAAAGAACGATACTCACAATCATTTTTTGAACTTCCGACTGGATTACCAAATCAGATTAAAGATAAATTGGATAAAACATTAGAAATTCTTGCCCATGATGAGCTCAAAAGCTCAGAATTACTAAAATACCGCAAAGAACTCCTTCATTTATGTAAAGAGACCCAACGCTTAATCAGGGAATGGCTTCATGATGCAAACGAAATTATTCAACACCTTGGTTTACCAGATACAGATATTACTATTGAAAGGATTAAACAACTTGCACGGCTTGCACTTCTATGTCATACACAAACAAGACCTGATCAAAGTTGGTTAGACCCTCTACGCTTACAAGAGGTGCGCGGAATTTTTGCAAAAATAAGAGATGAGTATGAACAGTATAATATCAAAAAGCAAAAACTGTTGGAAATATATGATGAGAGCTTTTTTGAGCTAGAATTAGAGAGACTTATCGAGCATTTTAACGGTGTATATCGTACTATATTTAAGTGGTTTTTACCCAAATTTTATAGAGATAAGAAAAATATTATTAGAACAACTCGAACAGGTGTTATACCGCTTTCTATACGAGAAGACCTTCTTGCTGCACGGGAACTACTTAGACTAAAGAATAAACTTGAAGCAGATCGTAATTATGTAAGTAATATTTTGGGTCAGCACTATCAGGGCTATAACACTGATTTTAAAGTAATTGAATGTAGTCTTGACGTAGCCAATGAAGCTCTTGAACTTGCTGATATAAGCCCTGTGCCAAATAAACTATCTGATTCTATTTCTATTGGGAAAATTCCACCACCAGAACTTCGCACTATAGGAACACGACTTTTGAACTCCGTAAACCAGTGGGAGCAATTATCACAAACATTGGTATCGCTCTTTCCATTGCAGAATATACCACATACAGAGATACCGGTACATCACACACCCCTCTCACAGTTTGAGCAATGGTTGCAAGAGTTAGAAATTCCGCTCACTGACCTTTATAACTATATAGAGCAAGTTTTTAATACCTGTTATGGAGAGTTACATACTGATTTTCTTACAATAATACAAGACTTAAAATCATTAGATAAAATTCGTGAGATAAAAGCCCACATTACAACGGAATCCAAACGCTTACAAGATGAATTTGGAAGACGCTATTCTGTGATGGAAACAGCGTGGGATGATGTTTTAACATCACTAAATTGGACAAGAAAGGTTCGTGAACTCTTTGGTAATCGTCCTATTCCGGAAGCTTTTGCAGTCTTTGTAACAAAAGGAACTATTCCAGCACCACAAAACAGCACGCTTAATAAAATTTACTCACAAACAAAAGAACTTTTAAGTGCTTTTGAAGATAAATTTAAGACTTCGTCTTCAATCATAGAAAAGCCTGGGTTTTTAACTACGGCCGTGGAAAAACTCGAAAATCATTTAAAACCCCATGCCCCTGCTTATAAAGGAACGCTGTTGCATGAGTTAACTTTTGAACTTCTCAAAGAAGGATTAGAACAGTTTCATTCTCGTATAGATGATGTTCAAACTTGGATAGATTTCAAAGCTATTGAGAAAAAATTTTATGAGGAAAAACTCGATGAATTTTTTTCAAAACTTGTAAAAACTCCCCTCCTTGCTTCACAATTATCAGATGTGTTTCGCAAGTCTATTTATCAGGCATGGACCGATGGTATCTTTAAGGAAGACCCCTGCTTAGGAGAGTTTAGATGTCAACATCATGAACAACTTATCGACGAATTCCGTAAACTTGATAATAAATTGGTTTCCCTTTCCTCTCAACGTGTAATAGAAAAAGCAAATAGCCTAAAACCGAAAGATATCATACAAGCAGGCGAATCAGACATTTTGCTCAGGGAAGCATACAAAAAACGCCGCCATTTACCACTTCGCAAACTCTTCGAAAAAATCCCAAATTTACTACTTCGAGTCAAACCTTGCCTTATGATGAGCCCCATTTCAGTTAGTCAGTTTCTTAATCCAGAACATTTACAATTTGATATGGTTATTTTTGATGAAGCCTCTCAGATTTGTCCTGAAGACGCAATAGGGGCAATTTACCGAGGGAAACAACTTGTTGTTGCAGGAGATAACAAACAACTTCCACCAACAGCGTTCTTTCAGCAAGCCATGTTGGAGGAATATGATTGGGATGACATCAGTGATGAAGAGTTCGCAATTTTTGACAGCATTCTTGATGCATGCATTCCGATTTTGCCTCATCAAGAAACATTGCTAAGATGGCATTATAGAAGTAAACACGAATCGCTCATTACTTTTTCCAATGCACGATTCTACGAAAACCGTTTAATTACTTTCCCTTCTTCTTTGCATGAGCATGAAACCTTAGGAATAAAATTTCATTATGTGCCTGATGGAGTTTATGACAGAGGTGGAAAACGGGATAACCCGCGTGAAGCCCAAGTTATTGCTGATATTGTTTTTGAGCACTTTAAAAAATATCCGAAGAAAACTCTTGGAGTGGTTGCATTCAGTATTGCACAAATGATAGCTATAGAAGATGAAATTGAACGTCAGCGTAGAGAGCAACCAGAATTTGAACGATTTTTTAGTGAAGATCGCTTAGAGGGATTTTTTGTTAAAAATTTAGAAAATGTGCAAGGAGACGAACGAGACGTAATTATTTTTAGTATAGGTTATGGAAAAGACCAACAAGGACGAATAACTATGAATTTTGGTCCACTAAACAAAGATGGCGGGGAGCGACGACTTAATGTTGCCATAACCAGAGCACGTGAGAAAGTTATCTTAGTTAGCTCGATTAAGGCAGCAGATATTGACCTGAATACAGTACGGGCACCAGGTGTTTTGAATTTACACAAATATCTTGATTATGCTGAAAGGGGTAAAAAAGCGCTTGAATTAGAATTCACTGTAGAAGGAGAATATGAATCACTGTTGGAGGAGGAAGTTGCAAATAAAATTAAGGAGCTAGGTTACAACGTAGTACCTCAAGTAGGTTGTAGCGGCTATCGAATTGATCTTGGAGTACTTGACCCCGCTAAACCTAGAAGGTTTATCATTGGTGTGGAATGTGATGGAGCAAGTTATCATTCTGCTTATACTGCGAGAGACAGAGATCGTTTACGTCAGCAAGTATTAGAAAGCCTTGGCTGGCGTATTCACAGGATTTGGTCATTAGATTGGGTAAATAGACGTGAAACAGAAGTCAAGCGGTTAAAACAAGTCATTGAGTCCTGTCGAAACAACCCTACACCTCCCTCAACAAATACAAAGCCACTAAATATACCAGAAGGTGACGTACAAGAAATAAAAGTTTTTGGGCTCGATCAAATAAATACCCTCCCAGGGACGACCCGATATAAATTTTGTGAACTCAAACCTAATAGTCAAGTTGGCCCTGATTTCCACTCAGCAGAATACAGGACAGAGCAATGTCGACTTCTTGAGAAATTAGTAGAAAAAGAAGGTCCGATACATATCGATTATGCAACACGTCGATTGGTAACAGCGTGGGGCTTAGGACGTATTGGAACTCGCATCGTTGAAGCAGTTAAAGAAGCCGTAAAGCTTTGTGAGAAGAATGGCAAGTTAGTAATCAGAGGAAAATTTCTATGGCCTCCTAATTTAAATGCTGTCCCAGTCCGAATTCCAGAGGATGACGACCCTAATGCTTTTCCCCGACTTATTGATTATATACCTCCTGAGGAAATAAAAAATGCAATAATACTAATTGTTAAGCAAACTATTGGTGGTATAGGTGTTGACTCATTATTGACTACAACAGCACGTATCTTTCGATTTGACAGGACAAGCACCAATATTCAAAACAAGCTACAGTCTGTCTATAAAAAAATGATCCGTGCAGGCGAACTTTCTCAAAATGATAGTTTGGTAACATTAGGCACAACTACCCAGTTATCTAAAGAGAATATAGACAGTAGTAGAGTGCAAGATGAAAAAATAAAAGAAGAGGATTTACAACATCATACGGGCGTAAACGATGACGTTCTTTGGGTCTCAAAAATTGAGGCAAAAGTTTGGTACAAATTAGCGCATTGGGCCAAGACTAAGCAACATTTCAAACCCGATGAACGTTCTCTCCTTTTTAATATTGGTAAAAAATTATCATTCAAAAAATTACCCTCTCAAAATCAGGCTAAAAAAGGTAAAAAGCTTTTTGAAAAAGCGATAAACTCAGGATTCATCACAAGATAATTTTTAGAAAGGGGTCTTTAGAGAGTCTGGTCTTCAATCTTCACTCAACAGCATATCTAATAGAAATCAAGAATGTATGATTCCAGGGGGAAGTTCAGGTAAAATAAGGGCATGAAGGAGGCAGAGATGAAAGAGGCTCTTCAACATACAATTAAAGCATTTATCAGGAAAGGCGAGAAATATTACGTTGCCGAATGTCTTGAAATACCTGTTGTAACTCAGGGGAAGACTCTTGATGAAGCTGTAGCAAACCTCAAAGAGGCGGTTGCACTCCATATAGAAGGTGAAAACCTTGAACAACTCGGACTCGCGCCAAACCCAACACTGATTATCACAATGGAGACGGAGCCCGCTGCAAGTGTCGCCTAAACTCCAGCGACTTTCAGGAAAAGAAGTATTATCAATCCTCTCAAAATTTGGGTTTACAGTTTATTCCCAGAGAGGCAGTCATGTAAAGCTGAGGCGGACTTCTGTTTCTGGAGAAATACAATCTTTAACCATTGTAATGCATGATGAACTCGATATCGGTACGTTACGAGCAATTGTAAGACAAGCCAGTCGTTTTATTCCTGAAGATCAACTCAAAAAGGAATTTTATTCTGATTAAGCATCACTACCATTCAAAAAGGCAATGAGGTCAGACTCTGGTCTTCAATCTTCATTTAACAAGTAAACGAAACCAGTAGGATCTAAAAATTTAAATATGGTCTGGTCTTTAATTTTGATATTTTCTAAGACATGAATAGGGCTTATGGAAATATTTTAAGCCAATGATTTTAGGAAAAAATTCAGGTAAAATAAAAGCAATAGAAAAGGGATGGACATTAAAATGAGAAACAGGCTTTACTCAAGACATAAAAAACCACAGCCTAAAAAGCCACTCAGCAATAAATCTGTTTTTGAAATCGCAAGAGAGTTAAAAGAACTTAGTAGGCCAACCAGTAGTTACAGGGAACAATCTCTGAAGATTCACGGCCTCATCTGTGCCAAATGCGGAAGGGAGTTTGATTACAAAGACAGGCATCTCCTTACGGTACACCACAAAGATGGGAATCGCCTGAATAATCCCCCCGATGGGTCTAACTGGGAGAATCTCTGTATCTACTGCCATGATGACGAACACGGTAGAGGACTACTTGCTGATTATCTAAAAAATAAAGAACAATGAAATAATTTTTATTTCAGTCACCTTGCAGGAAAATATAGTAAACGCACTAAATATTGTTACATCGTCATTGCGAGCGAAAGCAAAACAATCTCATAAAAACTGGATTGCTTCGTCGCTCCGCTCCTCACAATGACAATCTATTTATTACGTTTGTATTAGTTTCCATTAAAGTCTCATTTTAAATCTTCTCTACTGCCTTAAATAGCTGAAAAATTGTATCCGATTTAGAAATAATCATGTTACTTATTACCGACTTAGTCATTCCTGCGGAGGCAGGAATCCAGTCGCCGTCCCTGTGAAAACAGTGGACTAAAGATTCTGGATTCCGCATCAAGTGCGGAATGACACAGAGAGAATGATTCTCACGCAAATTTACTATCATGAAAAATTTTTCATGATGATTTTAAAAAGAAATTCTGTTAGAATGATGGTGTTCATGATAAAAGTAGCTCAGATATATTTTGACCTCCGGAAAAATTGATGATAGATCTACATACACACAGTCTTCTCAGCGATGGGGAACTCCTCCCCTCGGAATTAATCAGGAGGGCCGAGGCGATTGATTATAAGGCTATTGCGATCACAGATCATGTTGACCCGTCAAACATTGATCTGGTGATTCCAAGGATCGTGATTGCAATAAAAAAACTTAAGGGCTTAATTTCCATAGAAGCCATTCCCGGTGCTGAGATTACACATGCCCCACCTCAGATTATTCCTGAGCTTGTGAAGGAGGCAAGGCATTTAGGTGCAAAGATAGTGGTTGTGCACGGAGAGACTATAATAGAACCAGTTGCGCCTGGCACTAACAGGGCAGCGATAGAGGCTAATGCTGATATCCTTGCACATCCAGGCATCATGTCAACAGAGGATCTTCTCTTTGCAAAGGAAAAAGGTGTAGCACTTGAGATAACCTCAAGGAAGGGGCATTCTTTATCAAATGGATATGTTGCAAAAGAGGCTATGAGATTCGGTGTTCCACTATGTATAAACACAGACGCCCACAGCCCATCAGAGTTAATAACAAGGGAGATGGCAATCAGGATACTCCTTGCCTCAGGGATAGAGGAAAACCGTATTGATTCAATATTCGAGAATTCAAAGGCCCTTATAGAAAAGGCTCTCAGGAGGGATTGATGCCGAAGGCGATTAAAAAGAAGGTACCAGAGAAGGCCGCTGGTGCAGAGGTAAAGGTTAAAGATAAACTTGCCACTTTGAAGGATACAATAAAGGAGCGGCAGAAGGCGGTATTAAGATACGGAGCTGCTATCCTCGTGGCAATTATGGCTATTTCAGGCTTTCTGCTTTATGACCATACTTCACGGAAAAAGGCGAGGATGTTAGATTATGAAGCATACAAAATCTATCACAATATCTACCAAAAACAGCCTGTAAATAGGGAGGAACAATACAAAAAGGCCCTGGATATATTTAAAAGGTCTTATGATATAAGGAAATCACCAGCAGTGCTTTTTTACATTATAGGCTGCTATTATGAGCTCGGTAGATATGATGAAGCACTTAAGACGCTTAAAGATTTTACGCAGAGATATTCGAAGGAAGAGAGGTTCATTCCCCTTGCATATGAGAAGATGGCAATGGCCTATTTAAGGAAAGGGGATACAAAGGAGGCAATGAAGGCACTTGAAGCGCTTTATAATCTTAAAGGAGACATCTACAAAGATTTTGCCCTTATGGAATATGCAAGGCTCCTCGAGAAAGAGGGAAGGACAGAAGAGGCAAAGAAAAAATATAAAGAGCTTACCACAAGATTTCCGAATTCGCCATTTAGCACTGAGGAAAAGGCAAAACTATCTGGAAAGAAGGAAGGTTAAACCCTCTTGTGCCTGTGCCTGGTCTTCGGTCCCTTATTCTTTTGTTTAAAGGAGGCCTTCTTTATTATCGCCCTGTCATCTCTGTCAAGTACGAACTTCCCTTTAGGTGGAAGATAAATCTTCATCCCTGCCTTAAGGGGGATTATCTTTTCCATGGAATTCAGGTCGAGGATAACGTGAAGAGGGATACCAGTCTTTTTTGAAATTCTCTTTAAGGTGTCGCCCTTCTTAACCGTGTACCTATCTATAGAAAACCGCTTTTTACTCGGTATCTGTGATAGTTTTTGTAAAAAGATATCCTTCTTACCTTCAGGTATTCTCAGGGTATATTCAGAGACATCAGGGGGTGTGCACCATCTTCTGAGCTCAGGGTTTAATCCCTTTATAACCTCTAAGGTTGTTTCTGCACATTCTGCTGCTACCTCGAGATCAATGGGTAAGTCTATTGTAACTTCATCATAATCAAGGGGTAGATGATATTCAAGTTCTCCAAACCCAAATTCCTGCGGGCTCTTTGCTATCAAGCTTGCTGCTATGAATTTAGGTACATAATCTTTCGTCTCCCTCTTCAAGTACTTGGAATCAAGGAGCGACCAGTAATCATCTGTCTTTGTCATGTGGAGTGCTTTAAGGATCTTCCCCTCTCCTGCATTGTATGCGGCCATTGCAAGATTCCATGAGCCGAACATATCATAGAGATCTTTGAGATAGTCTGCTGCTGCCATAGTGGATTTCACAGGGTCTCTCCTCTCATCCCTCCACCAATTTATCTCAAGGCCATATTTCTTTGCAGTAGATGCAATAAACTGCCAATATCCTGTTGCTCTTCGAGGAGAGTAGGCATGGGGGTTGAAACCGCTCTCGATGAGGGGTAAAAAGACTATTTCTTCAGGAATATCCTTTTCTTTAAGTATCTCTTTCATCAGCTCGATATATTTACCCGACCTGCTGAGCCAGAGTGAAAATCTTTCTTTCATCCTTTGGAATAATCCGATATTTTTCTCCACAGCCTTTATAGCGAGTTCGTTATTATTATAATCTGATAATATCGCTGAACTGTCTTTTGCCTCTTCAGGCAATGAAGAGATTACGGGTTGTTCAACAGGCCTATCCTGATTGACCTCGGATGCGTAAACCCCGCACCACGCTTGCGCGTGTTGCGGGGACTGTAAGGGCAGGGCATTCTGACGTGGTGCGGGGTAAACAGGTAAAACAAGGAATAAAATGATAGTATATATGATTAAAAGCCATAGTTTAACCATACGGGGGGATTTTTAGCCTAAAAAGGATCAATTTGTCAAGAGAAAAATGCAATTTATAGGCTGGAGATGAAAAAGATATACACCCTCGGCACTGACAGGAGAAGTGAAGAAGATTTCATAGAGATCCTTCACGCTTACAATATTCAAGTCCTGATCGATGTGCGGCGCTTCCCGAAAAGCAAAATTCCTATATTCATAAGGGAGAGCCTCGAACCCCTCTTAAGCCGTGAGGGATTGGAGTATCACTTCCTCGGGGCAGAACTTGGTGGTTTCAGGAAGGGCGGATACATTACCTATACCCTTACAGATGATTTCAGCAGAGGGATTGCCCTACTCGAGTCCCTTGCCTTTAACAAAACAGCTGTCATTATCTGTGCGGAGCGGTTTCCGTGGAAATGCCACAGGAAATGGATTGCAAGAGAGCTGCATAAGAGGGGATGGGAAGTGGAGCATATCATTGACAAGGGGAAGGTGTGGATACCAAAATAAGTTATAAGTTAAAAGTTAAAAGTCTAAAAAGCTTAATCATCAGATTGTGAGGTCGCCAAATAAAACTCTATTAACCCCTTTAAGGGATTCTATCGGTGACTTAAAGGTGATGGAATCACCGATGATCTCAACAATTGTCCCCAATGCCATTGTATCATCATTATTATTCAGGCCGATTATTGTACCATCCTTGAAATCACTATCCCTTAGACTGAGGGATTTACCATTATAAAAGAATCCCACATCGTGCTGATTTAACAAAAATTCAGAAACCTTCGTTTCGTTGAAATAATCAAGAAACCTCTTTTTTCTGTATTTGATTCGATCTTCCTTGTCTCTGATCTTAGCCATGCTGGATGCCCTGAGGCGATGGATATGGATGTCCTCAGTAAGTTTGAGGATATGTTCGAGTTCTTCATGCCTCTGGATCGCGATTATATGTTCAGGTTTTATGGCCCTTATTTTGCCAATCTTCAATGCCCTTCCAATCTCTCCTGAAATAAGACCTGTTGTATCCACAAAGGTAATCTCCGATTTCTCTCTACAGATACCAACCATTCTTTTTGACCCATCTATCATCAGGGGAATTTTTTTTGCTGGATTTGTAGAACCCACAAAGAACATTTTCTCAAATCCGAAATTTTCAATATCTCTTTCATTGGAGAATACTTTCATACTTATTGTCCCTGGCAGACCGAGGGTTGACTGGCCAACATCGGAGTCAACGATGGAAACCCTGATATTTTCCTTTGTCAGTCTTTTTATCAAATATCTTGCGAGGGTAGATTTACCTGAATCAGTTGCCCCGATTAATAAGGCAGCGCATTTCTGTTTTTTGAGTTTCTCAAGAAGCCCTTCCCATTCAGGTTCGGGGAAAATCTCCATGGGGAATTATAACAGAATTTTTAATAACAAATTTAAGGTCTTAAAGTTATAATTATCAGGAGTATGAAAGGTCTTCTGTTATTCTTGTTTCTGATCTTTGTCCCCTACTTCCCAAAGACAGATATCATTATAGGTGGAGAAACCCTCTACGTCATTGAAAAAGATGATACTCTTCAACTTATCGGGGCAAAATTAGGAGTTGACTGGAATAGTATTGCAAAAGAAAACAATATTGATATCAGTAAACCTCTCAAGATTGGGCAGGAATTAAGGGTGAACAATAGGAAGATAGTTCCGAAGATAGTAGATAACGGAATAATAATTAATATACCCGACAGAATGCTTTACTATTTTAAAAAAGGCAGTTTGAAGGCATTCACTGTGGGTCTCGGAATGCCCTCATGGAGAGGGATGACACGCTGGAGAACTCCTTTAGGACAATTCAAGATTACAGACAAGCGAAAAAATCCCACATGGCACGTCCCTGAATCCATGCAATGGAAGATGATGATGGAAGGTAAACCGGTTAAGAAGATAGTCCCGCCAGGACCGGACAACCCATTGGGAAGATATGCGATAGATACTTCAATTCCAAGGGTTGTTATTCATGAAACCATCTGGCCGACCACTGTTTATCAGTTCAGAAGCCATGGTTGTGTAAGAGTTCTATCAGAACATATAGAGGAGTTTTTCGAGGAGGTTGAAATAAATACATCTGGGGAGATAATATATAGCCCTGTTAAGGTTGCGGTCTCTGAGGTGGGAAGGGTATTTCTTGAGGTTCATAGAGATATTTACGGAAATTTTAAAGACCTGAGAGATGAGGCTAAAAGGCTTATAAAAGAACGGGGTGTTTCAGATAAAGTGGATTGGCAAAAGGCAGATTTAATAATTAAAGAAAAATCAGGCGTAGCGGAGGATATAACCTATGATATCAAGAAGGAATTTTTTAAGGAGTATCTTTGCAGCTGCGGCTGCCTATCCCTTTAGAAAAGTTTTTGCATCTCCAAAGGATAAAAGGTTTCTTGATCTTTACAATGTCCATACTGGCGAAAGACTTAATACGAGGTATTATGAATCAGGCATCTACAGTAGTGATGCCATCAATCAGATACATTATTTGTTGAGGTGTCATTATACTGATGAAGTCATGCCTGTGGATATAAGGCTTTTGGATCTGCTCTGCGATATAAAGGACGTCTTCGGAAAAGATAAAGAGGTTCATATAATCTCAGGCTATCGCTCATATGCCTATAATGAATATCTAAGAAGTCTGGGCAGGAAGGTAGCAAAAGACAGCCTTCATCTGTGCGGGCTTGCTGTAGACTTCTCAATTCCAGGTGTTAGCAGCAGTGAGCTTTCGAGCGTCGCAAGATCCTTTTCTGCAGGTGGTGTAGGAAAATATCCTGAATTTGTGCATATAGATCTCGGGCGCATAAGATACTGGTAACAGTTTAATAATCTATTCCTTTCTGGGGCTCTATCCCCTGCCTATAGGCATGCTTTATCTCTCTCACTTCGGAAGCGGTATGGGCCCTTTCGATAACCTCCGGATGGGCATCTCTGCCGGTCAGGATCAGGTGCATCAGAGGAGGTTTATTTTCTATCAACTCCAGCATCTGAGGAAGGTCTACAAGCCTCAGTTTAAGGGCATTATTTATTTCATCTAAGATTAAAATATCAAAATTTCCTGAGAACAATTTTTCTTTTGCAAGCCTTATGGCTTCCTGGGCATTGGCTCTGTGTTCTTCATAGGGGTATGTGTTGCCGTATAGCCCGCAGAACCCCTTACCGGTGAGGTGGAGCTCAATATTTGGGGCAAGTCTCTTTACACCGTCGATCTCTCCTGAATACATATCGCCTTTCATAAAATGTATTATGCAAACCCTCATGCCATGCCCTACTGCCCTTAGCGCCATGCCTAATGCTGAGGTGGTTTTTCCCTTTCCGTGACCTGTTATAACGACGACAAGGCCGACCTTCTTTTTTGGCTCGAGCCTCTGGAGTTTTTCTTCTTCCATCAAATTTCCTCCTTTTCCCTTATCGAAAGGTTTTTGCTCATTCTATTAAATTATAAATAATACTGGATAAATTTACCCCGCACCCAAAAAGCCCCGTCCTGTGGACGGGGTGCGGGGTTTACTGTCTGCTACGCCTCCCGGTTATCTTTAATAGCTCGTCACAGGAAATCCTTTTGACTCCGAGGGCCTCTGCCTTCCGGAGTTTCGAGCCAGGATCTTCTCCAACTATGAGGTAATCTGTGCCCTTTGAGACTAAGGAAGAAGTGTGACCACCGAGGCTTTCAATCATATCCTCCACCTCCTTTCTCGGCCTGGGAAGTGTGCCGGTTATCACAAAGGTGAGACCTTCAAGGGGCAGTTTTTCTCTCTTTTTAGCCTCAAAATCAGGATTCGTTATCTTAAGACCCAGTGATTTCAGGGTTTCGAGGGTTTTTAGATTTTCAGGATCGTTAAAGAAGTTTGATACTGAACGAGCGATCTTTTCTCCCATTTGTCTGATCTCTATAATCCTTTCGGGACGCACATTGTATAAATCTTCAGGCCTTTCAAAATTCTTTGCGAGGAGCTTTGCGGCGTACTCGCCCACGTGCATTATACCGAGGGCGTATAAAAATCTGGCAAAGGTGGTCTTTTTACTCTTTCCAATGGCATCTATCAGATTCCGGGCTGACTTTTCTGCAAACCTTGGAAGACCAAGGAGGTCTTCCTTCTTAAGTCTGTAGATATCTACGAAATGGCTGATGAGCCCCTTTGAATAGAAGAGTTCCACATTCTTTTCACCAAGCCCTTCGATGTCCATGGCACCTCTTGAGGCAAAGTGCCTTATCCTTTCCTGAACCTGAGATGGACAGTTAAGGCCAATACACCTGACAGCTACCTCGCCCTCTCCCCGCACCACTCTGGAGCCACATACGGGGCATCTCTCTAAGATGGGGAAGGGCTTCTCCTTTCCGGTCCTTTTATCTTTTATTACCGTTATAATATGAGGTATAACCTCACCTGCCCTCTCAACGACTACGGTATCTCCTACCTTTATATCCTTCCTCTGCATCTCGTCCCAGTTATGCAAGGTAGAACGAGAGACGGTAACACCACCAATCCTTACGGGTTCCAATAGTGCAATAGGGGTAATTACACCGGTTCTGCCAACACTTGGCATTATCTCCTTTATCTTAGTAGTGCCCTGATGGGCTGGAAATTTGTAGGCTACAGCCCAGCGAGGTTCCCTTGTCTTTACTCCCAGGAGCCTCTGTAATTTAAAGTCATTAACCTTTATAACGGAACCGTCAGTTTCAAAGAGGAAGATCCTTCGTTTTTCTTCTATCTCGCTAATAATATTACTAACCTTATCTATTCCCTTCACGAGTTTCACAACTGCAGGAATGGGAAATCTTGCCCTCTCAAGCCATTTGATGAATTCCCACTGAGTCTTGAATCCCTTACCTCTTACTGCTCCTATTCCATAGCATGCGAGATGGAGCTTCCGTGCGGTAGTAATCGATGGGTCAAGCTGCCTTACTGAGCCAGCAGCAGCATTTCTCGGATTTGCAAAGAGGGGCTCACCTCCCTGCTCCCTTTCTTTATTAAGTTTCTCAAACTCATCAATATCCATATAAACCTCACCACGAATATCAATCTCCTCGGGTGCCTCAACCTCTTCTATCTTTAAAGGGACAGATTTTATGGTCCGGATATTCTGGGTAACATCTTCACCCTCGTAACCATCACCCCTTGTGGAGGCCCTATATAGAAGACCATTCCTGTAAGTTAGCTCGATGGCAAGGCCATCATACTTTGGCTCAACTGTATATTCTATGTCCTCAACTGACCTGAGGAACCTCTTCACCCTCATGTCGAACTCCCTCACCTCATCATATGAAAAGGCATTATCGAGGGATAACATGGGCTCAGTATGTCTAACCTTCTCGAACTTATCTAAAGGAGGGGCCCCAATTCGCAGGGTTGGGGAGTCGGGCAGGATATAATTATACCTCTCTTCAAGTTCCTTCAGGCGAAGATAGAGTCTATCATACTCTTCATCTGAAATGACGGGTGAATCCAGGACGTAGTAACGATAGCAGTGGTAATTGAGCTCTTTGACGAGCCTTTCTATCTCCTTCTTAATATCCTCAGGGACCTTCTCAGGCATAAAGACCTTCTCTCCTCAAAAATCCAAATGTCAAAATCCAAATGTCAAAAAATTTGAATTCACTTTGTCATTTGAGCTTTTAAGTTCCATTACTTCAATGAGAAATCTCAGTGATAAAAGAGATGCCTCTTCTTTATTCTCCCCTCTACTGCCTGTTAATCTCAGCTCCCTTGAAAAGGTCTGGCCTTCTTTACTCACTGCTATGTAAATGAGGCCCCTCCCCTTTCCCTCAAGAACATCAGGGCCAAGGTTGCCGGTAGCCGAAAGGGCGTAGTCTGTTCCCGTCAGTGACCTTATCTTCTCGGCCATCTCCTTTACAGTCTCCTCACTTACTACCCCGTATTTTGAAATGATCTCAGGTGAGATGCCTAAAATCTTCTTTTTAGCTTCCACCGAGTATGAGACGACTCCTGCCTCAAAAAAGTTACTTGCGCCAGGAAGGATTGTTATATAGTGGCTAATAAGTCCACCAGTGCATGATTCAGCTACTGAAAGGGTTATGCCCCTTTTCCTGAAAAGTTCATGCACCCTCTTTATAACATCTAAGATTTCTTCGCACATCCGATGTCGCCTTAATATACATCAATAATTATAGCAAAACTTGTTTTTCATAATAAGGCTCTTAAGTGTCATTCCCGCGAATCCGCCTAAGGCGGAGGGAATCCAGAACTGTAATGTTTATTATTTTCTGTCAACGACAAAAAACCTAGGCTATCGAGGGAAACGAGTTTTATTTATTACAGTGGAGGGTAATAATCAATAGTTACCACCAGTAAGGAGGATAATGTCTCCACCACCAGGGGTCCCACCAGTAGTGATAAGGGTAGGGATAATCACACCAATAAGGACGATAGTCGGGATAATAGACCTTTCTCTCCTTCCATAGATAGATTTCCTTTATCTCAAAAACTGGATAGGTATACTCCATTTCGTCTATCCTGCCTGAACGTACTTCAATAAACTCTCCTGCGAGGGTTATCTCTCTTCCCCTGCGATAAATAAGGGGATCGAGGAGGCCTTTTTCCTTAGGAAAGATCGCAAGAAATCTTCCATTTGAGAGTTCCATGTCTTTCAAATAACCCCTTGAATCCACGGGAACATAGACCGCTTCAATCAGAGAACCTCTTTCAATAAATTTTGTATTAACGATTAACCCACCGAGGATAAAAGGCTTTCCTCTATAAAGATCTGGATTATTTCTCGTATCAGAGAGAGAAAAGTCTCTAATACCTGTCTCCATTATCTCCTGTCTCAGGACAGGTGCGCAGGACAAAACTGTGATGACAACAAAGATTATGAGGAAGAATTTCTTCATAATTTTCTTTACCACTATATGAGGGATATTGTCAAGCTGACTGGTAGAGTTGGAAGGTTCGATTGAGTAGACAAAAATGTGAAACAAAGTCATAATTGACAAAGCATGGAAGGAATTGTCATCATCCCTATAGGCAAAATTGATTCAGAAGTCCTGAGGGACATTGCTAATGCCCTCAAAGAGGCATTTCATTGCGAGGTAGAAATAAATAAAGGAATATCTATCCCACAAGATGCCCTTAACACCAGAAGAAGACAGTATCACTCCACAACCATTCTCAAAAAGATAAAGTCTATTAAACCAGAAAATTTTAATCGAGTACTCAGTGTAATTGATGTAGACCTTTATGTACCTGAACTTAACTTTGTCTTTGGAGAGGCAGATATATACTCAGGGGTAACAGTAATATCACTCAAAAGGCTTAGACAGGAATTCTATGGGCTCCGTCCAGATAAAGGGCTTTTTCATTTGAGGGCTATCAAAGAGGCCATCCATGAAATAGGCCATACCTATGGTCTTGATCACTGCCAGAACCCAAAATGCATAATGTATTTTTCCAATACCCTCAGAGATACGGATAACAAAGGGCCGGGATTCTGCAATACCTGTTTATCTCTTCTCGAGGACTATCTTGTGGTTTAAAAGCGATATCTCTTTAACCTCTCCCTCAAAGACCCTCTGTTCTCCAAAGAGGTTCCTGAGATAAATCTTTCCTCCCTCAGGCCTCATGATATCCACATTCTCTAAGTAAAGCTCTTCTTTTCCATCCTTGTAAACATAGGCGTTTGCTTCACACATGCTAATCCCCCTTTCCCACCTCATGCCTTACATTTTCTATAATTTTTTCTATCATATGTGGAAGAGGCTCTTTCTCTACCCCTATCACATTTACACCTTCCTGATTTAATGGAAGGAGAAATTTTTTTGCGCTTGACAATACAATTGCCTCTGCCATCTCTGGCGTAAGTTCTCCCAACATTGCATTAGGAAGCACTATGCTTAGAGGACCGATTAAGATATCAGCCCTTTTTGCATTTAAGACAATTGCATTTTCACCGCTTGCACCCTTATTTGCCCTCGATTTCATCATAACTGATGTTGCAAAGGCATTCGTCCCGAGTGCAAGGATTTCAATACTATCTCCGAACTCATCTCTTAGCCTCTTGACAATCAGGCTTCCGATGCCACCACCCTGGCCATCAACAACAGCAATCTTGAGCATAGATAATTATACCAAAAATACCCCTCACCCTACATTTGTGATTATGAATCGTCTAAATTAGGTATAATCATAATCGAGGTAATAACCATGACCCATATTCCAGGTCCGGGCTATAGCATAACAATAAGGTTAGAGATAGAGAGCCGAATCGGAATGTTCGCACAGATAGCCACAGCTATAAGCCAGGCTGGTGGTGATCTCGGTTCCATAGATATTGTTCGCGTTGAAAAGGGAAAGATAATCAGGGATGTTACTGTAAATGCGAGGGATGAAGGGCATGAAAAAGAAATCGTAAAGTCTATAAAGGGTATAAGAGGGATAAAGGTTCTCAGGGTTATGGACCGCACCTTCTTTGCCCACCAGGGAGGCAAGATAGAGATTCACAATAAGATTCCCCTTAGAAATAGAGATGACCTCTCAAAGGTTTATACACCTGGGGTGGCAAGAATCTGTGTTGATATCCAGGAAAATAAAAGACATGCCTACCGTTACACGATAAAAGGGAACTCCGTTGCTGTGGTAACAGATGGCACGGCTGTTTTAGGTCTTGGCGATATTGGGCCAGAGGCAGCCATGCCTGTTATGGAAGGCAAGGCTATGATCTTTAAGGAATTTGCCGGGATTGATGCCTTTCCAATAGCTCTCGGAACTACAGACGTGGAAGAGATAATTAGTACAATCAAAGGTATTTCTCCTACCTTTGGGGGTATAAGCCTCGAGGATATTTCTGCTCCGCGATGTTTTGAGATAGAGAGAAGATTGAGACAGGAACTTGACATCCCTGTCATCCATGATGACCAGCACGGAACTGCAGTAGTCGTCCTTGCCGCCCTCATTAATGTCTCAAGGTTATTAAAAAAGGATATAAAAAAATTTAAAGTGGTTATAGTCGGTGCAGGTGCAGCAGGTACGGCTACTGCCCTCATACTTTCAACTTATGGGGTAAGAGATATAGTTGTGTGCGACAGGGCAGGTGCCATTTATGAGGGAAGAAGGCGCAATATGAATCCCTACAAAAGGGCACTCGCAAAGAAAACCAATTTAGGAAAGCTCAGGGGTAGTATATCGGATGCAATGGAAGGGGCAGATGTCTTTATAGGTCTTTCATCTCCTGATGTCATAACACCGGATGATATAAAGAGGATGTCGAGGGAACCAGTGGTATTTGCCCTTGCCAATCCTGAACCAGAGATAGCACCAGAGGATGCCCTTCCACTCGTCAGGGTTCTTGCAACAGGAAGATCTGACTATCCTAACCAGATAAACAACATGCTTGGCTTCCCGGGTATTTTCAAAGGGCTACTGGATATCAGGGCAAGGGGTGTGAATGAAGAGGTCAAGTTTGCAGCTGCCCGTGCCATTGCCTATAGTGTAAAGGACGACGAGCTAACCGAAGATTATATAATTCCGAGTATCTTTGATAAAAAAGTGGTTGTCTCTGTTGCCCATGCAGTAGCAGAAGTAGCAAAAGCAACAGGGATTGCTTAGTTATTTTGTCTTTTTTCTCCTTGTTTTTGTTGCGGTTTTCTTCCCCGATTTCTTCTTCTCCTTTGCAAGTCGTTCCATAACAATCCTTTCTGCCTCGAGCCAGTTGTCGAGGTCACGACCTTCAATCCATCCACTCTTTTCATAAATTTCATATGCCACCTTTGTTATTTCATCCTGTAGATTCACTTCACACCTCCACATATGTTTTTTAACATTATATATAAATCATGTCACACTTAAAAAGCAACACGCCCTCATATAAATCTGTTACGTAAAAATCATTCTTGCACATATGGGAAACTATTTGTGGACATATTGTTAGGTAAAGTTCTTGCTCTTCCTGCTTAAAGCCTGCGGGGATATGTTTATTGTG
>JASEEX010000001.1:0-40395 GCA_030019415.1 Thermodesulfovibrionales bacterium
TTTTTAAATGAGGCAACGATTCAGTTTTATATAGATTTTTGATGAGGCAATTCGCAGGATAGGCAGCAGGGTAATAAAGAGGTATGACACCCCCAGAACTCCTTACAGAAGGATTTTAGAATCTCCGCATTTATCTGAAGAGAGTAAAGAAAAATTGAGGAAACAATATGCTAAACTTAACCCTGCGGAATTAAAGAGACAGATAACAAAGCTTCAGAACAAATTGCTAAGATGAGGATCATTGAAAGAGAGATTGAGAAGACAGACATTAAATGAGAATAAGTCTAAGACGGCATGTTTAAGGGGATACTTAGGTATGGGTTGGTCTGAGAAAATAGATTCTGTAGCATTTGGCGAAGCCGGTCTCACAGATTTAACCTCTAAATATGCTTTTTCAGATAATCTTGAACCTAATGAGGATAGAAAAACAGAATTGGTTGGAGTAGATTTTACATGAGGCAACGAATAGTCATTTCGTGTAGATTTTTACGTGAGGCAACAGGCTTATCACTCCTTTAAAATTTAATATGAGTCTTTTTAATAAAATAGTGGAGAAGAAGAAAGAAAGACTGGACTTTTTAAAGACAAAAGTCCCTTTAAAGGAGATTAAATCAAGGGCATCAGATATTGAAAGACCAGGGGATTTTAAGGCTGCCTTGAAAAGAGATTCTGGCCCCATCAAGCTTATTGCAGAGATTAAAAAAGCCTCTCCATTAAAAGGCGTTATAAGGCAAGACTTCGATCCTGTTACTATAGCATCTATTTATGAAAACAAGGCTGTTGATGCAATTTCCGTCCTTACAGAAGAAGACTATTTTCAAGGGAAGCTCGAATATCTGCTGGAGGTAAAGAGGGTAACTAATAGAGCGCTCTTGAGAAAAGACTTTATCTTTGATGAGTATCAGATTTATGAGTCAAAGGCAAATGAGGTTGATGCTATTCTGTTAATTGCTTCCATACTCGATAAGAACCAGGCTGCAGAATACCTTCACCTTGTAAAGGAGCTCGAATTATCTGCGCTTTTTGAGGTACATGATTTTAAAGAACTCGAAATGGCACTCCTGATAGACACAGATATAATTGGTATCAACAATAGAGACCTGAAGACATTATCCCTCGATATTAATACTACCTTTGAACTTAAAAAAGAAATCCCTCTTAATAAGATCGTTGTGAGCGAGAGCGGTATAACTACAAGAGAGGACGTTAAAGGACTTGAAGATGCGGGTATTGATTCTATGCTGGTGGGGACAGCCTTCCTGGAGGCAGAGGACATAGGAAAGAAGATTGACGAGTTAATGGGGAAAGGGTGATAAAATTGTATGCAGGTTAAGGTCAAGATCTGTGGCATAACAAATCTTAATGATGCGTTGGCTGCAGTTGATTCTGGAGCAGATGCCTTAGGTTTCGTATTTTTTGAAGGAAGTCCCCGTTATATTCCACACGACGAAGCATATACAATAATCAAAGAACTTCCCTCGTTCACAACAACGATAGGAGTCTTTGTTAATGAGAAAACCAAGCAGATAGAAAAAATAGTAGGCCTGACCGGTATCGATGTTGTCCAGCTCCATGGCGATGAAACCCCTGAGATGTGCGACATTTCAAGACGTATAATAAAGGCTATAAGGGTAAAATCCCTTGAAAGCCTTGACCCCCTCAAAAATTATAAAGATAAGGTCTCTGCATTTTTACTAGATACATTCACGCCTGAAATTCTTGGCGGTACAGGCCAGATGTTTAATTGGGATATTGCTGTAGAAGCCAAACAGTTTGGCAGGATTATCCTTGCAGGGGGTCTGACGCCTGATAACATTGCTGATTCTGTGAGACGTGTAAGACCCTACGGAGTGGATGTAAGCAGCGGTGTTGAGTCAGAAAAAGGGAAGAAAGACCATGAAAAGATGAAGTTATTTATCGAGAGGGCAAAGGGAGCGTAAAAAGGCAGTTATTCGTCATTAGTCATTAGTTTTGAATCTGAGCAAACCCTTACAATTGTTTTTACATTCCCCCTCGGATTGAAATCTCCAATGACCTCCAAGAATCTTGGTTTCAGTCCCTTTTCGAGTTCTGAGTATATTTTATTGGTTACCTCTTCGTGAGACATATAAATGTTACGAAAGGAATTCAGGTAAAGTTTAAGGGATTTAAGCTCAACAATCTTCTCATCAGGCATATAATTTATCTTAATGGTCGCAAAATCAGGGTATCCAGAGCGTGGGCATAAGCATGTAAACTCAGGAAAACTGATATTAATCTCATATTCGCGCCCGGGGTGGGGGTTATTCCATATCTCTAATGTACTCTCCTTTATTGCTTCTTCTCCGTATTTCATGAGAAAATCTAACATCTAATATATAAAATTGTAAAGCCTCGGTAAATCCTTATACAGGTGGGTTGATAAAAATATATAAAGTAGTTATATTATCTGAAATTTTTCGGGAGGTGTCAGATGCTGATAGATATTGCATATGCAATGGGTCCAAGCCCGCAGGGTGCGGGTCAAGGTTTAGGAGCATTAGGTAGTATTATCCCCCTTATCCTTATATTCGTTATCTTCTATTTCTTGCTTATCAGGCCCCAGCAGAGAAGGGCCAAGGAGCACAGAAGAATGGTAGAGAATCTCAAAAAGGGTGATAAAGTTGTCACATCAGGTGGCGTTTACGGTGTTATCGAGGCTGTCGGTGCTAATACCGTTACAGTCAAGATCGCTGAAAATGTGAAGGTAAAACTTGGCAAGACATTCATTGCGGCACTCAGGACCCCTTCAGAGGAAGACTGATTCGAATCGTGCTGAGAGGATGACTTTGGAGGTTTAGTTTTGTGAAGAAAAAGTTTCTCTGGAGGCTGGCCCTCATAGGTCTGACACTTGTCCTCGCAGTCGTATTTTTCCTCCCTAATACCCCAGCATTTAAGTACCTGCCTGATTTGTGGAAGAAGCATATGCCCTCCAAAGGGATTGTACTCGGACTCGATCTTCGAGGAGGGCTTCACCTTGTATTTGAGGTTGAAGGAGATAAGGCCGTTGAAATAACCACGGAGAGATATGCCTCAACATTAAAGGATGCGCTTATAAAGAGAAAACTAACAGCTGATGTTAATAAAAGTGGGCTCAACATCATAATAAGCCCACCAACCCCTGAGATAAGAAAGGCAATTGAGGAAGACTTCTCTACACTCACACCCCTCGAGGCAGCGGGGAGGCTTGTATATAAACTTTCTGACAGAGAGGCACGGAGGATAAAAGACAATGCTGCTGACCAGGCACTCGAGACGATTCGTAACAGGATAGACCAGTTCGGTGTTGCAGAGCCGACCATACACAGGCAGGCCGAAAACGAGATTGTTGTCCAGCTCCCCGGGATCAAAGACCCCAAGCGTGCTATTGACATTATAGGCAGGACTGCACTGCTCGAATTCAAGCTCGTTGACGATGAGGCTCAGGTAGCAGCAGAGCTTCCCCCATCAATTTTACCTGGCGAGGAAGAGAACCTTCTAAGGCAGTTTGCTGAAAAGATACCTGAGGGTGACGAAATACTCTTCGAGAGAAAGGTCAATAGAGAGACCGGTGCGGTCAGAAAGATACCCCTCCTTCTCAAAAAACAGGCAGTCCTTACAGGAGACCTCCTGAACGATGCAAGGGTAAATATTGACCCTGCATATAATGAGCCTTATGTCTCGATCTCATTCAATGCCGCAGGTGCAAAAATCTTCGAGGAGATAACAGGGGCAAATGTTAAAAAGAGGCTTGCCATAATTCTCGATAATACTGTTTATTCAGCCCCTGTCATACAGGAGAGGATATCGGGAGGTAATGCCCAGATAACAGGAAGCTTCACAATGGGGGAGGCAAAGGACCTAAGCATTATATTAAGGTCAGGCGCACTCCCTGCACCCCTGAAGATGCTACAGAATGTTACTGTAGGGCCTTCCCTCGGGAAAGATTCAATAGAGGCGGGAAAGGTAGCGGGTATAATCGCCTCTATAGCTGTTGTGGTATTCATGATATTCTACTACAGGCTTTCGGGTGTCATCGCTGACTTCGCACTGCTTCTGAACATAATACTCCTCCTCGGTGCGATGGCATCACTCAATGCAACGCTCACCCTTCCTGGCATTGCCGGTATTATACTCGCCATAGGTATGGCCGTTGATTCGAACGTCCTTATGTTTGAGAGGATACGAGAGGAATTGAGAGCAGGTAAAACACCTGCAGCTGCAGTTGACTCAGGATACAAGAAGGCATTCTGGACAATCTTTGACTCCCATGTCACAACATTGATAACAGCAGCAGTGCTATTTCAGTTCGGCACAGGCCCTATAAAGGGATTTGCAGTAACTTTATCCCTCGGCGTTGCCATAAACCTCTTTACAGCCCTTATCGGGACCAAGACCGTTTTTGACCTTATACTGAGCAGGATAAAGGTTAAGACTCTGAGCATATGATAGAACTTCTGAAGAAAACAAACATAGACTTCATGGGCAGGAAATATTATGCCTTTGCTATTTCTGGAATACTTTTGACCTTAGGAATTATTGCGACTATCCAGGTTGCAAGGGGTACAGCCAATTTAGGTATAGACTTCACTGGAGGCACGGCTGTTCAGATAAAATTTGAAAAAAAACCTGTTACCCTCTATGAGGTGAGGAATACCCTCAGAGACGGCGGGCTTAAGGATTTTGACCTTCAGGACATGCCCGTAGAAGGGAAGATACTGATAAGGGTTAAGAAGGGAGAGGAGGTCCTCGGTGAATTCTCAGAAAAAATAATATCAATCCTTTCTAAGAGATTCTCTGACCAGGAACTCACTGTGGACTCCACTACAGAGATAGGACCCAAGGTTGGAGCAAGGCTCAGAAGAGATGCTATGTGGGCTATCCTGGCTGCTACGGCAGGACTCCTCATTTATATCGCATTGAGGTTTCAGTTCAGGTTCAGCGTAGGCGCAACTGTAGCTACATTGTACGATGTCCTTGTAGTTCTGGGTTTATTTTATATTATGAATCGTGAAATAAATCTCGTCATCGTCGCCGCCCTTCTGGCCATTGCAGGCTATTCCCTTACAGATACGGTGGTTGTTTTTGATAGGATCAGGGAGAACTTGAAGACAAGGCTCAAGGAACCAATAGAGAGTGTAGTAAACCAGAGTATCAATGAGGTTCTGTCGAGGACCATAATCACATCCCTCACGACCCTTCTTGCAGCAGCGGCCCTTTTCTTTTTCGGTGGTGAGGTTATCCATGACTTTGCCCTCGCCATTATTATAGGGATAGTGACAGGGACCTATTCATCTATATTTGTTGCAAGCCCGATAGTGCTACTATGGGGAGGTAAAAGGCCATTTGCTAAGAAATAATGACCAATTGGACATAGAGACAAAGGAGTGGGATTACCCTTGAGCGGATTTGAATTCCGATTTATCGGAATTCACCTCGGAGCCCCGCACCATATCATGGTGCGGGGCGAGAATGAGTGAAGGGGTAATCCCACTCCTTTGTTAAAAAGTAATCATGCATAGGCGATGGCTTGTCAACAGAACCAATTCAGAATATATAATATATTTATCAAAAATTGCATCCATTTCCCCTGTTCTGGCTCAAATATTGATAAACAGGGGAATAAAGACGCCTTACGAGATATACGATTTCCTTAACCCGAGGATATCAAATCTCTCAGACCCCTTCGAGCTTGTAGGCTTAAAGACTGCTGTTGAAAGGATAAAAGAGGCATTACGCAGAGGTGAAAAGATCCTCGTACACGGCGACTACGATGCAGATGGCCTCTCTGCTACAGCAATAGTGGTTTATGCCCTCAAAGGACTTGGATTAGATGTCCATTACTTTATACCCAACAGGATTACCCATGGATATGGATTTAATCTTGCTGGTGTGAAAAAGGCGAAGGAACTCGGGGTCAAGCTCATAATCACAGTTGACAGTGGGATAACATCCTTTGAGGCAGTAGCTCTATCGAAAAAAGAAGGAATTGATGTGATCATTACCGACCACCACGAACCCCTCATCAGTCGGGAGTCCTGGGTCAGAAGTCCTGGGTCAGAAGTCCTGGGTCAGGAGTTTCTACTTCCGGACGCAGTTGCCATTATAAATCCTAAACTCTTGACTCCTGACTCTCGACTCTCGACTTTATCTGGTGCTGGGGTCGCATTTAAATTTACTCAAGCATTATCGACGTCTCACGATTCACGATTCACGATTCACGAATTTTTAGACCTGGCTGCCATCGGCACAATTGCCGATGTCGTTCCTATTACAGGTGAAAACAGGATTATTGTAAAAGAAGGATTAAGGCTGATAGAAAATGAGACGAGGCCGGGATTGAAGGCACTGAAGAAGGTTTCTGGTATTGATGAAAGAGAGATTAAATCAGGTCTGCTACCGTTCACGATGATACCGAGAATGAATGCAGCTGGCAGGATATCAGACGCTAACAATGTTGTAAGACTCCTGCTTACTGATTCAGATGATGAGGCAGCCGAGATATCATTTTGGCTGGATAAACTCAATTCAGAGAGACAGCAGATAGAGGAAGAGGTTTATCGGGAAGCCCTCAACAAGCTCAATGATAAAGGTGTCCGTTCAGCTATCGTGCTTTCAGGAGAGGGCTGGCATCAGGGTGTTATTGGCATTGTGGCATCTAAAATTGCAGAGATTTTTTACAGACCTACCTTTGTTATTTCCAAAGGGGGAAGCACAGCTATAGGTTCGGCAAGGAGCATCCCTCCTTTTGACATCTATAAAGGTCTAACAGGCTGCGGAGAACTCCTTACAGGCTTTGGCGGTCATAAACAGGCTGCAGGGTTTAGACTGAACCCTGAGGATATTTCATCCTTCGAGGAAAGGATTAACCGGATTGTGAAGGAAACCCTTATAGAAGTAGATTTTATACCCTCCCTCGAAATAGATGCAGACGTGAACCTATCTCACATAAACTTCAACCTCATAAGAGAACTCAAGACGCTTGAACCTCTTGGATTTGGAAACTCCGAGCCGCTCTTGGGTTCAAAAGGGCTCGAGGTTATCAGTCCGAGGATAGTAGGTAATAATCACATGAAGATGAAACTCAGACAGGGGTCCCACTCCATTGATGCGATAGGGTTTGATATGGCTGCACTTTTTGATACCCTATTGAATATAGTATCAAATTCAACAGGGTCAACCTTGATCGATGCTGCATTCACGCCATTCATAAATGAATGGGAAGGAGGCAGGGGTCTCCAGCTAAACCTGAAGGCATTCAGGCCAAGCCCTTAAAAAGTTTAAAGTGAAAAGTTTTAAAACCTTTACTAATAAGACCATACTAATAAGACCATAAGTAAGGTCACATTTCTGTAATTATTCTGTCATGCTGGCTTGTCCAGCATCTTTCTTTACAATTCCGAACAAGTCGGAAGGATTCCAGACAAGCTGGAATGACACTCAATGTGGTCTTACTTATGAACTCCTTATTAACTCTTAACTCATAATTCATAACTCTTAACTCTCAACTCTTAACTCTCAACTCGTCACTACTTCTAAGTTGTATAATAAGTTATGGAAGAATTAACCATAGACGGCTTGGTTAAGAAGGTCCTTTCCTATAATCCCGATGCAGATGTAGAAGTACTGAAGCGGGCCTATCATTTTTCGAGTGAGTCCCACTCCAGCCAGAAAAGGATAGAAGGCTCACCTTATATAGAACATCCCGTTGCGGTTGCATCGATCTTAGCTGATATGAAGATGGATACTGCAACCATTGCGGCAGGCCTTCTGCATGACACTATCGAAGATACAGGCAAAACAAGGGAAGAAATAAAGGAACTTTTTGGCGAAGAGATTGCATTCCTTGTGGAGGCATTGACAAAGCTTTCTCGAATGGTCTTCAAGACGAAAGAGGAGGCCCAGGCAGAAAACTTCAGGAAGATGTTTTTGGCCATGTCAGAGGATGTCAGGGTAATGCTCATAAAATTTGCAGATAGGCTTCATAATATGCGAACTCTAAAACACCTTTCGGAAAATAGACGGCAGAGGATTGCATCAGAAACTCTCGAGATCTATGCACCAATAGCAAATAGGCTCGGCATCGGTTGGTTGAAGATGGAACTTGAAGACCTGAGCTTTAAATTCCTCATGCCCAAACTCTATAGTGAACTTGTAAGAAAGGTTGCAAAGAGAAAGGAGGAGCAGGAGGGTTATTTAAATGAGCTTATTAAGATAGTAAATAATAAATTGAAAGAGGCGGGCCTCCCAGGTGCCGTATCAGGAAGGATAAAGCATCACTATGGCATCTATCAGAAGATGCAGAAACAGAGGATTACATTCGAGCAGGTTCATGATGTCCTCGGTCTGAGGATAATCACGGATACAAAGGCTAACTGCTATGCAATCCTCGGCCTGATTCATTCTCTCTGGACGCCTATTCCTGGCAGATTCAGGGACTATATCGGAGTGCCAAAATCAAACATGTATCGGTCCCTCCACACGACTGTTATTGGGCCAAAGGGAGAAAGAGTAGAGTTTCAGATAAGAACCAATGAGATGCACATGATTGCAGAGCATGGTATAGCATCCCACTGGAGATATAAAGAAAAAGATGAGGTTGATGAAAAGAGCAGCAAATATATCTCATGGCTTAGAGACCTGATACAGGCGCAGAAAGAGCTCTCTGATGCAAAGGATTTCCTTGAAGCTGTTAAAGGTGAGGTCTTCCCTGATGCTGTATATGTCTTTACCCCGAAGGGAGATATAAAGGAGCTACCTGTTGGTTCAACGCCTGTGGATTTCGCCTACAGCATCCATACACAAGTAGGTCATAGATGTATTGGTGCAAAAGTAAATGGCAGAATAGTACCTCTCAGGTATACCCTCAGAAGTGGCGACACAGTCGAGATAATAACCTCTCCAACACATGGGCCAAGCAGGGACTGGCTTAAATTTGTTGTTACGCAACGCGCAAAGGACCGGATAAAACAGTGGATAAAGACTGAAGAGAGAAAAGAGGCCATAGAACTGGGCAGCAGGCTCCTTGAAGGAGAGCTAAAAAGGCATGACTTCAGCCCGTCCGTCCTCAAGTCAGAAGATATGCAGGGGGTTTTAAAATCCTTTAATATCCAGTCCCTCGAGGATCTCTATGTCTCTGTTGGCTATGGAAGATTATCAGCTCATCAAGTTGTTAACAAACTGGTGCCAGAGAAACCAGTAGAAGAGGTTCCTGCTGCAAAGGTTACAAGACCTCTAAAGGAGCAGAAGGGCATCACCATAAAGGGAGTGGATAATGTTTTATATCGTACAGCTAAATGTTGTTTCCCTGTGCCGGGTGACAGGCTTGTAGGTTTTGTAACAAGGGGCAGGGGTGCCACAATCCATCGCGAGGACTGTCCAAACCTCGAAAGGCTCGCTGTTGATAATGCAAGGCTCGTTGATGTTGAATGGAGGGCGGTGGGTGATGCGACGTCACCAGCAAAGCTATTTGTAGAAACTGTTGATAGACCCGGCATACTTGCAAACCTCAGTGCCCTTATATCATCCGTTAATGTCAATATAAGCCATGTAGAGGCAAGTTCAACAGAGGACAAAAAGGCCCATATCGTATTCGTCCTCGAGGTGAAGGATAAGAGCCAGCTCTCAGGGCTTACCCAGAAGATTGCACAGATGGAGGGAGTCCTGAAAGTGAGCAGATAACAATATATGTATGGATAAGGACGGTATCGCATTTGTAGAGCTTCTGATTGTAATAAGCATAATTGCGATTTTGGCGGTGTTAACTGTCCCGGTAATTAAGGCAAACAAGCTTGATGGCGCTACAAGGATGATTTACTCTGATTTATTCCTTGCAAGGATGCAGGCGATAGCCAAGGGAAATAACTTCAGGGTTATATTCAATACAGAAGATGGTCATACATATGATAATCATACCTACTGGATTCATAACGATAAAAATAGTAATAGCGATATAGAGGCAGGTGAAGAGTACACCCCTAAAGATATACATAAAGATTATAAAGGGGTAACATTTACTGTTAATAGCAACGCTACCTTTAATCCAACGGGGACTTCTAATGCTGGTACTATTACACTAAAAGACCAATCTGGTTCAGAAAAAAAGGTTATATTTTCCTGGACAGGGAGGGTAAGGATAGAGTGATATGCCACCATAAAAACCAGAATGGCTTCACATTGGTAGAGGTTCTCATAGCCCTGGCCATCCTATCCATAGGTCTTCTTGCCCTCGCTGGATTGCAGGTAGTAGTGATAAAGGGCAATGCAGGCTCTAAGAATCTGACATCGGCAGTTATTCTGGCAGAGGCAAAGATAGAGCAATTAAAGAGGAATGGATTTGCCAATCTGGTAAACGGTGACTTTCAGGATCCGAATAACCCTGTTAATGAGACCGGTCAGGCAGGGGGCATTTTCACAAGATCCTGGGTAATTGATGATTATCTCGTTTCAGCAGATATGAAACAGATAACTGTGACCTTAACATGGACAGATTCCTTAGGGAATCATAACATCCCTGTAACAACAGTATTTTCGAAGGCTGTGGATTGAAATGGATAAAAAGGGGTTTACCCCGTTAGATAGAGAACATCTAACGGGGTTTACATTAGTAGAGTTGATGATTGCTATGGTAATTTCACTCATTGTCCTTGCAGGTATTTATAATGTCTTTATATCATCCAGCAGAAGCTATTTTATTCAGGAGTCCATAACTGATATGCAACAGAATGCAAGGGCATCAATAGAATTTATGGCAAGGGAATTGAGAAATGCAGTTGTAATAGAGGAGACCGATACAACATCAGGTAATAGCAGTATAACCTTTTATACAGATGGAGACAATGCAGATGTGGGCGTATCTACAGGCGGAAACACAAATACCACCTTAAATGACACAACTAAATCATGGACTACTAACAAATGGCAGAATAAGATATTAGCGATTGTCGATGGCACCGGGAAAGGTCAAACAAGAACCATCAGCTCAAACACCTCTACTCAGTTAACAACTACTTCTAACTGGACAACAGTTCCAGACAGTACATCCGTTTATCATATTGGTGTTGAGAAGAAAGGGTTCTCAAGAACAAGTGATAATAATGTCCTTCGTTATACAAAAGGTGGTAGTGTAAATCAGCCATTTACTGAGAATATAACCAGTCTAACCTTAACAGCAGATGATCTAAATATTAATAATATTAAGAGAATAGATATTGAATTGACCGCAAGGACATCGAGGACAGATCCGAATATGAATAACCAATACCACTATTATACTGTTAATACCTCAATAAAATTGAGATTAAGGGGGTGAATCTCATGGTATTTAAAGACAAAAAAGGCATAGCCTTAGTAGCAGCCTTGCTGATCCTTTTAGCCCTTTCAATAATAGGGGTAATTGCTATAACCACAACAGTGACTGACACAAAGATCTCAGGGAATCTAAAGGATATTAAACAGGCATTTTACCTCGCAGATGCAGGTATAAGTCATGCAGGTTATCTTCTTCAACAAAATATAGGTACCTGGGACACTTATCTCCCATCTCCCTTTATAGATACTACTAATTTAGGGGCCGGGAGCTATAGCGTTACTATCAGCAATATTGGAACTACTGTAATCAGAAAGAAAGTGGTATCAACCGGAAAAACCTCAACAGGGTCTAAGGCAATAATTGAGGCAATATTCAATAGAGCGCCATTCATTCCTGATGATGCAATAACCACCAATGGAAATCTAAAAATTTCGGGAAAGCCGAACATAGCGGGTTCAAATGGAGGTGCTCATTCCAATAAAGACCTTGAAATCAAAGGGAGCCCGAATATTGCCCAGACCGCTTCAGCCTCCGGGACTGCCTCTCCTTCTCCACCATACATAAGTAGCGCTCCAACAGTGGATATACCAACAATTAACCCGACCCAGTTTGCCATTTACGCTGACTATCAATTAAGGTCAGATGGTAAGGTCTACAAGGCAGGCTCTACGCTACCGGAGGATATGCCAGGCGGAAAATGGTACGGCTGGGATTACAGCAGTGGCAAATGGACTTTAAGTAGTAATGATACTCCCCCTCCTGGGATGCTATATATAGAAGGAGGTGCGAATGTATCGGGAAACCCGGGAAGTGCCTCTGACCCGTGGCAAACAACCCTTATTGCCACAGGGAATATTGAGATATCTGGAAATCCTATCATCGCTAACTATAAGGACCTTTCAGATCCGATAGGTGTTCAAAATCTCTTATTCGTTGCCGGCGGCGAGCTAAGGATAAGTGGCAACGTGACTCAAACCTTTGATGGGATCATAGCTGCCCATGGACATATAGAGGTTAGCGGGAATCCCACACTTAATGGATCCATAATAGCGGAGAATGCGACTGGAATCGGGACTGAAAATAAGGTTTCTGGAAATATGACTATTACTTACAATGGTGGTCTGCTCTCCCCTTTTATTAGTAATACAGTTAATATATTAGCCTGGCGTCAGGTTAACGAGTAAGAATCAATTAAATAGGTCTAATAGGAAATTGAGCATTCTTTTATATATTCGAGGTATTTAAACCAGCTATATCCCTAAAGGCGAGGCGAGGCGATAAACCACCATTCCACTACCAAATGAGATAAAGAGCATGAACATAAGCGAGATGAGGAACCATCTCCAGCTTCCCATTTCCTGCTTCATCACGACTGCTGTTGCTGCACATGGAATAAAGAGCATTAACACGACGAGGAATGAGAGAGCCGATGCATGGCTTATTACTCCAGGCAGGATACTCCTTAGCCCCTCTTCCCCAACCCCATAGAGCACACCGAGAGTTGCTATCGAGTTCTCCTTAGCAACAAAGCCCGCCAGCAGGGCAATCATCATCTTCCAATCCAATCCTATAGGAGCTTCCAAAGGTTCAACGAGACGGCCTAACCATCCAAGGATATTATCTTCAATTCTTCCACGAGGAAAGTTAGACATGGTCCACAGTAATATCGAGAAGCCAAAGATAACTGTTCCAGCGCGTTTCACGAAGGCTGCTGTCCTTTTCCACAAGGGACTTCTTAAGAGACTCTACATCTATGAGAATTCCTTGCTCCTGAGCCACGTCCATCATGTTCAAGGCAACTATGACCGGAGGTTTTAGAAGGAGAAGTTCGGAGAGTAGATAAAGGCTTCTTTCTAAAGCTGATGCATTGGCTATAAGAATTACAATGTCGGGTCGCTCTTTTATTATAAAATCCCTCGCTATCCTCTCCTCTTCGGAGAAGGCCGTGAGGCTGTATGTTCCAGGAAGGTCAATTATTCCCATCTCAGCTTCCCCTGAGATGATGACCCCTTCCTTTTTTTCAACCGTCTTTCCAGGCCAGTTCCCGACGTGTTGCGATAATCCCGTGAGAATATTAAAGACTGTGGATTTGCCAACGTTCGGCTGCCCTGCAAGGGCTACAAGAAGTTTCTTTCCCACTATTGTCTGGTTCCGCCCTTTTCGTCCCCAACCCTGGTTATCATTATCCTTGATGCCTGACCCCTTCCAATAGCAATCCTTGTACCATTAGTTATGACCAGCAGAGGTCCCCTGTTGTTTCTAAGGACCTTGAGCCATATACCTGGAGCAATACCCATTGCAGCAAGTCTACTTATTAGCCCGTATCCTCCTGAAATGGAATACTAAATTTTGTTTTTATGCGTCAAGAGGACAATTGCACCAAGAAGTATCTCTTTTTCCGTGACATAAAGTCTGGTCTGAGAATGCACTTGACAAAAATTCCTTATGAGGCAAAGATAGTTTATTGGAGGCTTATCCATGATAAAGAAAATTGTCCTTGCCTACTCAGGGGGTCTTGATACATCTGTAGCTATAAAATGGCTAAAAGAGAAATATAACGCTGAGGTTATTGCATTCTATGCAGACTTGGGCCAGGGAGAAAACCTCGAAGAAGTAAGAGAAAAGGCATTGAAGACAGGTGCATCAAAGGTTTATATAGAAGACCTTAAGGAAGAATTCGTAAAAGACTATATATTCCCGATGCTCAGGGCTAATGCAGCTTACGAAGGCACCTATCTGCTCGGGACATCAATAGCGAGACCACTTATCGCAAAAAAGCAGATAGAGATTGCAGAAAAGGAAGGTGCTGAGGCAGTTGCACATGGTGCTACAGGGAAAGGTAATGACCAGGTAAGGTTTGAACTGACATATTATGCACTAAAGCCTGAAATAAAGGTTATAGCACCGTGGAGGGAGTGGCCATTCAACTCAAGGCAGTCCCTAATTGAGTATTCTGAGAGGCATGGTATCCCTGTTACAGCAACAAAGGAAAGGCCTTATAGTATTGACAGAAACCTATTTCACATCAGCTATGAGGGGGGAATCTTGGAAGACCCCTGGCAGGAACCACCACCTGATATGTATACGATGATTACGCCACCTGAGAAGGTACCTGATATGCCTGTATATATTGATATCTCTTATGAGAGGGGTAACCCCGTCGCAATCAATAATGAAGTTATGTCTCCTGCGACTTTGCTTGAGAAATTGAATTCCATTGCTGGTAAAAATGGTGTTGGAAGAGTGGATATGGTAGAAAACAGGTATGTGGGGATTAAATCCAGGGGTGTTTATGAAACCCCTGGTGGCACAGCTCTTCATATTGCCCACAAGGCATTAGAGTCAATAACCCTCGACAGAGAGATAATGCACCTCAAGGACTCTATTATAATGCGCTATTCGGAGCTCATATATTATGGATACTGGTTTTCTCCTGAAAGGTTTGCTATCCAGAACTTTATAGATGATATACAGAAAGATGTCACTGGCACCGTCAGGGTCAAGATTTATAAGGGAAATTGTTATGTTGTCGGAAGAAAATCTCCAAATTCCCTTTATCACCCCGGGCTCGCGACATTTGAGGCAGAAGATATGTTTAATCAGAAAGATGCTGAGGGTTTTATAAAACTTAATGCACTTAGGTTGAAATTGAGAAGATTAAAAAGATAGAGAAATAACAAATGACCAAATCTCAATAACCAGATAATAACCAATAATCAAATTTAAAATAACCAAACAAAGCAGCAATAAGTACCTGACCAGTTTGGTTAATTGGTTATTGGAATTTATTTGGTGATTGGTTATTGATTTTTGGTTATTAGAGGCCTTAGATTATGTCAGACCTTAGATACTGGATTGCACTATCCATGCTACAAGATATAGGACCTATTGGGGCTAAGAAACTGCTCTCTGTATTTGGAACACCTGAAAGAATTTTCGATGCAGAGGTTGATGACCTCCTTTCTATAGAAGGGATAGGGATAAACAGGGCAAAAAATATAAAAGAATTTTCATCCTGGGAGGTTGTGGATAAACAGGTTAAGGTCTTAGAGAAAAAGGGGATAAAGACTGTAAATCTCAATGGGTCTTCATATCCAGAAATGCTCAGGGAAATAGAGGATGCACCTGTTGTCATTTATACCAAGGGTGATATTCAGCCTCAGGATAGATATACAATAGCAATTGTCGGTTCACGCAAGCCTACCTCCTATGGGACATCTGTTGCAGAAAATATTTCAGAGGAGCTTGCATCCATGGGTTTTACTATTGTTAGCGGTATGGCAAGGGGTATTGATGCCATATCGCACAGGGGAGCATTAAGAGCAGGCGGAAGGACCATTGCAGTGCTCGGATCAGGACTTGATGTACCCTATCCTCCAGAGAACACGGGTTTGATGGATAAAATTACAAGCTCCGGTTGTGTTATCAGTGAGTTTCCCCCTGGGACCTCTCCTGATAGAGAAAACTTTCCCCGGAGAAATAGACTGATAAGTGGCCTTTCTCTTGGTGTGCTCATAGTAGAGGCTACCTCTGACAGCGGCTCCCTGATCACAGCAGGATATGCCCTCGAACAGGGTAGAGAGGTCTTCGCGGTTCCTGGTAACATAACTTCATCTAATTCAGAAGGCACGAACGAACTGATCAAAAGAGGTGCGATACTCACACGGAAGGCGGAGGATATCGTTGAGGAGCTCGCACCCGTTTTGAAAGGATTTATAAGATCAAAAGAAAAGGCAAAGATAGAAGTTACGGAAGAAGAAAAGAACCTCTGTAACCTGCTCTCTGGAGAGCCAAAGCATGTAGATGATATCTCTCGGGAGAGTAGATTACCGGCATCAAAGGTACTCGGAATCCTTCTTAACTTAGAGATGAAAGGTGCTGTAAGGCAAACAACAGGGAAAAGGTTTTATCTGGTATGAACTCCTCGGGATCGAGTCACAACGACCTTGTCATTGTTGAGTCACCTGCAAAGGCAAAGACCCTCCATAAGATACTCGGGAAGGGATTTGCAGTCAAGGCATCTATTGGTCATATAAAGGACCTTCCTGAGAAAGAGCTCGGGGTTGATGTTGAGAGTAACTTTAAGCCTCATTACGTTGTAATCCCTGGCAAAGAAAAAGTTATTAAGGAGCTTAAGAAGGCATCAAAAGAGGCTGATAAGATATTTCTTGCCCCTGACCCTGATAGGGAGGGAGAAGCAATAGCATGGCATATTGCTTATGAAATCTCAAATCTCAAATCTCAAAATTCAAAAGGGAAGATACACAGGATTACCTTTAATGAAATAACAGAGCGGGCTGTGCGAGAAGCAATAAAGAACCCTGGCAGGATAGATATGAACAAGGTCGAGGCCCAGCAGGCCCGGAGGATACTTGACAGGCTTGTCGGTTACGGACTCAGCCCCCTTCTATGGAAGAAGGTTAGGAAAGGCCTTAGCGCAGGGAGGGTACAGTCCGTTGCAGTAAAGCTGATTGTAGACAGAGAGCGAGAGATAAGGGCATTCAAACCCGAAGAATACTGGAGTATAAACGCAGAATTTGAAGGGTCTAAACCTCCCATATTCTGGGCAAGGCTTTACAAGATAGACTCCAGACTCCAGACTATAGACTCCAGGTTTTTGATACCCAATGAAAATACTGCAACGGCTATTGTTAATGACTTAAAAGACAGAGAGTTTGTACTGAGCAAAATAGAGCGCAAGCAGAGGAAGAGGATGCCTTACCCTCCATTTATCACAAGCACTATACAGCAGGAAGCAGCAAGGAGACTGAGATTCCCGGCAAAAAAGACAATGATGATAGCACAGCAGCTCTACGAGGGAATGGAACTTGCTGAAGAGGGTTCAGTAGGACTCATTACCTATATGAGAACAGACTCCTTCAGGGTTGCCCCTGAGGCACAGGAGTGGGCGAGGGAATTCATCATGAGGGTTTATGGAAGAGATTACACGCCTGAGAAACCTCCTGTTTATAAAACCAAGGGATCTGTGCAGGATGCACATGAGGCGATAAGGCCGACATATCCTGAGAAAAGACCAGAGGATATAAAACAATTTCTTTCAAAAGACCAATATGCCCTTTATACGCTGATATGGAATCGGTTTATATCAAGCCAGATGGCACCAGCACAGCTTGAACAAACGACATTTATTATTACCCCCCTCTATCCCCCCTTGGTAAGGGGGGAATTAAAGGGGGGGGCTGAATTCAAGGCGTCAGGGACGGTAGTCCGTTTCAATGGCTTCATGGCCTTGTATACAGAAGGAAGGGATGAGGCAGAAGAGGAAGAAGGACTGACATTGCCTGCATTAAAAGAGGGGGAGATATTAACACTTCTAAATCTACAACCAAGACAGCATTTCACACAGCCGTCACCACGTTATACGGAGGCGACACTCATCAAGGCCCTTGAGGAAAAAGGTATTGGCAGGCCGAGCACCTATGCAACAATCCTCTTCACCATCCAAGAGAGGAAATATGTCCATAAGACCGATGGCAAATTTTCCCCCACAGAGCTTGGCATTGTTGTAAATGACTTTCTCGTTGAAAGATTCCCCGAACTCATAGATGTGGATTTTACTGCAAAAATGGAAGATAAGCTTGACCGTATTGAAGACGGAAAGATAAGATGGGTAAAGGTTGTAAAGGATCTTTACAACCCTTTCAGCCGTGACCTCACGGAGGCTATAAAAACTGCAGGCAGGGTAAGACCAAAAGATATACCTACTGAAACCATATGCGAGATGTGTGGCCTTCCCATGGTCATAAGGTGGGGAAGACACGGAAGATTTCTGGCATGCTCTGGATTTCCAAAATGTAAAAATACAAAACCATTAGAAAGTCAACAGCCGGCAGTTAACAGTCAGCAGTCAGCAATCAGCAATCAGCAATCAAATGAAATATGTGATAAGTGTAGCTCACCTATGTTAATAAAGTCGGGACGATATGGAAAATTCCTTGCCTGTTCAAGATATCCTGAGTGCAAAAATACAAGACCTCTGTCAACGGGTTTGAGATGCCCACAGGATGGAGGAGATATAGTAGAAAGGCGTTCAAGAAAAGGGAAACCTTTCTGGAACTGTGGTAACTATCCAGCATGCCGATTCGTTTTATGGAACAAACCTATACCCGGAAAATGTCTTCAGTGTGGTGCAGATTTCCTTCTTGAGAAAAGAGATAAGGCAGGAAAGTTGATACATTTCTGCCATAATAAGAAATGCGGATACAAAGGGGAAGTAAAAGAGGAAGTGGTCGGCCATTTATTATAGGGATCGGTGGTGCCCATAGCAAGGTTGGAAAGACTACTGTTGCCTGCCAAATCCTTAAAAGACTTGGCGGATGGGGTGCTATAAAATACACCAAGACTTTATTCTATAGCTCTATAGTCGATAGCCCCGGGATATTGAGACAGAAAAATAAGGACACCAACAGGCTCCTCGATGCCGGCGCCCACGAAGTTCTCTGGGTTCAGTCACCGCCTGAGGGCCTGAAAGAGATCCTTCAGATAGCCGTTGACAGGCTTTCACACTTAAAGGGAATCATCCTTGAAGGAAACAGTGCAATTGAGGCTCTAAGACCCGATGTTGTAATATTTATACCTGGAAATAAGGAACTCAAGAGGAGTGCGGACGAAATCCTCAGAATGGCTGATGCTGTTATCTTCGATAAAGATCTCCCGTCAGGAACACCTGAGGGCGCTGAAAGATTTCGTAGCGATGACGTGGAGGGATATACAAATTTCATAACAGGACTTATGATTGAACGCAAAGACAAGAAAACGGCTCAAGGGTAAGAGATGGGAATATCTACTCCCTCCTTCATGAAGAAATACTTTACGGATGAAGAAATAACAAAACTTCAAAAGAAGAACGCCCTGCATACAGGTCAATTTAACGAACTCATCCTCATAAGGCTCACAAAGGACTACAAAGATTACCCGAGGGGCACTGTTTTTTATAAGGGCGGTTTCATACCGGGCTATCCAAGGATAATGAGGGTTTTACACCTGAAGAATGGAATAAACCGCTACTTCAAAGACAGATTCTATGTTGAGGAGAAGGTGGATGGATACAATGTCAGGATAACAATAGTAAATGGGAACCCACTTGCCTTTACAAGAGGGGGATTCATCTGTCCCTTCACAACAAACAGGATCCCAGACCTGATCGACCTAAATTTTTTTTATAAATATCCGGGATATATAATCAACGGAGAGGTTGTAGGCCCTGGCAGTCCATATAATACAGAGGTTATTCCTTATATCAAAGAAGATGTGGTCTTCTTCTCCTTCGACCTCTTCGACAAAAGTGGCAAAAATCTTTCTGCAGAGGAGCGTTACAGAATCCTTGAGCAATTTAAAATTCCACACGTAAGGAAATGGGGGCCCTTCAGCATATCAGATGTGGATACCGTAAGAGAGGTCGTCCTTGAACTAGACAGAGACGGAAGAGAAGGTATAGTAGCTAAACCAATCCCCGATGGAAGGCCAATAAAATATGTCACACTTTCATCATGCCTCAGGGATTTACAGGCCACGGCTAATCTTATAACAGAGCTCCCAGCAGGTTTTTATATACAGAGGATACTCAGGGCCATCTTCTTCTGTCATGAATTTGGGATTTCTTTAGATGACCACTACCTCCTTGAGTCTGCGAAGGCACTCTACCTATCACCCGAGAGGGTCTTAAAAGAGGTAGCAGACGGTGGAAACGTAAGAGAATCTTTCCAGATTAAAATTAGAAGTAAAAACACCACATATGAGTTAATGGAGCATCTTAATAGATCTGGTGTTAGCACAAAACTCCTTTCTATAGAGAAGACCGACGATTACTACAGTTCGAAATTTCACAGGATTTATACTAAGGGAACAAGGGAAATCCGCCATAGACTGATGGGGCATGGATTCTTTGACTAAAAATCATCTACTTAGTCTTTCCTGAAAGCAGACCCGATCTTTTTATTGCCCCCTGTAGATAATCTTTAAATTTCTCCGGGAATAACCATTTTATACCTAACTTCTCTGCCCATTTTATTAAGCCCTGATCTGCTGTAATCAGCAGGGCATCCAACTCCATTGCAAGCAGTAGAAGGTCAACATCCTCCTTGCTGTCTATTATACCTTCCCTCAAGGCATCTCGATATTTCCGCCTCAGGTCTTGAATAATCTCATCTGGGCTTCTCTTTTCAACACTTCTTACAGCCTTTTCCGCAATTCTTAACCCCTTATTCACCCTCTCCCTTATATCCTCTATCAACTCGTATAAAAGAAAGGCCGGGCATTTTAATTCGTGTTTTTTTGGCGGCTTCTGGTGGAGTATCACAAGTAAGTCCTCGGGTATCTTATCCTTTTCAACAAAATACAGAAGCTCCTCAAAAATAGATGGGGGCATATAAAACTCGAGTATATGGATCTGGGCTGCTAAGAAAAGGAACGCCTCAAGGGCCTCTGTAGGCGTATCTCCGAGACTCTTCCTTACATCAGGATTAACAAATAGGCTGGTATCTAATACAACCCTGTAAGGGTAGAAGGTTCCTTCAGGCTCGCCCGAAGACAATGTTTCTTTGGCATCCAAAATTTAAGGCCTCATTCCCTAATATCTCTGTCATCTATAGATTATCAATAAAGGGGGCTTAAAAGTAAACCCCTTTAGAAAAATTTCCTACTTTCTAACGGGCGTGAAGAGAAAAACGATGCTTCTCAATGACTTTTTCTGACTTCTCTGATATATTTTCAATGTTATAGTTATCCTTTCACCTTTTATGTGTTCAAACCCTTGAGGTTAAAATTCAGGAGGTCTTTATGGAATGTGTATTCTGCAGGATTATAGAGAAGGAACTACCAGCAAAGATAATATATGAAGACGATCTTTCAGTCGCTTTTGAGGATGTTAACCCCCAGTGTCCTGTTCATACTATTTTGATACCTAAAAAACATATCTCCACAAACCTTGATATAAAAGAAGAAGACAACGCCCTTATTGGCCATTTGTTCCAGGTCGCTAACAGGATTGCAAAGGATAAGGGTATAGCAGAG
Organism: Thermodesulfovibrionales bacterium; assembly: GCA_030019415.1. GTDB lineage: Bacteria > Nitrospirota > Thermodesulfovibrionia > Thermodesulfovibrionales > SM23-35 > JASEEX01. The sequence goes on from JASEEX010000001.1 coordinate 21,341, forward strand.
CGTGGCTTCAGGCTTGTGATGAACTGCAATCCCGAGTCAGGGCAAACGATATACCATTTACACCTTCATCTCCTCGGCGGCCGCAGGATGTACTGGCCACCAGGATAGTGGTGCCGAAGGCGGGATTTGAACCCGCATGGGTTTCCCCACACGCCCCTCAAACGTGCGTGTCTACCAGGTTCCACCACTTCGGCTAAATTAATATTACTATAAAAATTTAGGGGTTTTCAAACCACTTGCGCCGTAGAATATCTTTTCGTCTATCACGAGATAGACTTTGTGTTAATCCTGATCTTTATCTCTTTTTTAAGACCCTCAACATAGGACCCTATTGCCTTTTCTTTCCTTTCATTAAGCATTGCCTCACTTAGCATCTTCTTCAACCTTTCGTCACCGGGTAACTTTTTCAAGTCAGAATTTATATCTGGCACATCAACAGACAACTCTATCAAGCGTCTCATTTTATTCAGTATAAGTTCCTGACGTTTTGAGTTCTCATATGCCTCTACGGTAATCCTGTTCAGCCTCAGTCTGTTAAGATATATGTCCTTGTCAAAAACCCCTTTTCTCATAAAGGCTGGTTCATGTGTTATTGCTTCGTGAAGCTCATCATCGCTTATACCAATCCCTGCATCTTTTGCAGCTATAAGGAGTACCTTTTCATCTATCATAGATTCAAGGACCTTTTCTCTCAGGTTCATCTTTTTCTCCATCTCCTCATCAAACTTATCTCTGTATATCTCCCTGTAAAAACGGGAGACATTCTCATAAGTCCTCCAGTATTCCTCAGCCGTTATCTTGTATCTTCCAACCTCTGCTACAATCGCACGTTCGTTTTTATCCACAGTGCCCACACCCCAGAATATGAAGGAAAGAATAACGATAAAGAACAGCACATAGAAGTACTTCGCATGCTTTCGCATCATCTTGAGCATCTAACTAATACCTTCCTGTAAAATAATCATTCAAGATCTCTCTGTGGTCAAAGGCTATCTGATCGGGAAGTGTTTCTTTTTTAAAGATGCCGATCTCTTTTGCATCATCTCCAGCAATAGCTATGCCTTTAGCCTTTGCTATATAGACCGTTGTTATCGTATGATGCCTGGGGTCTCTCTTCGGATCAGAATAAGTATGAAACTGCCTTATTAGTTCAACATCGAGCCCGGTTTCCTCTTTTGCCTCCCGCACAGCAGCAGATTCAAGGTTCTCCCCATAGTCTACGAAACCTCCGGGCAGAGCCCACCCCTCAGGCAGATTCTTTCTTCTTATAAGAATAATGCCCCCTTTATATTCTATTATAATGTCTACTGTGGGAATCGGGTTTCTGCGGTTATTGCTGGTTTTCAAGTCTTATTTCTATGTCCCTTTCGGGGACTATTGTTGATACGGCATGTTTGTAGATGAGGGACTGGGTATTTTCTTTTAAAAGGATTACAAAACTGTCAAAGCCTTTTATTACGCCCTTTAATCTCACCCCATTAGTAAGATAGACAACTACAGGTGTCTTATCCTTCATGAGCTGGTTAAGATAGTTGTCTTGAAGGTTTTGGCTCTTCGCTATATTGGTCATAGTCTTCTCCTTTTAATTTTTCCCTTTACCATAAAGTATTTTTTTTAATATTGCAAGCATTTGTATTATGGTTATTGGTGATTGAATCATTGATTATTATTTGGTGATTGTAATTTGGTAATTGGGTATTTTGGCCTTACTATTGATTTGTCTGTCACAATAGCTCATTGAGGGTATGTTGTACCCTCATGAAAATCTCATTGCTGTCGTAAATCCCTGTTATATCAACCCATTGAATACCTTCTTCTTTTTTGAACCATGTAAACTGTTTTTTAGCATATCTCTTTGTCCCTCTTTTTATAAGCCCGATAGCTTCTTCTAAGGTGATCTCCCCATTAAGGTACATTGCGATTTCTTTATATCCGATTGCCTGCATTGGCGCTCTGTCAGGATTCATCTCCAGGATATTTTTCACTTCTTCCACGAGACCTGTATCAATCATCTCATCAACCCGGATTTCTATCATCCTGTAAAGCCCTTTTCTATCCCTGCGAAGACCTATTTTTATAAACTCATATTGAAGGGGCTTAGTGAGTTCTTTCTGCATCTCTGACATGCTCGAATCGCTCTTTAAACAGACCTCTAAGGCCCTTATGATCCTTCGTGTATCATTAGGGGTTATTCTACTTGCAGCCTCTGGGTCGAGTTCTTTTAAATGACCGTATAGAGAACCTTTTTCTTCCTTTTCCATGGAAAGGAGTTCTTCCCTCAATGTCCGGTCGGCAGAAGGGCCGCTAAAAATGCCTCTCGTCATTGCCTTAATATAAAGGCCCGTGCCACCTACGACAATTGGAACTTTCCCTTCCCTATGAAGTCCCTCTATAATGGGCACTACTGCCTCAATATATTTCCCTGTGCTGTATGCCTCCCACGGATCAACTATATCAATCATGTGGTGTTTGACCGTAGCCCTTTCTCCGATTGTCGGCTTCGCAGTGCCAATATCCATATGTCTATAAATCTGCATCGAATCCGCACTGATTATCTCGGTATTGAGGGCCTTTGCCAGAAGGATTGAGACACCGGTCTTTCCAACACCGGTAGGGCCGAGGAGGATGACGACCTTCTTCATTCTTTCTTTTTGTTTTGAAATTCCTTCAGGCATAATTCCTTTATACTTATTATAGCCTTTGTTTCTATGTTCAGATTTTCTGATCCAGGACATGGATTCCTGCTGGAGTTTATCCCTGCGAAGGCAGGGGCAGGAATGACAAAGAAAAGGACTTCGACGTTGCCCTGGGGAAAGAATATGGTCAAATTGAGTTTTAAAAGTGGATATTGTAAAATGTTTTTGCCAGCTCTGGGACTTTAATTATGGTTGAAATGAAAGACAGGGTGGTAGAAGAGGTCAAGAAAAAGGCTGTTAAAGGTAAACTTCCCTGTCCCACCGCGAGAATGATCGCAGAGGAGCTCGGCGTTTCCTATAAGGCTGTTGGTGAGGCTGCTGACAAGCTTAATGTGAAGATCACAGACTGCCAGCTCGGCTGTTTCTGATGGGAACAATTCTTTTTGAACTGGCCCTGACCTTTTATTTTGCCGCAACCATTGTAGGCATCGTAGAGCTTTTCAAAGGCAGAAAGATCACATCCCGGATTATGCTGTCCTTTGTCCTCATTGGTTTCATCCTACACACGGCAAACATTACTTATCGTTATATTGTTGCAGGCTATATTCCTATAACAAATTTTCATGAGGCAACATCTTTTTTTTCCTGGTGCATTGTTCTTATTTTCTTCATTCTCCAGTTCAGGTATAGGGTTAGCCTCCTCAGCCCTTTTGTAATGCCTATTGTATTCGTTCTGATGCTCTCATCTTCGATGTTGCCTCAAGAAATAAAACCCTTAAGCCCCGTGCTTCAGAGTTACTGGCTTGGAATACATACGGTTATTGCCTTTCTTGGTAATGCTGCTTTTGCACTGGCTTCTGGAGTAGGAACCATGTACCTTGTCCAGGAACACTATGTGAAATCTAAACACCTCGGAGGGCTCTTTGTGAGATTGCCGAGCCTCCAGACCCTCGATGAGTTGAATTATAGACTGATAACCTTGGGATTCCCCCTTCTTACACTCGCAATAATCACGGGTTCCTTATGGGCAGAGAGCGCCTGGGGAAGTTACTGGAGGTGGGATCCGAGAGAGGTCTGGTCACTTATAACATGGTTTATATACGCTATTGTTCTCCACGCCCGGCTTACAGCTGGGTGGAGGGGCAGAAGGGCCGCTATATTGTCTATAATCGGTTTTCTAACAATTCTTGTTGCCTTTTTCAGTATTAAATTACTTCGGAAGGGTCTCCACGTCTTCCTATGAAGGTCTTTGTAGCAGGACTCAATCATAAGACTGCTGATATTGATGTCAGGGAGAAAGTGGCATTCAATGGCTCCAGACTCGAAGATGGCCTGATAAGGTTCAAAGAACTCCCTGAGGTTGAAGAGGTTTTGATACTATCTACCTGTAACAGGGTGGAACTCTATGCGAATGTGAGGGATACTTCAAAGGCATCTGAATCTATAAAGATTCTTCTATCAGAATTCCACAATATAAACAGGAAGTTGCTGGATAAGGCCGTCTATATCTATGATGATGTTAATGCAGTAAGGCACATCTTCAGAGTTGCATCGAGCCTCGACTCCATGGTCATTGGTGAACCTCAAATCCTCGGGCAGTTGAAAAAGGCATTTGAGTTAGCCCTCGAGAAAAAGACCATGGGTATCCTTCTCAACAGACTTATGAAGAAGGCAATCTCTGTTGCCAAAAGGGTGAGGAGAGAAACAAGAATAGCTGAACACGCAGTCTCTGTGAGTTTTGCAGCTGTTGAACTCGCAAAGAAGATCTTTACTGATCTCTCAGGGAAGGTATTCATGCTTTTAGGTGCAGGCGAGATGGCTGAACTTGCAGCAAGGCATCTAATGAGCAGTGGTGTGAGGGAGGTTATTGTAGCAAACAGGAAATACGAGCGTGCCTGTGAGATCGCAAAGGAATTCAACGGGAGACCTGTTAAGTTTGATGATTTTCTGCAGGAGATGGTACCCTCCGATATAGTCATCTGTTCAACAGGAGCCCGAAACTATGTTTTGTCGAAGGGCCAGATGCAGAAGGTAATGAAGGAGAGGAAGCAGAGGCCGGTCTTCATCATTGACATCTCTGTTCCGAGAAACATTGACCCTGAGGTAAACAATCTGGATAATGTCTATCTTTATAATATTGATGACCTGCAGGGTATTGTTGATAAAAACAAATTTGAGAGGCAGAAAGAGGCAGAGAAGGCAGAAAAGATAATTGAAGAGGAGATCGAGCCCTTCCTTAAGTGGCAGTCCTCCCTTGATTCTGTGCCAACCATTGTTGCCCTCAGGGAGAAGGCAGAGGAGATTAAAAAGGAGGAGCTCGAGAAGCTTTTAAATAGGTTTCCTGATATGGAGGAAAAACAGAGAAAGGCTTCTGAATATATGGCTACTGCAATCGTCAATAAACTCATCCATCAACCTACTGTGGCTCTGAAAGAGTACTCTGAAGATAGAGATCTTATGATAGCAGTGATAAAAAGGCTTTTTGCTATTGATGAAGAAAAGGATGAAGATAAATAGAATATCCATTGGTACACGGGGCAGCAAGCTCGCACTCCTTCAGGCAGAATGGGTAAAATCAGAGCTTCATAAGATACACCCGGAAATCGAAATAAGGCTCATTAAAATAAAGACAACAGGAGACAAGATCCTTGATGTGCCACTGGCAAAGGTTGGGGGGAAAGGGCTTTTTGTTAAGGAGATAGAGGAAGCCCTCCTCAAGGGGGAAGTTGATATGGCAGCACACAGCATGAAGGATGTGCCAACGGTTCTCCCGGAAGGACTTCATGTTGCCGCTATATGTAAAAGGGAAGACCCGAGGGATGCCTTCCTATCACGAATTTCAAATTTCGAATTTCAAATTTCAAATTTCAAAAGTCTGCCGCAGGGAGCAATTATTGGGACAAGCAGTCTCAGGCGTTCATGTCAGTTGAGCCACATCAGACCAGATTTAAAAATTGTGCAGCTCAGGGGAAATCTCGATACGAGACTCAGGAAACTCGATGAAGGCCAGTTTGATGCAATCATCGTAGCTGTTGCAGGTATAAAGAGGTCAGGATGGGCTGAAAGGATAACAGAAATCCTTGAACCCGAGATATGCCTTCCTGCAATGGGTCAGGGTGCTATAGGGATAGAGTGCAGGATTGATAATGAGGTCATGAATAATATAGTTGGAGCATTAGACCATAAAGAAACATCGATATGTGTGAGGGCCGAGAGGGCCTTTCTTAAGAGACTCGCAGGAGGATGTCAAGTGCCTATCGCTGCCTATGCGAGAATTATAAAAAGTCAGGAGTCAGAATTAAACTCAAAACTCAAAACTCAAAACTCAAAACTTATTTTGGATGGTCTTGTTGGAAGCATTACGGGTGAAAGGATTGTAAGGGGTTATATGGAAGGAAGGCCAGAAGAACCCGATGCCCTCGGCATCAAACTTGCTGGGGACTTGCTTGCACGGGGAGCAAAGAAGATACTTGCCGAGGTGTACGGGTGAAGTTTTCTTTTATTCTATTTCTCCTTCCCTCTCTACCTCCTCAAGTTGCTCTCTTTTCTCCTGGCAGTCTCTGCAGTAGGTCGCAAAGGGAAGGACTTTAAGCCTTTCTTCGCTTATATCCTCTCCGCAATCCTCGCACTTGCCGTAAGTTCCCTCATCAAGTTTTCTCAAGGCCTCGTCTATCTTGAGGAGTGTCTCTCTATGAGTGCTTAACTGTTTAAGACTGACATCCTGTGACAGGCCAACAATTGACCAGTCTCCGTTATCCAGGGCTGTATCCACGAGTTGTTTCGTCTCGCCCCTTATATGCTTGGATATCTCAGCCTTCGCCTCTTTTACGATCTCTTCTCTTCTCCTGATAAGGGCCTTTCTTAGTGTAGCCTTTCTTTCCTCTTCGAGCTTTTTATTTCTAAGATTCCTCTTAGTTACCTTTGTTTTTTTAATCTTAAACCTCCATTATTTCTTTTTCCTTGTGGTGTAAAATTTCATCCACCTTAGCTATATGAGAGTCCGTAATCTTCTGTATCTCATCCTGATATTTCTTGGCATCATCTTTACTGAGGTGTTTTTCTTTCTCGAGTTCTTTGAGCTCCTCATTTGTGTCTCTCCTGACATTCCTTATTGCTATCCTTGCTTCTTCTGCCTTTTTCTTTACGACCTTTACGAGTTGCTTTCTTCTTTCCTCTGTAAGGAGAGGGATATGTATCCTTATTGTCCTGCCATCATTCACAGGTGTAATGCCGAGGTCTGATTTCATAATAGCCTTTTCGATATCAGGAATGATTTTCTGATCCCATGCCTGTATTGCTATCTGACGGCTCTCGGGTATGCTCAGGCTTGCAAGTTGTTGAAGGGGAGTTAGCACCCCGTAGTAATTCACCATTATTCCATCGAGGAGTGCGAGAGAAGCCCTTCCTGTCCTGATTGAGGCGAATTCCTTCTTCAGGGCCTCGATGGCACCAGCCATACGCTCAGTGGTCCTTCTTTTTAACTCTTGTTCCATTACTTCCCTTCACAAGGGTACCTATCTTTTTTCCTTCTATAACCTTTCTTATATTACCCTTACCCCTTAGATTAAATACTATAATAGGGAGGTTGTTGTCCATACATAGCGATACAGCCGTCGAATCCATAACACTGAGTCCCCTTTTCAGAACGTCAATGTAAGTAACGGTGTCATATTTCTTTGCCGTAGGGTCTTTCGTAGGGTCGGAGGAATATATGCCATCAACCTTTGTTGCCTTGAGTATCACATCTGCGCCAATCTCCATTGCCCTTAAGGCTGCAGCAGTGTCAGTTGTGAAGTAAGGGTTGCCTGTACCTGCAGCAAAGATGACGGTCCTCCTCTTTTCCAGATGTCTTATTGCCTTCCGCCTTATATACGGCTCTGTAAGTTCCTTCATCTCTATCGCTGACTGAACCCTCGTTGGGATGCCCTGCCTTTCGAGGGAGTTCTGAAGGGCAAGGGCATTAATAACGGTTGCTAACATTCCCATGTAATCTGCAGATGCCCTTTCCATTCCTTCTACGCTTGCCTCTACCCCTCTGAAGATATTTCCTCCACCTACCACTATTGCGACTTCAACCCCACTGGAGACTGCTTCCTTTATCTCCTTAGCCACAAAATCAACAGTAGATGAATCAATGCCATAGCCTTTATCTCCCATCATGGCTTCACCACTGATCTTCAGGAGTATCCTCTTGTATTTCAATCCCTTCATCCTTGAGACATCTCTCCAAGCTGGAACCTGGCGAACCTTCTTATAACAACATTCTCACCTGATCTTGAAATCTTCTCGGCGATGATGTCTTTAATCCTCTTCTTCTGTTCAGGATCCTTGATAAATACCTGGTCAAAAAGACAGGTATCTGTGTAAAACTTCTCGAGCTTTCCCTCTATAATCTTCTCAACAATGTGTGGCGGCTTGTCTGTAATCTGTGCCCTGTATATCTCCTTTTCCCGCTCTATAACATCCTGTGGAACATCATCTCTCGAAAGGTATGAAGGGTTTGCGGCGACTATATGCATAGCTATGTCTTTGACGAGCTCCTTGAAATCGTCAGTCCTCGCGACAAAGTCTGTCTCGCAGTTAATCTCGACCATCGCCCCTATCTTACCCATATGTATGTAAGAGCCAATGAGGCCTTCTAATGCTGCCCTCGCGGCCTTTTTTGCTGCGCTTGCAAGACCCCTTTGTCTGAGCAGGCCCACAGCCTTTTCAAAATCCCCATTACTCTCTGTGAGTGCCTTTTTGCACTCCATCATACCGGCACCTGTCTTTTCCCTGAGGTTCTTGACCATCTCCAGTGAGATTATTGTCATTTTACCTCTGCCTCTTCTTGTTGAATCTTCTCCTCAGCCTTGAGCTTCTCTGCCTCTTCTGCCATAGCCTTTGATAGAATCTCTTTGCCTTCAAGTATAGCATCTGCTATCTTCGAGGTTATAAGTTTTATGGCCCTTATAGCATCATCATTGCCCGGTATCACATAGTCAACCTCATCAGGGTCACAGTTCGTGTCAACTATTGCAACTATCGGCACAGCGAGCTTCCTTGCCTCAGCTACAGCAATCTTCTCTTTTTTCGGGTCTACTATGAACACAGCCCCTGGAAGGCATGCCATATCTTTAATGCCTGAGAGATTTTTTTCTAATTTAGCCCTTTCCCTCTCGATAGAAGCGACCTCTTTTTTGGGAAGGAGCTCTAAAGTGCCGTCCTCCTTCATAGTCTCAATCTTTTTTAGTCTTTCAATGCTCTTCTTTATTGTCGAGAAATTTGTAAGCATACCTCCAAGCCAACGCTGGTTAACATAAAAAGCCCCTGCACGGATTGCCTCCTCCTGAATGGCATCCTGTGACTGTTTCTTTGTACCGACAAGGACTACTGGCGCCCCTGTCGAGGCCAACCCTTTTATGAAATTATAGGCATCTTCAAGCCCTTTAAGTGTCTTCTGGAGGTCAATGATGTAGATACCGTTTTTCTCTCCAAAGATGTATTTCTTCATCTTAGGATGCCATCGCTTTACCTGATGGCCAAAGTGTACACCCGCCTCGAGAAGTTCCTTAATTGTAGCTACCATATTTTTCTTTTCTCCTCCTGTTCCTTTCAACCCTTTTCCAGAGTTGGAAAACCTAACACAAAAATATCTTTTTTGCAAGGGGCTGACCTTCCCCAGAAAAATTCTTGACTTTTGCCTTTGATTGTGACAGTTTTAAAGGTATCAAAAAATTAAAACCCACACGGTGAATCTGTGGGCAAAAACTCCAGAAGGAGGTGATAATTCAAAAATAGCTGTGTGCCCGACCAGAGGTCGGGTATTTTTGTGAAATAACAAAACAACAGAAGAAGGTGAATTATGAAAAAAGAGGTTACTTTAAGTAAGAAACTCGAAAGTGAGTTAGAATTTCACGGAGTAAACAGAAGGGACTTCCTTAAATATTGCGCTGCTATGGCTGCGGTATTAGGTCTTTCAGAATTTGAGTTTACTACCAAGGTTGCTCATGCATTAGAAGCCGCCTCTAAGAAACCAGCAGTGATCTGGCTGGAGGGACAAGATTGTGCTGGATGTTCTATATCTTTTACCCAAATCCTTAACCCACCTGCTGCTTCTATTATTCTCGATAAGATATCGCTTAGATATCATGAAACTGTTATGGCATCTGCAGGACATCTCGCTGAAAAGGTGTATCACGACACTGTCAAAGAAGGTGGCTATGTTTTAATAGTAGAAGGCTCGGTTCCCTCTGCTGATGACCGTTTCTGCATGGTAGGTGGGCGTCCATTCAGGGCGATCGTTGAAGAGGCAGCCAAAAAAGCAGCGGGTATTATTGCCGTTGGAGCATGTGCTACCTATGGTGGTATCCCTGCAGCTACTCCGTCTAAAGGCATAGGGCTTGATAAAGCTCTACCTGGTAAAGCAGTCATTAACCTTCCCACCTGTCCTGTTCATCCAGATCACCTGGCAGGAACAGTCCTTTACTTCCTTACTACAGGAAAAGTACCTCCATTGGACAAGATCGGACGTCCAGTGATGTATTTCAGGGAATCGGTCCATGATAACTGCAGACGTCGTTCCCATTTCGATGCTGGGAGATTCCTTAAGGACTGGAACGACCCCAAACAGAAAGAATGGTGTCTGTTCCAGAAAGGTTGTAAAGGACCGATGGCTTCCTCAGATTGTCCTATACGGAGATGGAATGAGGGGATAAATTTCTGCATTGATTGCGGGGCCCCATGCCAGGGATGTTCCGAGCCCGGTTTTTATGCTGGTATGACGCCTCTTTATACGGCTGAGAGCGAGATTTCAAAACGCATATGGGCAATGAGAGAAGCTGGTTTGATTCCCAGGAAAGAAAGTTAAAAAGGAGGTGAGAATACATGGGTAAGAAAATTACTATAGATCCTATAACGAGAATTGAAGGACACCTGAAGATTAAAGTTGAAATAGAGAATGGCAAAGTAAAAAATGCCTGGAGTAGTGGCACCATGGCCCGTGGATTTGAGGCCATGCTTATAGGAAAAGACCCGAGAGATGCTCCTTTCGTAACCAGTCGTTTCTGCGGGGTCTGCTATAGTGTACATCAAATAACCTCTGTTCGTGCCCTCGATGTAGCCTTTGGGGCCAAGGTTCCCTGGGGTGGGACTTTGCTCAGAAACCTGGTGATGGGTGCGCAGTACATCTATGACCATCTAATTCATTTTTACCAGCTGGCTGCCCTTGACTATATTGATATCATGGCCATCGCCAAATACAAAGGTAAGGATAAAGACCTGCTGGCTATTAAGGATAAAATTGTAGGTTTGGTAAAGGCAAAAGACACCTATCCTCTAACGCCCAGGTATGAACCAGATGATTTTACTGTCAAAGATCCAGAGATAGTAATCACTGCAGTCAAGCATTATATCGATGCCCTGAAAGTACATGCTCAGGCCAGAAACATGGGGGCTATATGGGGCGGCCGGACTCCTCATTATCAGAATATCGTGGTCGGAGGTGTCACCTCCTATCCCGATATAAATCAGGTAGCCCGTTTTCGCACTATGCTCGATGAGCAGGCCAGGTTTATCAATGAGGTGTACATCCCGGATGTGTTGCTCTTCGGAACTGGTCCATTATGGCCACTGGCCGAAATGGGTGTAGGTGGCGGCCATTACAACTATCTCTCTTATGGTGCCTTTGAAAGAGATCCGGCAGGTAAAGAGCTCGTCTTTCCTGCAGGCGTTATTATAGGTTTAGACCCAGCAAATATCAAGGTTGATCCCTTTGATCACAAAAAGGTTACTGAATCGGTGAAATATGCCTGGTATAAGGAAAGCAAACCCGTGCATCCGTATGATGGCGAGCAGGTATTTAATCTTGAAAAGAAGGAGGCATATTCCTTTGTCAAGGCCCCTCGCTACGACGGCAAATCAATGGAGGTTGGCCCGCTTGCACGGATGCTTGTAGCCAAAAATCCTACCCTCCTTGACCTTGTAGGGAAAGGTGCCAAGCCAGGCGCAGTAGCACGCCATGCGGCTCGAGCCGTTGAAACCAAATTGGTTGTGGATGCCTGCTATAACTGGTTAGACCAGCTACTCACCGAAATGACCAAGCCGGGATTTAAGATTCATGATACTGCACACTGGGATCCACCTGAGGCTGGTATGGGTGCTGGATTTTATGAAGCACCTCGAGGTGCCTTAGGACACTGGGTCAAGATCAAAAACAAAAAGATCGAAAATTATCAGTGCGTGGTCCCTTCGACCTGGAATGCCTCGCCTCGCGACGAAAAAGGCGTCCGTGGGCAATACGAGGAAGCCCTCATTGGTGCCCCGGTACCAGATCCTGAAAACCCGATCAATGTGGTACGGATAATCCGCTCCTTTGATCCTTGTCTGGCCTGCGCTATCCACATTATCGACCCACAGACCAATGAGATCAGAAAGTTCGTTATCGAGTGAGCAGAACGACTGAACCTTCTGCACCTGATAAAAAGGGGGGAGAGGCCATCTCCCCCCAAAAAATTTTTATCCTTGGGGTAGGTAACGTTTTGCTGTCTGACGAGGGGGTTGGTGTTCATGTTGCCAATGAACTTATGAAGATGGACCTCCCTTCCAATGTTACGGTTGTTGAAGGCGGAACAGATGGGTTTCATCTCTTGAATGTGATAACAGAAGCTGATAGGCTCATCGTGGTTGACGCAGTAAAAGGAGGTGGTGCTCCCGGTTCTATCTATCGTTTCGACATTAACGAGGTTCGAAACTGCCCCGCAGGTTTTAAAACATCCGTTCACCAGATTGGAATATTAGAGGTCATAGATCTGTCAGGGTTGATTGGAAAGACTCCTCAAACCACGGTTATCGGTGTCGAACCTAAATCTCTGGAGTTAGGAATGGAATTATCCCCTGAAATTAAGACAAAGATTCCGAGGATTATTGAGTTGATATTCGAAGAGCTAAAAAAGTCAGGATAGGCTCTTGTTTATAATATAATATGTGCCTTGCAGTCCCTTCTAAAATAATCAGTATTGAAGACACCACAGCAATTGTGGATGTCTACGGTGCAAGGCGGGCTATAAGCCTTCTCCTCCTGGAAGACAGAGTAAATGTGGGTGATTATGTTCTTGTCCATGCTGGTTTTGCAATCCAGAAGGTTCAGGAGGAATATGCAGAGGAGACCCTTGAACTTTTCAAACAGTGGATTGAAGCAGAACGGAAAGCCTCGAACTAAATAATTCTACAATGTTACCCATCTGTTAAAATCTTAATAAGGCATTTATGTCAATATCTGACTTCATAGAATCCTTAAAAAAAGACAGAAGATTTAATCTCCAGGTCGCAGAACATAAATACATTCCTCCCATGAAGCCAGAATATGAGAAGCTTACTTTATCTGACAGGCTCAGAGATATATTGAGAAGGCGAGGCATAGAGCTATTTTACAGCCACCAGGTCGAGGCTATTAATTTAATAAGGCAGGGAGAGAATGTCGTTGTTATGACCCCTACGGCAAGCGGTAAGAGCCTTATATATAACATTCCTGTGCTTGAATCCATCATCGAAAACCCTGAGTATAGGGCATTATATATATTCCCGTTAAAGGGACTTGAACAGGACCAGGTAAAAAACCTTAATGAGCTTTTTGAGGGCATTGAGGGGGATCCCGCAAGGGGGACAAAGTCCCCCTTGCGGCGTGGAGAGGTTTACGACGGGGACACCACTGCCTACAGGAGAAAAAAGATAAGAGAAGCAATCCCTAATGTCATTTTCACAAACCCCGATATGCTTCACCTTGCAATAAACCCCTTTCATAAAAAATGGGAGGAACTCTTCAGGAATTTGAGATATGTGGTTATTGATGAGATACATACCTACAGGGGTGTATTTGGCTCAAATGTTGCCCATGTGATGAGGAGGCTGAGGAGGATATGTAAATACTGGGGTTCTAACCCCCAATTTATTGCAGCCTCTGCAACTATAGCCAATCCAGCCCAACTTACAGAGGAACTTATTGGGGTACCCTTTAAGGTTGTGGATCAGAGTGGGGCGCCACAGGCAGGGAGACATTTTATATTTATTAACCCAATAGAGAGCCCTTACACAGAAACGACGAGGCTCTTTATAAGATGCCTGAATGCAGGGCTGAGGACGATTGTCTTTACAAAGGCAAGAAAGATAACAGAGCTTATCTATTCATGGACAATGAACCAGGCACCTGAGCTTGAGGGCAGAATAAGCCCTTACCGCGCTGGTTTTCTTCCGAGAGAAAGGAGAGAGATAGAACAGAGATTATTCAGTGGAGAGCTCCTCGGTGTTGTATCAACAAGCGCACTTGAGCTCGGAGTTGATATAGGAGGGCTTGACTGCTGCATACTCTGCGGTTATCCGGGCTCTGTAGCAAGCACCTATCAAAGGGCAGGTCGTGTCGGAAGACACGGACAGGAATCAATGATTGTGATGATTGCAATCCCTGATGCCCTCGACCAGTATTTCATGCGTCATCCTGAGGCATTCTTTGAGAAGAGCCATGAGGCAGCAGTAATAGACCCTGAGAATAGAAATATTCTTAAAAGACATATTCCATGCGCCTCTTCAGAGGTTTATCTGAGAGAAGACGACGATATATATGATGTAAAAAGGCTTATGTCTTTAATTGATGAACTTGTTAAAGAAGGGATTTTAAATCCTGGCAGGAAAGGAGACATATGGTTCTCCAGAAGAAGGATGCCCCACAGGGAGGTTGGTATCAGGGCGATCGGTGAGCCCTTCGGTATTGTTGATGAATCAGGAAAGGCAATTGGGGAGCTAAGTGGTATGAGGGTTTTCAGGGATGCCTTTCCTGGTGCTATCTATCTCCACAGGGGAAGGCAGTATCATGTTGCAGAGCTTGATTTAGAAAGGAAAAAGGTGATATGCAGTGAGATTGACGTAAATTATTACACCCAGGCATTGAGCAAAGAAGAGACAGAAGTAATAAAAGAGAAAGAGATGAAGAATTACAGGGGCCTTTCAGTTCGCTGGGGAACCCTTAAAACAACCCAGAAGATAACAGGCTATGAGAAAAAGAGAATCTTTGACAGGGTCAGGATTTCAAGACATGGCCTCGATATGCCTGATTATATATTCGAGACGGAAGGACTCTGGATTAAAATAGATAAGACAATAAAATCCTTTATCGAATCAGAAGGTTTTGATCTTGCAGGGACCCTCCATGCTGTTGAGCATACTATAATAGCATGTATACCACTATTTGCCCTCTGTGACAGAGGAGACATTGGCGGATTGAGTTATACCTTTTATCCTGAATTTAAACAACCTGCAATATTCATTTATGATGGATACGAAGGCGGGACAGGGCTCACAAAGAGGGCGACTGAGGTTATCAGGGATTTGCTGATGGCAACCCTGAAGGTCATTGATGAATGTCCTTGCGAAGAAGGTTGCCCTTCCTGTGTGCAGGACCCTCGATGCGGTTCAGGCAACCAGCCACTGGATAAAGAAGGGGCAAAAAATCTGCTTAAAAGATGGCTCTAAGGTACAGAGGCTTGACAATATCTTTGAACAAATGTCAACTTATTTAGGACGTTTTCACTGTAACATCTTTAACCATGCATCTATAGGAGGTATTTATATGATAAAACCGATTCGTCTCACATCTTACGCCTCACATTTTACGTCTCACATTTTAGCTTTACTATTTATGCTTATCTTTTCAGGTAGTGCATTTTCCCAGCAGATTGAGACAATTCCAATAACGCCTCAATATCTTGCCCCTGCAGGCCCCACATTATCAACACAGCCATCGATACAGGTACAACAGCCAATATTGCAACAATTACAGCCCCAACCTGCATTGCCAACCCCGCCTCAGCAACCACTAATTCCTGTGCAACCGTCCGTAGAAAAACCATCAGCCTTTGAGCAGTATATTGCTGGTAAGCTTCCTTTAACAGTATCCACAGATCTCAAACATTTCGGCTATGACCTATTCAGGCAGCCCCCATCCACCTTTGCCCCTGTTGATAATATACCTGTGGGCCCTGATTATGTCCTTGGTCCCGGGGATGAGATAAGAATAACTGTATGGGGGAAGATCGAGGGGCAGTGGTCAGTCGTGGTCAACAGGGATGGCAATATCAGCCTTCCGAAGGTTGGCATCCTTGGGGTTACAGGGCTTACCTTTAAAGAATTAAAAGAGCTCTTGCATAAAGAGTTTTCGAAATACTACACAGGCTTTGAGATGAATGTGAGCATGGGCCCATTAAGGACAATAAGGGTCTATGTTGTCGGTAATGCAGAAAGACCAGGAGCATACACCGTTTCTTCCCTTTCAACCCTTGTCAATGCCCTTTTTGAGGCAGGTGGGCCGAGTAAGACAGGCACAATGAGGGAGATTCAGGTCAAGAGAAATGGCAAGACAATTGTCCATTTTGATATATATGATTTCCTGCTAAAGGGTGATAAGACAAAGGATATAAGGCTTATGCCTGAGGATGTGATATTTATACCACATGTAGGCGCACTAGTAGGAATTGCAGGGAATGTAAGGAATCCTGCCATTTATGAATTAAAGGGTGAACTCAGGCTTTTTGATTTGATACAAATGGCAGGGGGACTTACCAGTGTTGCATTCAAAGGAAGGGTTCAGGTTCAAAGAACAGAGGATCATCAATTTAGAACTATCTTTGAAGGTGACCTGATTGAGATAGAAAAGAATCCGGAAAAGAATTTTGCCCTCAAGGATGGGGATTTAGTAAAGGTCTTTTCTATTGTAGAAACAAAAAACACTGTTATTATTACCGGAGCAGTAGCAAATCCAGGGGAATATGGAATTACGCCAGGAGTTACAAAAGTCAGAGATGTTATCTCACTATCAGGTGGGCTACTCTACTACGCCTCCAATCAAGCTGAGATAACAAGGATAAAGGTCACTCAGGCAGGCCCTCGGACAGAAAGGCTTTTTATTGACCTTTCAAAGGCATTGGAGGGAGACCATCAACATAATGTCCCATTGGAGATAAATGACTACCTTTTTGTCCGTACTGTCCCAGAATGGGAGCTTTATAGGACAGTAACCATCTCTGGTGAGGTCAAATTTCCAGGGACTTATACCATCAAAAAAGGTGAGAAGCTGTCTTCCCTTATTGAGAGGGCAGGGGGCTATACAGACAATGCATATCTTAGAGGAGCTGTATTTACAAGAGAGAGGGTAAGAGAATTACAGCAGAGACAACTTGATGAGATGGTAGAGAGGCTTGAAAGGGAGTTGTTAGGAAGGGGTGCAGCAGAGACAGCGGCTGCCTTATCCCCTGAGGAGGCAAAGATTAAGGAGTATGAAATCAAACAGAAGAGAGACTTTGTAGCCGCTCTAAAAGGCGTGAAGGCAAAAGGCAGGATGGCTATAAAGATAGACCAGCCTGAGATTCTGAAAAAGACACCTTATGACGTAGAGCTTGAGAAAGATGATAGCCTGTTTATCCCATCAAATCCTCAGAGTGTTCAGATCATAGGGTCTGTATATAATCAAACAGCCTTTGTCTACGATAAAGACAAGGGTTATTCCAGATATATTGATTTAGCAGGTGGATATACAGAGAATGCTGATAAAAAGAGGGTTTATATACTTAAGGCTGATGGGACTGCTGTAAGACCCGGAGGTGGTTTTCTCGGTATATCATGGAGCAAGGATTCCAATAGGTGGGAAATTGGAGGTCAGGAATTAGATCCAGGAGATACCATAGTAGTTCCTGAAAAGATCGAAAGGATTGCCTGGATGCGAGAGATTAGGGATTTAACACAGATACTCTATCAGATTGCAGTCACAGCAGGAGTGTTGATTGTGGCGTTTTAAGTTTTTAATCATCTTTGTCAGTGTATTATTGATCACTCCCCGTGCCAAGGCATCTGCATATCTGCCTGTAGATGATGAATTCTATAACACACTTTATCGTCTCGAGGCAGAAGGGGTCATACAAAGCGGATTACTAACAACAAGACCCCTAAGTTATAAGGAGGTAACAAGACTTATACTCGAAGCAGAAAGAAATTCTGCTGGTAGAAGTGTATTTATTAAAAGTCTGATTAAGACCTTAAAAGAGAGATTTGAGCATGAGATTGGTGAAGCTAAATTTATGAAACCTCTTGATTCTTTCTATACAAGTTATTTGTATGCGGATTCAGATATTCAGGCATTATACTACAACAATGATGGAGACCATTATGAAAAAGGTTCCAATCTTAGGTCAGGCCTTTCTTCAAGGGCAGAGTTAGAATGGGTGTCGGTTTATATCAATCCAGAGGTCAGGTATTCAGATAGTGATACAGATCTGGTAATGAAGAGGGGATATGGAGTTCTGAGTTTTTCAGGAGCGGACCTTGCATTGGGCAAGGATTCACAGTGGTGGGGGCCGGGATACCATGGATCGATACTCCTTTCAAACAATGCTGAACCATTGACGATGTTGAGACTTACCAATTCACAGCCTGTACTACTTCCATGGATTTTTAAATACCTTGGTCCGTTTAGATTTACCTTCTTTGCTACAAGGCTTGAGAAGGAGAGAAAAGATTTCCCGGAGCCATATTTATGGGGGATGCGTCTTAATTTTAAGCCTCATCCATACCTTGAGATAGGACTTCAAAGAACAGCCCTCTTAGGTGGAAAGGGGCGTTCGGAGGATTTAGGGACATGGCTAAAAAGCCTCACGGGAAAAGGGGAAAATGTACCCGGCGTTGAGGCAGGTGACCAGAGGGCAGGTTTTGATGTAAAATTAACCCTGCCATTTAAATGGCAGCCATTACAGGTATATGCAGAGGCTGCTGGAGAAGATGAGGCAGGAGGATTGCCTTATAAGTGGGCATATCTCACGGGTATATATCTACCAAGGATAATCAGCCTTGAGAGAATCAGTATGAGGGGAGAATATGCCACTACCCATGTAGAAGGTTCACCGAATGTCTGGTATACTCACGGTATTTATACTGATGGCTACAAATACAAAGGCAGGATAATAGGGCATCACATGGGAACAGATTCGAAAGACATTTTTTTAGAGGTATCATACCTCATACCTGAGCGTAATGGAAGAATATCTATTTTTTATGACAGGGAAGAGCATAACCTTTCAGAGACAGTAAGAGAGAAGAAGGATGAGGTTGATGTGAAGGTAGATATTAAATTGGCTAAGGATTTGAAGGTAAAGACATCATATGGATATGGGAAGATTAAAAATATAGGAAATATCCCTGCTGAGGATAGAAAAATAAACATAATCATTGGTATGATAAGTTATAATTTTTAGTCAAAATAAGTGGGGTTTTATGGACGAGAAGGCTTTAGTAGAAATGGTGAGAGATGTAGTAAGAGAGGAACTAAATACCTTTAGACAGGAAGTAGCTACAAAGGAGGACCTTAAGGCATTTGCTACAAAGGAGGACCTTAAGGCATTTGCT
>JASEEX010000001.1:40402-88088 GCA_030019415.1 Thermodesulfovibrionales bacterium
TAAGGCATTTGCTACAAAGGAGGACCTTAAGGCATTTGCTACAAAGGAGGACCTTAAGGCATTTGCTACAAAGGAGGACCTTAAGGCATTTGCTACAAAGGAGGACCTCAAGGCATTTGCTACAAAGGAGGACCTTAAGGCATTTGCTACAAAGGAGGACCTTAAGGCATTTGCTACAAAGGAGGACTTTCTTGAATTTGAAAGGCGTTTGAGTTCCTCCATGGAGAAGGTTCGGGAAGGGGTAAGGCTTTCCTTATTAGAAGTTGAACAGGAGATAAGGGAAATCAAGAGCAAGTTGAGATTTTATGATTTCGACTATCTTGCAAGACAAAATGATGCAATAGTTAAGGTCCTTCAGGACCTTTATCAGGAAAAGACACTGGTAGCGGCAAGACTCAAAGAGCACGAAAGCCGCATAGGAATCCTTGAATCTAAGCAACAATAGAGGTTTCTGATATGGAAGGTAAAGAAGACATAAGGAGTAATGAGATAAACCTTCTTGACTACATTGTTGTCCTCGCAAAGCATAAAGGTCTTATCGTCGGCATTACCTTAGGTGCTGCCATAATAACCGCCATCATAAGCCTTGTCATGCCGCCGATATATAGAGCAGAGACAAAGATACTTCCACCACAGCAGAGTAGTTCAAGTATGGCCCAGTTTATGGCTCAGTTTGGTGGCGCTGCTAACTTGGCCGGCGGTGCCCTCGGCATAAAGACCACAAATGACCTCTATATCGGGTTATTAAAAAGCAGACCTGTCCTTGATAACATTATTGACAGATTCAATATAATGGGGCTTTATAAGACTGAAAGCCAGGAAGATGCAAGACGTGCCCTTGCAGGCGCACTGAAGCCTCAGGACGACAAAAAAAGTGGAATAATAACTATTGGAATAGAGGATAAAGACCCAAAGCGTGCTGCTGATATGGCAAATGCCTTTGTGGAGGAATTAAAGAATCTAAATAAAGGACTTGCCGTCACAGAGGCAAGCCAGAGAAGGCTTTTCTTTGAGGAGCAGTTGAAGGATGTAAAAGAATCCCTCATAAAGGCAGAGGAGTCTATGAAAGGGTTTCAAGAAAAAACAGGTGTTATCAAGATGGATGAGCAGGCAATTGCAGTAATAGGGGGCATTGCAAACCTGAGGGCACAGATTGCTGCGAAAGAGGTAGGGCTGAAGGTAATGAGGACATATGCAACGCCGCAGAATCCTGACCTACAGAGGGCAGAGGAAGAGCTAAGGGGCTTAAGGGTAGAGTTAAGCAAGCTTGAGGCAAAAGGTGGTGGCCAAAATCCAGACCCCCTCATGCCAACAGGTAGAATACCAGGAGTGGGCACGGAGTATGTAAGAAAGCTCAGGGATTTTAAATACAACGAGGCCCTTTACGAAATCTTATTAAAGCAGTTTGAGGCTGCAAAACTCGATGAGGCCAAGGATGCTGCAATAATACAGGTAATAGAGAAGGCAATACCGCCAGAAAAAAGGGTAAAGCCAAAAAGAAAACAGATGGTAATGATTGCAATGGTCACAGGGTTCTTTATTTCAGTATTTGCAGCATTTTTTATGGAATATATAGAGAAGTCATCGAAGGGCCCTGACAATAAAGAGCGATTTGAAACACTCAAGAGATATGCTAATTTCCGTTTCAAGAGATAGATTGTGTGAAAAGATTTGCATTGGTGCTGCCCTTCCTTTTATTAATTGTCTCTGCCAATGAATCTTTAGCAGCTCCGGACTCTTTATTCAAAGGGCAACAGGGGCATCAAGACCATCAGAAGATGACTCAAAATGGAGGCCACTTAAGGATGGCAATGGACTGAGTGCCCATGCCTTTGTAGGTGCGGTGCCTTTCATAACCGCTGCTAAGATGAATGATATTCAATATCTGAAGGCTGTTTTTTATGGCTTATCAATACTTCCAGGACTGTCAAGAATAAATGATAATAAACACTATTTTTCTCAGGTTGCACTTGGTTGGTATCTTGCATTTTTAAGTTGTAGTGCCATTGAAAAAACAGAATCTAAAAATAGAACAAAATTTCTGATTACTCCTCTTTCAGGTAATGGTGTAGCTGTACAGGTCTATATAGGCATTTAAAAGATATTTGATTTTTAACGGGTAAAAGGGGCAGTTAAACTGCCCCTTTTATGATGATGCGTATACGTATCAGTGAAGTAGCTTTCCAAAGGGATTCACAAAGAGGATGATGAGAATCACAACCAGGGCATAGATTGTTAGTGACTCCATCAGTGCAAGACCGATGATGAGGGTTGTTGTGATCTTACCTGTTGTGCCTGGATTTCTGGCTATTCCTTCGCATGCCTTACTTGTGCCAATGCCCATACCAATGCCTGAGCCAATGGCACCAAGTCCTATTCCGATACCGCAGCCGAGTGCAGCCATTGCATAGTAAAAGATGTTTGAACCCTTTTCGGGTGCAGCCTCCTCAGCAAAACATAAAGGCGCTAATACCCATAAAAGTGCGAGGGCAAGCAGAATTACAGTCTCAGTCTTCTTCATTATTTTTCTCCCTCCTTTCAATAGTAATTTTTAATTAATGTGCCTCTTCAACAGCACCGGCAAAATAACATACTGACAAAAGTGTAAAGACAAAGGCCTGGACAATGGCGACGAGGACACCGAGTCCTAAAATCAAAGTCGGGAAAATCCATGGGGCAATAATCGCAAGGATTAAAAGTAACACGTGCTTTGCTGTCATATTGCCAAACAACCGGATTGTAAGGGTGAAGGGCCTTGCGAGGTGGCTGATAAACTCTACAACGAACATCAGTATCATAAGCGGGAGCGCAGCTATAGAACGGATGGGACCAAGAAAATGGTATATGTATTTAATTCCGTGAATCCTGATCCCATAAAATTGGTATGCTATAAAGACAGGTACCGCCATAGCCGCATTTGTATTTACATTGGCTGTAGCTGAAGCGAATCCCGGTATCAGACCCATAAAATTACAGAGAAGTATAAATATAAATATCGTGCAGATGAAAGAAAATACCTGTCTGCCCCAACGGTGGCCTATATTGTCCTCTACTAATTTTAAGATTGCCTCCGTTATCACCTCCATGAAATTCTGAATACCTCTTGGTACTAAACGGACAGATGTTCTTATGATAAGGGCTACAACTATTAAGATTACAGATGCAAGAAGGGCGTGGCTCACATTGTGCGGTATTACCTCAGGATTAATAATGGCATCCATTAAAAGGGTCTCGTGTAAAGCTTCTACTGCCATAGGTACCTCCTCGGAGAAAAATCGGTGTTATACTACATAAGCCTCCCTGAAAAGTCAAGGAGGAAATGAATGAATTAATTAATTTTATAAAAAGGGGTGACAACTGAAATTGGGCACTTAGTTAATTGGTATGTTTTAAAAAATACCTGTAGTAAAATAATGAAGGAAAAATGAAAAAGGTACTTTCCGAATTTACTGAAGAGGAAAAGAAGAATATGCCTCTTTATACTATAGGGGTTGTAGCGGAGCTGATAGGGATTACAGACCAGACAATCCGACTTTATGAAAAACATGGCCTGATAAAGCCTGGCAGAAGGAATAGAAACAGATTTTATTCAGAGAATGACGTAAAATGGCTCCGATGTCTGAGGGATCTTATACATAACAAAAAGATAAGCATCGAAGGGATTAAAAAGCTGCTCGATTATGTACCATGCTGGGAGATAACAGGCTGTTCAGAGGGGGAAAGGGAAAAGTGCTCTGCATATATAGAGAGGATAAAGCCATGCTGGGAACTTAACAGGACTATATGCCAGGGGGAGTCTTCCAGGTTATGTGAGAACTGTGTTGTCTTTTTATCCAGGGCTATTGAGAGAAAGGTCTAACCCCCCATGAGCGAAGATACTATATCCGCCATCGGTTAAAAAATTTATGTATTAAGTAGGCTAAAACCCTACCATTACGGCATTGAGTTTCCCTTCAACAATCTCTCTAATTTCTCTAAGAGAATCTTCATCTTTTGCCTCGAACCTCAACACAAGTGCTGGCTGGGTGTTTGAAGCCCTTATAAGTCCCCATCCTTTATCGAAATTAATCCTTATGCCGTCAATGTCATTAAGAGGGTAATCCCTGAATACCTCCTTTGCCCTCTCGACTATCTTGAACTTTATATCATCAGGACATCCGAGTCTTATCTCAGGGGTTGAGACGCTTTTTGGGACATCGCTGAGCAGTCTCTCTATAGAATAAGGGCTTCCCTTCTTAGAGAGTATCTCGAGAAGTCTGAGACTTGTGTATATCGCATCATCATATCCAAAGTACCTGTCAGCAAAGAATATATGCCCGCTCATCTCTCCACCGAGGAGTGCACCCGCCTCCTTCATCTTATGTTTTATGAGTGAGTGACCGGCCTTCCACATAATAGGATTTCCTCCGAGCCTTTTTATTTCGTCATACATTACCTGAGAACATTTAACCTCGCCCACAAAGGTCGGAGGTTCTAACTTTTGAGTTTTGAGTTTTGAGTTTTGAGTTTCGATGATGTCCCTTGCGAATATAATCATAAGCCTGTCTCCCCATATCACCTCACCCTTATCACTCACAACTCCTATCCTGTCAGCATCTCCGTCATAGCCGATACCAACGTCCGCACCTGAGGATACTACCTCTGCGATGAGGTCTTTTATATTCTCCATCACTGTAGGATCTGGGTGATGGTTCGGGAAGTTTCCATCAGGCTCGCAATAAAGTTCTATTACTTCGCAGCCGAGGTCTCTCATGAGTTGTGGTGCAATGAGGCCGCCTGTACCGTTACCAGCATCAATTACAACCTTTATCCTGCTAAGGGGAGGAAAACCTCTCTTGAGGTGCTCCATATATTTCGGGATTATCTCATAAACTTCGGCCTTTCCTTCCCCCTCTATAAAATCACACCCATCACATATCTTTCTTATATCTTGTATCTTTTCACCATAAAGGGTCTCTTTACCTACACTCAGCTTCAGGCCATTGAATTCAGGTGGATTGTGGCTTCCCGTGATCATTACCCCACCGTCAACTGGGAGGTGAAATAGAGAAAAATATTGTAAGGGAGTTGGACATACGCCAATATCTACAACATCAATGCCGCTACCAAGGAGTCCTCGTGAGAGGGCCTCAAATATGACAGAAGAACTCAGCCTTACATCTCTTCCAATGCTTACCTTTATCTTTTCTTTTTTAAGGATGCCCTTCAGATAAACTGCAAATGCCCTTCCTATCTTTTCGATAACCTCCTCTGTAAGGTCCTTTCCCCATATCCCTCTTACATCATACTGTCTGAAGATTGAGGGATTTATCATAGCTAATTCCTACTTTTTAATTACTAATCTCTGCCTCCTAATCAAAATTAAGGTTTATTTGATCTTCCTTTATCCTCCAGATAGAAGGAGAAGACGCAAATTTTTTCGGCTCCGTGCCTTCCTTAAAATATTCTTTTATACCTGCTGCCTCGACCCCTGATAAAAGCCCTGTTGCCGGGTCTATAATGCAACTTACGATACCGTCATCAGGTGGAGAGAATTCTTGAGGTTCGCCCTTTAATACATCCTTAATAAAAGACACCCAGATAGGAGATGCTGCACGCGCGCCTGTCTCCTGAGGACCGAGGGGTCTCATATCGTCAAAACCAACCCAGACAACAGCAACTAAATCCGGGCAATAGCCTGCAAACCATGCATCTCTGAATTCGTTTGTTGTCCCTGTCTTTCCGGCGACAGGCCGACCGAGTGCTTTAGCCCTCCACCCTGTACCATATTTTACAACATCCTCCATCATCGAGGTTATCAGAAAAGCAGTCTGGGGACTTATAACCTGCTCTGCATCTGGTTCATTGCTTTCGAGAACCCTCCCCTTTGAATCTATGATATATTTAATTGTGATGGGTTTTTTTACCCTCATACCATTGCTTGCAAATACATCAAAACATAAAGCAAGTTCCATAGGGGTAATGCTCATTGAGCCCAGTGAGATGGTCAGATCTCCCGGCATCTCTCTTTGAAGACCTAAGGTTCTCGCAAAATCTATCACGCTATTTACTCCAATTGCTTCAACCAATTTTACTGTAACTACGTTTCTTGAATATGCTAATGCCTCTCTCAGACGTGTTGGCCCGTAAAATTTATGGTCATAGTTTTCGGGGCTCCATTCACCTTTTGGTCCCCCCCGGTAGGTTACGGGTTCGTCCGCTATGATGCTTGCTGGAGTAAAGCCATGGTCTATTGCAGCTGCATATATAATAGGCTTGAACGCAGAACCTGGCTGGCGCTTTGCATTTACAGCCCTGTTAAATTCGCTCTTTACAAAATCATATCCGCCAATCATTACCTTGATGAACCCGGTGCTCGGCTCTAAGGCAACAATAGCCCCTTCTACCTCCGGCTCCTGCTCAAGGGAAAGTCGGATATCATTGTCCTTGATGCTTTTAATGCCCACCTTAACAACATCTCCAGATTTGAGTATCTGTGTCAACCTAAAGTTTTCCAAAATTTTGCCTGTACCCTTCTTTGGGTCGAGAACCTTAGATGCCCATCTTGCATCCTCGATCAAGAGTTTTCCTACAATACCTCTCGTCTTTATCAGGGCTTCTTTTTCGGTAACCTTAAGAACAAGTCCAGAGGAAATATCCCAGGTACCTGCAACTACAGGAGGTATGAGTTCCTTGCCTTTCAATTCCTTTTTGACATCAACGTCCTTCCTGTGTTCTAATGGCCCTCGCCATCCTCTTCTTTTGTCGAGTTCCCTGAGACCCTCCTGGAGCGCCTTCGACGCCGATAATTGTGCATTTCTATCTAATGTGGTATATACCTTTAATCCTCCTCTATATACGAGTTCTGCGCCATATTTTTCTTCAAGATATTTTCTTACGTACTCCATGAAATAGTTATGGGCTTCTGTTCCCTTCTTTACGCTTGAAAGATAAAAAGGCTGTTTTAATGCATTCTCTTTCTCAGATTTTTTGATGTATCCCTCTTCCTCCATCCTTGAAAGAACGATCTGCTGTCTCTCTCTGGCCTTTGTAAGGTTGTTGTATGGAGAATATAATGAGGGTGCCTTTATGAGGCCCACAATGAGTGCAGCCTCAGGTAAGGTTATATCCTTTACTGACTTTCCAAAATATACCCTTGAAGCCATCTCAACACCATATGCACCATGGCCAAAATAGACTTTGTTCAGATAAAGTTCAAGTATTTCTTCCTTATCAAGGTTTTTTTCCATCTTTATCGCAAGTGCTGCCTCCCTGAGCTTTCTCTTTAGAGTCTTTTCCGGTGTAAGGAACATTATCTTTGCAAGCTGTTGTGTTATTGTGCTTCCACCCTCTTTTAACTCTGCATAGAGAATGTCTTTAATGAGTGCCCTTGTTATCGCAATATAGTCAATACCTTTATGCCTCCAGAACCTCGAATCTTCAACTGCTATTGCAGCATTTACCATATTTTCCGGCATCTTGTGCAGGGGAACAAATATACCTTTTTCTACCTTTAGCTCTCCTACAAGGACATCATCAGCAGCATATATCTTCGTGCCTGCTGCAGGCCTGTATTGCTTCAGGTCTTCAACAGAAGGTATTCCCTTTTCGATTGCAAAATAACTTCCGGCAGAGGCTCCGAGGATGATGGAGAAGGCTATAAAGATAAGAATAAATTTAAATCGCATCTTTAAATTATACCCTTATACATTAGACCTGTCAAAATGGAGGTCAAAATAAAACGGGGGCGTATGGAATACGCCCCCGTTTATCGACTATTGACTCCTGACTCCTGACTAATTTTTAGTACATCTCTCCTCCCATGCCACCGGGCATCTTCGGAGCCTTTTCTTCCTCTGGAATCTCTGTGACCATCACAGAGGTCATCAGCATCAAGGCTGCAACGGATGAAGCATTCTGGAGGGCATATCTTGTGACCTTTGTGGGGTCAATAATGCCTCTCTCCATCATGTTCACATATTCCTCTTTGTCTGCGTCAAAGCCAAAGTTGATCTCTTTTGAGTGCTTTACCTTTTCGACTACTACTGAACCCTCGAGGCCTGCATTATTGACTATCTGCTTGATCGGTTCTTCAAGTGCCTTTCTTATAATCTCAATACCTACCTGCTGATCGCCCTCGAGTTTAAGATTTTTAAGTGCGGGTAGACATCTAACAAATGCAACACCTCCACCAGGTACGATACCTTCTTCAACAGCCGCCCTTGTTGCATTTAATGCGTCCTCAACCCTTGCCTTTCTCTCCTTCATCTCTGTTTCTGTAGCAGCGCCAACATTTATTACTGCAACCCCGCCAACGAGCTTTGCGAGACGCTCCTGTAACTTTTCTCTATCATAGTCTGAGGTTGTCTCCTCTATCTGTGTCTTTATCTGTTTAACCCTTCCCTGAATCTTTGCCGGGTCTCCAACACCTTCAACAATAGTTGTATTTTCCTTGTCTATAGTGATTTTCTTGGCCCTTCCGAGGTCAGAGAGCTTTATGTTCTCAAGCTTTATACCGAGGTCCTCTGATATCATTGTCCCACCTGTGAGGACTGCGATATCCTCGAGCATTGCCTTGCGTCTTTCGCCAAAACCTGGTGCCTTTACAGCACATACCTGAAGAGTCCCACGGAGTCTATTCACCACGAGTGTGGCAAGGGCTTCACCTTCAACCTCTTCTGCAACAATTAATAAAGGTTTTCCCATCTTTGCAATCTGCTCGAGTATCGGGAGGAGATCCTTCATGCTCGATATCTTCTTCTCATGGATGAGAATGAACGCATCCTCGAGGGTACATTCCATCCTTTCAGCGTCGGTGATGAAATATGGAGAGATATAACCCCTGTCAAACTGCATGCCTTCAACAACATCTAAAGTTGTTGCCATGCTCTTTGCCTCCTCGACCGTGATTACCCCGTCTTTACCAACTTTATCCATAGCCTCTGCAATGAGCTCTCCAATGGACGCGTCGTTGTTTGCTGAGATTGTGCCGACCTGAGCAATCTCCTTCTTCTCCTGAACGGGTCTGCTGAGCTTTTTAAGCTCCTCGACAACTACTTCTACTGCTTTTTCAATCCCCCTCCTAAGGTCCATTGGGTTTGCACCTGCGGCAACATTCTTAATCCCTTCTCTGTAAATAGAATGTGCAAGGACAGTTGCTGTTGTTGTTCCATCACCTGCCACATCAGACGTTTTTGATGCAACCTCTCTAACAAGCTGGGCACCCATATTCTCGTATGGATCTTTGAGCTCTATCTCCTTTGCTACTGTGACACCATCCTTTGTTATTGTAGGCGCACCAAATTTCTTGTCGAGTATCGCGTTCCTTCCCTTTGGACCAAGTGTCGCCTTTACTGCATCAGTCAGCAAACTCACCCCTTTGAGTATAGAGCTTCTTGCTGCCTCGTCAAAAATAAGCTGTTTAGCTGCCATTTATAACCTCCTTAACATCAAATTTTTTAGCCTTCAATGATTCCTAAGATGTCTTCTTCCCTGATGATGAGGTACTCTTCCTCGTCAATCCTAATCTTTGAGCCTGAATACTTATCGAAAAGTATAGTATCCCCAACCTTAACCTCCATAGGCTGACGTTTGCCATCATCTGTCACCCTACCAGGGCCTACTGCTATTACTGTGCCCTTTTGAGGTTTCTCCTTTGCAGCATCAGGAATATAAAGACCCCCTGCTGTCTTTTCCTCCTCTGAGGAATACTTGACAAACACCCTGTCTCTAAGCGGTTTGAACTTCATACCCATCGCTCCTTTCTTTATAATATAAGATTTTTGATTATATTAGCACTCAAAGTCAGTGAGTGCTAATATAATGGTTAGTGGATATAGAAGGCAAGGATTTTTAAGGGTCAAAAAGATTTAAAATCACATAATAACTTCTATTTTCTCTAAAATTCATGCATTTTCTAATTTTTTATAAAGCCTTCTTTCTATTTATAATTAAAACCACTATTTAGTCCTTCTTGGTAACCAGAGTCTTATTGTTAGAAGACCTATAAGGAAACCTCCTATATGGGCAAACCACGCAACCCCACCCTCCTTAACAAGACCTGTGCTTATCAGGCCGTTGACGAATTGTATAACAGCCCAGAATCCGATAACTATAAAGGCAGGGATCTTCACAACTTGTACAAAGAAACCCAAAAATATCAGTGTATATATCCCTGCCCTGGGAAAAAGTAGTAAATATGCACCGAGGACACCAGAGACGGCACCGCTTGCTCCAATCATGGGTATAAACGAATGGGGCTCTGTGATTGCATGGGCATAGGCAGAGGCAATTCCACAGAAGATGTAAAAAATAATAAACCTTAAATGGCCTAATTTGTCTTCTATGTTGTTGCCGAATATCCATAGGTAAAGCATGTTGCCTGCGAGGTGAAAAACTCCTCCATGCATAAACATGGCAGAGAAGATTGTCAGTGCTGGATGTATCGGCTGGACCGCCTCGAAGGTCAGGATGTAATTAGGGATTGCACCGTAAGCATAGGCAAGCTTTTCCATGTCCGATGGAGATGCGACCTGGAATAAGAATATAAGTATGTTGAGTGTGATAATCCCTATCGTTACATAAGGGAATATATGTGTAGGATTATCATCTTTATAAGGAATCAATCGTCTTTACCTCTATTCCATTTTTTTCTAAAAGTCCTGTTGTCACACCTTTACCTGCCCTTTTTTCACCAGAGACCCATACATATGTTACCCCGCATGACGGACTCCCATCTTTAAAGATGGCCCTTTTTATCCTGAACATACCAGCAATCCTGAGGACCTCTTCCGCTCCTTTAACTAAACTCTCTGTATAATCAATGCCATCTCTGTCTACGACCTCAGATTTTTGATCCAGAACAATTCTACCATTGCCTTTCGTAAACTGTACAGGTGGTCTTGGAGTCGGAAGACCTCCGAGTTGCTCGGGGCAGACAGGAATAGCCTTACCTGATGATACGAGTTCGACTATCCTTCTGTCTTCGCTATTTGTCCCATTATATCTCGTGTTAAAGCCTGCAAGGCACGCGCTAACGAGGAACATAACAAATTATACCAAAACGGAAGCATCTCTTTTTTTGTGATGAAAATTAATGACATTTATAAGCTGTGAGTATAAATGGCAGGATATAGTATCTTCGCTCATTCTCGTCCCGCACCACTCCGAGGCTTTTGCCTCTTTATTATAAATATTCTCATTGGACTATCGGCAAAAGAAACCGCTCAAATACTATATCCTGCCATTTATTACTGTTTACAGACCTTAATATTGCAAAAAACATTATAAAAAGAGAGGGCAGATGTGCTGAAAAAGCCCTGCCATCGACACCTTATAGCCCTTACGAGTGGCCTGCCAGCCTTTTGCCAAAAGGCACAAAAGGTTAAGAATGCGGCCACGTGTATCATAATCAAATCCTGTCGATTTGCAGGGGTTTTGAAGCATGTCTGCCCTCTTGTCTTTGCAACGTTTAGGTAGATTCATGGTTAACCTTGTCACGAAAAAAGAGATGTTTACTACCAAAACTTCATACTTGCATTTTGCCTTAAGATATGCTAAAGTCATCCCGATAATAATCCCGATAATAAAGGTCTAAAACAATAAAAAATTCCATGGGGGTTATGATGGATAACAGAAAGATAGCTCTAATATTTCTGGTTATTGTTTTCATGATCATCCCTGTATATGCCAATGCTACAAAAGGCACTCTTTCAGATGAGGCCAAGATGTGTCTGGGTTGCCACTCAATTAAGGATATGACCAAGGCCTTAGAAAGCAAAGAGATTCTATCTTTATATATTGGTGGCAAGGAGTTTTCGGATTCTATCCATAATATGTTTAGCTGCTCGGGCTGTCATCCAGATATCTCAATGGAAAAACACCCCCTGGTAAAGAAAATCAGCAGCAAAAAGGAATATTCAAAGAATGCCTCAAAGGTATGCAAGAACTGTCATCCAGATCAAGTGCTCAAGAAAAAACCCATGCATGGAAGTTTAATAGCCCAGCCAAAGGCACCTGCGTGTGCCGAATGCCATGGCTCACACGATATAAAACGGATAGCAGAGTTGAAGGCCCCTCTAACTGAAAGCCAGTATTGCCTCATCTGCCATAAGTATGACATCAGTATACCACTGAAGAGTGGTGAATTTTTATCCCTTTATGTAGATGAGTCAGTTATTAGAAGATCTATACACAGTAAGCTTCAATGTGGTGCCTGTCATGCAGGTTTTTCAAAAGTCGAACACCCCATAAGGGTTTTTAAAAGCAAGCGCGACCATTCAATTACTGCTGGAGAAGGGTGCGGAAAGTGTCATCCTGATGCACAAGAACAATATAAAGGCAGCATACACCATATCGTCTTGAGGGAAAACAATCTCAAGGCAGCTGTATGCATAGATTGCCATGGCTCCCACTCAGCAGTAAAGGTAGATAAGAATCTGGGTTTAATATCCTGCGATAAATGCCATGGGGATGTAAATGCCGCATACAAATTGAGCGTTCATAACGCTGCAAGGATTAAAGGGAAAGAGGATGCCCCGATCTGTTCTACCTGCCATAAGTCACATGATATTGAAGTGACGGCAATGACAATGAAGATGAAGGATAAGTGCCTGGAGTGTCACAAAGATGCTGAAAAGGCTCATAAAAAGTGGCTCTCCAATCCTCCTTTTAAGCTCTCCTCCTTTGCAGAGCATCATCTTAATAAAGTAGCATGTGCCCTCTGTCATTCACCCGGAGCAAGTGGTGGTGTTTATCTCTGCCTTTATGACCAAAAGACGAAAAAGCCTTTTTCAAAAGAAGATGTACTTAAGTTACTGGGAACAGACTCTGCGGGATTAATAGGGAAGTTAGACACAAATAGGGATGGCAGTATCGATGCCCCTGAATTATGGAACATGGTTAAACAGTTGAATGAGAAGGGTGCAGATGTGACCCTTACAGCAAGGATGGATGTTCGTAAGGGTACTGAAGCACACCAAATTGCCGTGAAGAAAGAGGCGGTAAGAGAATGTGAACGATGTCACCGAACAGACTCTGACTTCTTTAAGGAAGTCTCTGTCGTGCTCCTGAAATCTGATGGAAGGCCGAGATTCCTCAGTGCAAAACAGGGGGTCCTCACATCTGTCCTTTCGATATTGCCCGTAAGTGAATTTTATGCCCTCGGCAGTACGAGGCTTGGGCTATTAGATATCGTAGGAATCATCGCTGTTCTGGGCGGTATAGCCTTTGCTTTAGGCCATATTACAATAAGGATAATAACCTCGCCTATCAGGTCTTTAAGAAAGATGGGAAAGGGAGGAAAGGAATGAAAAAGATGTATCTTCATCCAATACCCGTAAGGCTCTGGCACTGGATCAATGCGGCATGCTTCATTTTACTGATTATCACGGGAATCCAGATGAGATATGGTGATATTGTTAAGCTGTTCTCCTTTGAGACGGCTGTTGACATACATAGCTGGACGGGATTTATTTTGATTGCCAACTATGCCATCTGGTTTTTCTTCTACCTTTTTACCTTGAAGATCAGAATCTACATCCCCACGTTAAATCCTATAAAGTTTGCCAAGGAGAGCATCACTCAGGCCCTATTCTATGGTTATGGCATTTTTGTGGGAAATCCCAATCCACACCATCCTACTCCTGATAATAAGTTTAACCCTATGCAGAAAGTGACCTATCTGATGATCATGGCGCTGCTCATCCCTGTCCAGATAATCACAGGACTGCTCCTCTGGGATCCAAAGTTCTTCTCCAAATTTGTTAATCTCTTAGGCGGGATAAAGATAGTGGATACGATACATGTGGTTCTCTTCATATTCTTTACGGCCTTTATCTTTGTTCACGTTTATTTAGCTACCCTCGGGCACACGACCTTTGCACATATTAAGGCGATGTTCACCGGTTATGAGGAGGAAGAAGAGGAACATGAAAGTCCTAGTATCTCCATTTAAGATACTCATTAACAGCCTTTGCTGCCCGCCTCCCGGCACCCATAGCTGATATGACTGTAGCAGATCCTGTTACGATATCTCCGCCAGCAAAGACACCTGGTTTTGAGGTCATCCCTGTTGCTTCTTCAGCTATAATGTAACCTCTCTTGTTTAATTTTAAATCCGGCATAGTTTTCGTTAAAAGCGGATTTGCCATTGTCCCGAGTGCAGTGATTGCTACATCTATCCCAATCTGGAATTCACTGCCCTTTATGGGACTGGGTCTTCTCCTGCCAGATTCATCTGGCTCACCCAATTCCATCCTTACACATTCAACCTTGCAGACATTTCCCTTGCCATCATCAATAAATCTTGTCGGATTTGTTAATAATAAGAATTCTACTCCCTCCTCATGTGCATGATGGATTTCAGCCTTTCTTGCCGGCATCTCAGCCTCGGAACGCCTGTATATAAGATAGACCTTTTCTGCACCGAGTCTTAGGGCTACTCTTGCTGCATCCATTGCAACATTTCCGCCACCAAATACAGCGACCCTTTCGCCCCTTTTTATTGGTGTATCATACTCAGGGAAGAGATAGGCCTTCATCAAATTAGCCCTTGTCAGGAATTCATTAGCAGAGTAAATACCGTTTAGATTTTCCCCTGGTATTCCCAGAAATATAGGCAAACCCGCGCCTATACAAATAAAACAGGCATCATATCCCTTATCATTTAATAGTTCATCAACAGTATAGAGTTTCCCGATTATTGCGTCAAGGACAAGTTCAACCCCCAGCTTTTTTATGTATTCAACCTCTCTCTCTACTATTACCTTTGGAAGTCTGAATTCTGGTATGCCGTAGATTAATACCCCACCCGGTTTGTGTAATGCTTCAAATAAGGTAACCTGATGGCCTGACCTTATCAGGTCAGCCGCGCAGGTTAAACCACCCGGCCCAGACCCTACTATGGCTACTTTCCTACCAGTAGGCCTTGGTTTCTCAGGGATCTGAATCCCGCCCTTTTCTGCCTCGTAATCAGCGACGAATCTTTCGAGGTTGCCTATTGCGACAGGTTCACCTTTCTTACCCAGGATGCATAAAGATTCACATTGAATCTCCTGAGGACATATCCTTCCACAGACAGCAGGCAATGCATTTTTCTCCTTAACCTTCCAGGCAGCTTCTATGAATTTTCCTTCTTTAATTAACTTTATGAATGAAGGTATGTCTACCTCCACAGGACAGCCATTTCTACAGGTAGGCCTCTTACATTGTAAACACCTGGATGCCTCATCAGCCGCCTCATCAGGTGTATATCCGTAGGGGACCTCCTCAAAATTCCTGATCCTTTTCAGAGGATCCTGTTCCCTCATCTTTACCCTGGGCTTTGTTTTTTTCTCTTTCTCAAGCTCAGGCTTTTCTTTCAACTCTGGCCTCCATAGCCTTGGATGTTTCAAAATACCACTGCTGGCATTCAAATCGCTGTAGTGATCTTATTTCTTCCTCAAGGTAAGTTGTTCGCCGGGTTGCTAAAAGTTCCCAATCAACTTCATGACCATCAAATTCTGGTCCATCAACACAGGCAAACTTAGTTTCTCCTCCCACTGATACACGGCAAACACCACACATTCCTGTTCCATCAACCATAATGGGATTAAGAGCCACGCGGGTCTTGACCCCAAAAGATTTAGTTGCCTCACTGATTAGCCTCATCATAAAGGTGCAACCGTAAGCGAAAACAAGATCAATCTTTTTACCTGCCTCTAACATTTCTTTCAGCGGGTCATAAGCCCAACCTTTATAGCCAGATGAACCATCACCTGTGGTAAAAATAAGTTCATCACTTACCTGTTGTAACTTATCCTGCCAGTAAAGGAGGTTTTTACTCCTGGCTTCTATAATAGAAATGACGGTATTCCCTAAATGTTTCAGAGATCGGGCTAAAGGCATTATCGCACCAATACCATAACAGCCACCAATGCAAGCAACTGTCCCGAATCTCTCGATATGAGATGGCAGACCTAAGGGACCTGCTAAACTCAAGATGCAACCATCAGCCTTAAGGGCTGCTAACTTCCTTGTGGAAGTACCTACTTGCATAACTACAAGCGTTATCGTCCCCTCCTCAGCATCCCAATCAGCTAAGCTAAGAGGAATTCGTTCACCAACCTCGTCAACCATCACAACCACAAATTGTCCTACTAAAGCCTTCCTGGCTATTGTTGGTGCCTCTATTTTTAGGAGGTGGATGTTTGGAACTAATTGCTCACTAACCAGGACTTTATACATAGGTCATCTCCCTATTCCTTTTCTATCCTTACTGCGCATACCTTAAACCCTGGAATTTTAGACACTGGGTCAAGAGCAGGGTTAGTAAGGATATTTGCGGAGCTTTCAGCGAAGTGGAAGTTCATATAGACTACTGCTGGTAGACATGCATTGGTCACTTTTGCCCTGGTGGTTACTTGTCCACGTCGGGAAATGACCTTAACAAGATCACCGTCGTCAATGTTTAACTGCCTGGCATCAGCAGGATTTATCTCCACTACCCCTTCTGGCTCAAGGGCGTTAAGTCCTAATACCTTGCGTGTTATAGTTCCGGTGTGATAATGATAAAGAGAGCGCCCTGTAGTTAAAATTAACGGATAGTCTTTGTCTGGCAGCTCTGCTGGTAGCTTATAACCGAGAGGCGTAAATCTACCTTTGCCTCTAACGAAAGTGCCGGCATGCAAGACTGGAGTTCCCGGATTCTCTTCATCAGGGCATGGCCATTGTAGACCTACCTTTTCCAATCGCTGATAAGTAATTCCACTATAATGAGGATCGAGCCTGGTTATCTCCTGCATAATTTCCGAGGGATGGCCAAAATCGAACCCGCTGGCTCCCATTCTCTTTGCGATCTCACAAATAATCCACCAGTCAGGTTTAGAATTACCTATGGGTTCAATTGCCTTTCGTATTCGTTGTACCCGCCGCTCGGTATTGGTAAAAGTGCCATCCTTCTCAGTAAAACTGGCTGCTGGCAAGACAACGTGGGCTAATTGGGCACTTTCACTGAGAAAGATATCTTGTGCTACCAAGAATTCCAATTTCTTTAGAATCTCTTCTACATGACTTGCATCAGCTTCGCTGAGCACAGGGTTCTCGCCAATAAGATAGATAGATTTTATATCACCTTTATAAACAGCATCTAACATCTCTGGCAGTGTCAAACCAGGGACTGAACTTAATTTAGTCCCCCAAGCAGCTTCAAACTTCTTCTGGACATCAAGATTATCAAAATCTTGATAGCCCGTATACACATTGGGTAGAACTCCCATGTCGCAGGCACCCTGGAGATTATTCTGTCCTCCAAGAGGATTAACTCCGGAAGAAGGTTTACCAATATTTCCGGTAAGCATAGCCAAGTTAGCGATGGCAAAAACATTATCAGTGCCATGTACATGCTGGGTAATACCTGCAGCATAAATAATGGTTGCTGGTTTCTGAGTAGCATAAAGCCGTGCTGCTTTTTCTATATTAGCCTTATGTACACTGGTAACTTTCTCCACAAAATCTAAATCAAAATCCTTCAGAGACTCCCTGAAGGCATCAAAATTCTCACAATGCCCTTCAATGAAAGCTAAGTCTGCCAGTCCCTCATCCATAATAACCCGCATCATACCCATTAAGAGGGCCACGTCACTACCAGGCAGGTGCTGAAGCCAGACATCTGCCCATTGACACATCTTAATCTCTCGAGGGTTAGCCACAATTAGCCTTGCTCCCTTACTTATTGCCCTTTTTACCTCTAAGGCAATAACCGGATGACCTGAGGTAGTGTTACTACCGATAACAAAGGCACAAGCAGTATCGCCAATCTCAGTTATTGGATTTGTCATGGCAGCGCTGCCAAATGCTTGCTCTAAAGCAGCTATCGAAGGGGCATGGCATAAACGGGCGCAATGGTCTACATTATTGGTACCCATTACGGCCCGAGTAAATTTCTGGGCCAGATAATTCTCTTCATTAGTGATTTTTGCCGAGGAGATGAGGGCAAACTGCTCTCCCTTATATCTCTGTAATTTCTCAGCCACAAGGTTCAATGCCTCGCCCCAGCTTGCTTCTACAAACCTCCCATCTTGCTTGATTAGAGGAGTAGTTAGCCTTTGTGGATGATGCACAAACTCGGTAATTCCAAAACGCCCTTTAACGCAGGCCTGTCCCCGGTTAGGTATACCATCTAATGCTGGCACAGAACTGATAATCCTTCCTTTCTTTACTTCTAAGTTTAACTGGCAGCCAACACCGCAGTAAGGGCAGGTGGTAGTCACAATATACTCAGGTTTTCCTTCCCATTTAATAGATCGCTCTACAAGGGCACCAGTAGGGCAAGTATCAACACAGGCCCCACAAAATTGGCAGCCGGCATCTTGCAAGGTGTAATCAAAAGCTGTGCCTACTAAGGCCTTAGAACCCCGGTAAGTAAAGGCTATGGCTCCTGCGCCTCTAACTTCCTGGCAGACCCTCACACATCTTCCGCACAGAATACATAAATTGTAATCGCGGTCAAAAAAAGGAGAGTCCCGCAGGATAGGCAGCTCGCGATAGGTATAGGGAAGGCTAACCTCCTTTAGCCCTACATAATCTACCACCTTCTGAAGTTCACAGCGTCCATTTTTAGGACACATGATACAGCCGGTGGTTACAGCTACCTTCTGTATACAAATATGATAAGGCTTACATTGTTCTTTTCTGTCACAGATCAGGCAAGTATGGGGATGTTCTGTGAGAATCAGTTCTAAGATATTGCGTCTTAGTTCCTGAAGTTGCGAGGTATCAGTCTTTATAACCATTTTATCCTCTGCCGGGGTGGTGCAAGCTGTGGGAAAACCCCGCATTCCCTCAATCTCTACAATACACATACGACATCCTCCATAGGGGGGTAAACTCGGGTGGTGACACAAAGTGGGTATATAAATGCCTGCCCCTTGGGCGGCTTCGAGTACTGTTACGCCTATTTTCGGTGAGACCCTTTGACCATTAATAGTAAGTGTTATAGTCTTAACCTCTTCAGTAGTTATACTCATTGAAGGTCTCCAAAATTTATTTACTTATAGGTATTGGCTTCTCAGGGACTTTTATCTGTTTCCCAGAAACCTTAACCACTGCCGAAAAGCGCTTTGGACAAACATCAAAACATGTCCCGCATTTAATGCACCTTTCGTGGTTAATAACATGAATCAGTTTTTTGCCGCCAGAGATCGCCCCAACAGGGCAATTCTTGAAACAAATTCTGCATCCTTTACATTTCTCCGGGAGAATGTAGAAAGAAATTAATTCTTTGCATACTAAAGCTGGACACCTTTTATTATTAATATGTTCTTCATACTCGCTACGAAAGTAACGAATAGTAGTGAGTACCGGATTTGGTGCTGTCTGTCCCAGACCGCAAAGGGAGCCTAACTTAACAGTATTAGCCAATCTCTCTAATAGTTCAACATCACCAGGCACTCCATCGCCTTTAGTTATCCGTTCCAAGATAATTAACATCTGTCTTGTCCCCACACGGCAAGGAACACACTTACCACAGGATTCTGCTTGGGTAAAGATAAGAAAATATCTGGCTATATCAACCACGCAGGTATCCTCGTCCATTACTATCATGCCACCTGAGCCCATGATAGAACCAGCATCAGCAAGAGATTCATAATCAATAGGTAGATTGAGCATAGATGCTGGGAGACACCCACCAGAAGGCCCGCCAGTCTGTGCTGCTTTAAATTTCCTGCCGCCTGAAATCCCGCCGCCAATCTCATAAATAAGTTCACGTAATTCAATACCCATAGGCACTTCTACTAAACCAGAGTTGGCTATTTTCCCTGTCAAAGCGAAAACGACTGTCCCTTTGCTTTTTTCCGTTCCAATGCCTGAATACCAGTTACTGCCTTTAGCAATAATTACTGGTACACTGGCTAACGTTTTGACATTATTGATAATAGTAGGTTTTCCCCAAAGTCCAGAGATTGCTGGGAAGGGAGGGCGTGTGCGTGGCATTCCACGTTTACCTTCAATTGAGGCTATAAGGGCCGTTTCTTCTCCGCAGACAAAGGCTCCAGCTCCTTCTTTGATCTTTATATGAAAATTGAAACCAGAACCTAAAATGTCGTTACCAAGGAAGCCATGCTCTTCCATTTGACGTAAGGCTATCCTTAATCTTTCCAAAGCTAACGGGTATTCAGCCCGGCAATAAATATAGCCCTGGTTAGCGCCAATAGCATAAGCACCGATAAGCATCCCTTCCAAGACTGAATGAGGATCAGCTTCTAATATTGAGCGATCCATAAAGGCTCCGGGGTCACCTTCGTCAGCATTACAGATGATATATTTTTCATTGCCCGGTGACCTGTGACAGAGATCCCATTTGAGGCCGGTTAAAAAGCCAGCCCCACCTCGACCTCGAAGCCCGGAACTACTTATCTCAGAAATCACTTGTTCAGGGGTCATCTCAGTAAGTACTTTCTTTAATGATTCATAACCACCAACAGCCAGATAATCACCTATATTTTCAGGATTAATGTGTCCACAGTTACGCAGAATGATACGTTGTTGCCGACTGTAAAAGGGAATATCCCGAGAGCAGGGTATGGTTTCTCCAGTCGAGGGATGGCGATAAAAGAGTCTATCAACAAACTTACCTTTTTTAAGATGTTGCTGAACAATGTCTGTTACATCTTCTTCTTTAACTTCTGAGTAAAAAATGCCACCGGGTTCAATGTCAACAATTGGACCACGTTGACAAAAGCCATGACAGCCGGTGAAGTTGATGAGAACATTCTTAATCTTTAAACTATCCACCTGCTGCTTTAAGGATTTGTAAATATTGAGAGAACCACCAGAAATACACCCCGTGCCCAAACAAACATGAACAATGTACCTCTTCTTTGATGTCCTATTTATTTTCCCCATAAGTTTGTAAAACCCCACGAACCTTAGGTAATTTCATCTTTGTGTATACAGTTTTATCCACCACCATCACAGGAGCTAAGGCACAGCAACCCAGGCAGGCTACTCTTTCTAAACTAAATTTATAGTCCTCGGTCGTCTCTCCCGGTGAGACACCCAGTTCTCTTGTTACTTCGTCTAAAATACGCTCCCCACCGCTGACATGGCAAGCTGTCCCTAAACAAACTCTGATTACGTGATCGCCACATCTGGTAAAGCGAAATTGAGCATAAAAAGAGGCAACCCCGAAGACCTCAGTTTCTGACATTCGGGAAAACTTTGCTATCTCTGAAATCACTTCTTGAGATAAGTATCCTAATTTATCCTGGACTTTCTGAAGAATAGGGATTACTGCCCCTTTCTCTCCCTTATACTCATTGAATATTTCAACTAATTTGGTTATAAACATTAGCCTCGAGTTCCATGGTGTTACCCATGGTGTTACCTGTGATTAAAGGATTTCACGAAAATTCTAAGTTCTCAGCTCTCTATATTCTTTGACCAATTCTGTTAGCGCAGGTTTCGCATCACTGAATATCATGACTGTGTTGTCGTTAGCAAATAATGGGTTAGGTACCCCTGAGAATCCTGGACTTAGACTTCTTTTTATTACTATGACGCTCCGGCATTTATCTACGTCCAGTATTGGCATGCCATATAGCGGGGAATCTTTTGCATACCTTGCTGTAGGATTAACAACATCGTTAGCACCAACAACTACAGCAACATCGGTATCAGGTAAAAGCTCGTTACTCTCTTCTAAGGTTTTTAATTTATCATAGGGCACATCAACCTCCGCAAGTAATACACTCATGTGTCCTGGCATACGACCTGCAACTGGATGAATAGCAAAATATACTTCTATACCATCTTTTTCAAGCTCAGCCATTAGATCTCTTACAGGACCTTGTGCCTGTGCTACAGCCAGACCATAACCTGGTACTATGGCGACCCTTTTTGATGCCTCAAGGATCATAACAGCTTCCTCAGGTGTTGTTGATTTTATTCTACCGGCGTAAATATCTTCACCGCCTTGCAGTTTGCTCATTTCTGGTGGTGTGATGTTTCCAAGAAGAATGCCGTAAAAATCTCTATTCATAGCCTTAGCCATTATACGTGTAAGTATCAACCCGGAAGCACCCACCAGAGAACCAACCATTATGAGACCATGAGTAAGGTATATAAATCCTACGGCACTTGCAGATAACCCAGCATACGATATAAATAATGCTATGATAACGGGCATGTCTGCACCGCCGACAGCTATGGTTAACGAGATAGCTAATAGTGAAGCAGATACAAGTATTCCGATAAGATAGTAAATATTATATGGATCATTAACGAGCAATATACCCGAGACTGCACTTATGGATAGAAGTAGAAGGTTTATAATATTTTTACCTGGTATAACCACTGGTCTTTCCGTAATAAGTCCTTGGAGTTTAGCAAATGCCATCATACTGCCCCAGAATGTTAAAGTACCTATAAATGTGCCGACTGAGATCGCTGAATAAAAATGCAGTGATGTTACATTTCTCGGCAATTCTTTCTGTATAAATGCTGACACACCAACAAGGGCTGAAACTGCACCACCGAATCCATTTAATATGGCAACATACTGCGGTATTGCCCGCAGATCCAGTGCATAAGCAGAAATAGCACCTATTATTGACCCAATTGCAAGACCTATTATGATTAATTTATAAGTAAGGATACCATGATACATCAGTGTAATAGTTATAGCTATAAGCATTCCTACAGCACTTACAACGTTGCCCCTTCTGGCAGTTCTTGGAGATGTCAGTAATCTCAACCCAAAGATGAAGAACAGGACAGTTATAAGATAAAACACCGCCTGATATTTATTAGCCACGTTTCTTATAATGTTTACAATATCCAATTTAAATCCTTCCTTATATTACAGTTAAGTGAAAAATAGTTTGGAGTTAAAGGGAGGTCTACTTTTTCTTTTTATTACCTTTGAACATACTTAACATTCTATCCGCTATCAAGTATCCACCTACCACATTAACAGTCCCAAGTAATAAAGCAGAAAAACCAAGTATCCGAGCAGATAAAGTGTTACCTGTTCCAGCAGCCTCAATTGCACTTACCACCATTATAGCGGCCATAGCATGCGAAGCAACAACCAGTGGTGTATGTAATATAGGTGGAACTTTTGTTACAACCTCAAAACCAATTATCAAAGCTAATACAAACAAAATTAAAGCAGCCATCAGTGGATCCATTAAAACCTCCCCTGAGATTTTGCTAGAGCTTGTTTTACAATATCACTGATAATTTCACCATTCTGTGTAACAAGTGTACCTCTTACTATTTCATCAGATGTGTCTATATTTAACTGTCTATCTTTTACAATGAGTTGCAAGAAATTTTTTATGTTGTTGGAATACATCTGGCTTGCATGTACTGGTATATCACTCGGTGCATTAACGAGACCTACTATTTTCACACCGTTATAATCTACAATTTCACCGGGTCTGGTAAGTTCGCAATTTCCTCCCTTTTC
Organism: Thermodesulfovibrionales bacterium; assembly: GCA_030019415.1. Lineage (GTDB taxonomy): Bacteria > Nitrospirota > Thermodesulfovibrionia > Thermodesulfovibrionales > SM23-35 > JASEEX01. The sequence goes on from JASEEX010000001.1 coordinate 63,831, forward strand.
TGCTGCTAAATCAATTACAACTGATCCAGATTTCATTCTTTTTACCATCTCCTCTGTTACGAGTACAGGGGCTTTCTTACCAGGAACTGAAGCAGTGGTTATGACTACATCTGATGCTTCTATAACTTTTAACATCATCTCCCTTTGTTTTTTATAAAATTCTTCCGACATTGCTTTAGCATATCCTGATCTATCGCTTGCTTCTTTCGTTTCAAGACCAAGTTCTATAAACTTGGCGCCCAAACTTTGTACCTGCTCTTTTACTTCAGGTCTTACATCGTATGCTTCAACAATAGCACCGATTTTTCTTGCAACAGCTATTGCCTGTAATCCAGCGACTCCAATCCCTATTATAAATACTTTTGCAGGCAGGAGAGTACCAGCAGCTGTCATCAGCATTGGAAATATCTTTGAGTATATATCCGCAGCAACAATAACAGCTCTATATCCTGCTATAGTTGCCATTGAACTTAGAACATCCATACCTTGTGCCCTTGTTATTCGTGGCATCAATTCCATTGCAAACGCTGTAACTCCAGATTCAGCAACTTTCTGGATTATGTCGGGATTGGCTAGTGGTTCCATCATACCGACTATAGTTGCATCTTTCTTTATAACATTTAGATCGCTGAGGTTGTTTTTATCAGCACCGGGTCCTCTTACATAACATATTATATCAGCATTCCTTAAAACCTCTTCTCTGCTTGAGACAACCTCAGCACCTGCTTTTTTGTAATCACCATCGCTTATGAAGGCTCCGAGACCAGCACCACTCTGAACAACAACATCAAGACCAAGTTTTTTTAGATTCGCAACATTTTGAGGTATGACTGCAACTCTCCTCTCATTAGGAAAAGTCTCTTTAACTACTCCTAACTTCATATACCCGCTCCTCATGCTAAGAATTTGCGGATATAAAGTCTATATGAACGGGTCAAAAATTGCAAGGAAGGGAGCTCAACCTGATTTTAAAATTTCAAGAATGGTTCTAATTTTTTACTTGACAAAGACTGACGCTTTTAAGTATAACATAAACGCTTATGCCCGGAACCTACATACCATCAGAGTATTTGCCTGTCCTTATCTTCCTGATGGTCTCAGTGACCCTCGGTTTTGCCCTTTTATTAATTTCTTCAGGGATATTAGGTCTAAAAAGGGCATATTCAGAAAAATTCACCCCTTATGAGTCAGGTGTTCCTCCTGTTGGGGAACCACGCTACAGGTTCTCCGTCCGATTCTACATAATTGCTATGCTCTTCGTAATATTCGATATTGAAGCTGTTTACCTTTACCCATGGGCAATAGTATTCGACAAAATCGGGTTATATGCATTTATTGAAATGGTCATCTTTATCGTAATACTTCTTGTAGGTTTCATTTACGTATGGAAAAAGGAGGGCTTTAAGTGGGATTGATTGAGATATCTGTTCCGGGGCTCATTGAGGTAGAAAAGGGCACAAAGGTACTACCTCCAAATGTTATTTTAACATCATTTAACAAGGTAGTTAACTGGTCAAGGTTTTCATCCCTCTGGCCCATGACATTCGGGCTTGCATGTTGTGCGATAGAGATGATGACTACAGGCTCAAGTCATTATGACCTTGATAGAATGGGTATCATATTCAGGGCTTCCCCAAGGCAGTCAGACTGCTTGATTGTTGCTGGAACTGTAACAAAAAAGATAGCCTCTGTAGTGAGGAGGGTCTATGACCAGATGCCAGAACCCAGATATGTGATTGCAATGGGAAGCTGTGCCTGTACTGGCAATATATATAATGTTTACAGTGTAGTTCAAGGGGTTGATACCTTCCTGCCTGTTGATGTATATATACCAGGTTGTCCACCAAGGCCAGAGGCATTTATCGACGGAATTATCAGGCTTCAGGAGAAGATGAGAAGGGAACAGTTCAGGTGGAGCCACTGGAGGTAAAGATATGGAACCACAGGAGATAGCAGAGAAGATCAAAGAAAGATTCCCTGATGAGGTTATTGATATAACCAGCTTTAGAGATCAGGTTTCTGTCATCGCAAAGAAAGAAAGAATCGTTGATATATGTAGATATCTCCATGATGACCCCCATCTACATTTTGATTTTCTTGTAGATCTCTGTGGTGTTGATTACCTTGATAAAAAAGTTCCGAGATTCGAGGTTGTATATAACCTTTATTCCATAAAATATCGCCACAGGATACGGTTAAAGGCACAGGTTCCTGAGGATAACCCACGTATCGATACCGTGACATCTATGTGGGCAGGTGCTAACTGGCATGAGAGGGAATGTTTTGATATGTATGGCATAGTATTCAGAGGTCATCCTGACCTAAGGAGGATCCTCATGCCTGAGGATTGGGAAGGTTATCCATTGAGAAAAGATTATCCTGTTAAAGGTCCTGAGAAGGAATGGCCTGGATTTCAGGAGGTGCTTGATAAGGCAAAGGCATTCAGGGAGTTTGAATGGAAGAAATAAGCAGGAACCAGCCACCATCTGATATCAGGATAGCACCTGAACTTCATACAAGGGAAATAACCCTGAACATGGGGCCTCAGCACCCTGCTACCCATGGAGTTTTAAGACTGGTGCTTGAACTTGATGGTGAGACAATTGTTAAATGCACTCCATATGTGGGTTACCTTCATAGAGGCACTGAGAAACTCGGTGAAAACAGGACATATCTTTCTGCCCTTCCCCTTACCGACCGTTTAGATTATGTTTCTTCAATGAATAACAATATCGGCTATGTTGTTGCTGTTGAAAGACTCCTTGGAATAGAGCCACCTGAAAGGGCAAAGTTTATAAGGACTATGGTGGCTGAAATGGGAAGGATATCGAACCATCTCCTCTGGCTCGGAACCCATGCACTCGATATAGGTGCCATAACACCATTCCTCTATGTCTTCAGAGAAAGGGAAAGGATAATGGACCTCTTTGAGGAACTATGCGGAGCAAGGCTTACTGTAAGTTATCCGAGGATTGGAGGTGTCAGGAATGATGTATCCCAGAAATTCCTCGATGACCTCTATGCCTTCACAGAGGAGTTTCCAGGAAGGATAGATGAGTACGAAACCCTTTTGACCGTAAACAGGATATGGCTAAGGAGGACAAAGGGAGTCGGCGTTATCCCAGCGGAGGAGGCTATTAACTGGGGGCTTACAGGCCCTGTATTGAGGGGCTCAGGCGTTAGATATGATATAAGGAAGTTTGCACCCTATGACGCATATGATAAGGTTGAGTTTGAAATTCCTATAGGCTACAATGGCGATGTATATGACAGATATATGGTCAGGATAATAGAGATGGGGCAGGCAAACAGGATAATAAGGCAGTGTATTGAAAAATTGCCGAAAGGCCCCATAACGATTGATAGCCCTTTTACCCTTCCACCAAAGGGGTCTTTATCAAGGAGAGATAAGGAACGCTTTAATAAAGACTATTACAGCCGTCATTTTGTCTTAGCTAAGAGTGGTCCTAAAGAAGCTCCTCAGGGAGAAATCTATGTTGCAACAGAGGTGCCAAAAGGCGAACTCGGCTTTTACTTTATAAGCGATGGCACGGGGAGGCCTTACAGGATGAGGATAAGGGCACCATCTTTTGTGCATGCCTCTGCATTGCCAAGGTTGTGTGAAGGAGGCCTCGTGGCAGATGTTATTTCGAATATCGGCTCTATTGATATAGTTTTGGGAGAATGTGATAGATAGGGATAGAAATGTTTGAAAATATAATCCGACCTGAGACTTTAGAACCCATAGTAAGGTCCGTAATAAACATTGGAATCATCCTCATTAACATAGCAATTATAGTTGGCATAGCACTCTTTCATGTTGCCTATGCTACCTATTTTGAAAGAAAGACAATAGGCCATATGCAGGTGAGGCTGGGCCCTATAGAGGTTGGCCCCCACGGTATACTTCAGCCCATCGCAGATGGCTTAAAATTGCTCTTCAAGGAGGATGTCATCCCTCAGGTTGCAGACAGAACAGTATTCTATATCGCTCCTGTTATATTTTTTACTGCGGCCATGACTTCTTTAGCCGTTATCCCCTTCTTTGAGAAATTTGTTATTGCTGATATAAATATTGGCCTCCTGTTTCTCTTTGCCATGTCCTCACTGGGTGCTTATGGAATCGTTATGTCTGGTTGGGCTTCAAACTCAAAATACGCCTTTTTAGGTGGGCTGAGGTCAGCAGCCCAGGTCTTAAGTTATGAGATAGCTATGGGGCTAAGCCTTGTGGGAGTTATGATTATGGCAGGTTCTTTAAACCTTTCGGAGATAGTAAAGGCCCAGCAGACTTATCCCCTCGGGCTCTACCTGATTCCACAGATTCTCGGATTTGGGGTATTCCTGATAGCTATGTTTGCAGAGACGGGCAGGTGCCCCTTTGACCTTCCAGAGGCAGAAAGTGAACTTGTTGCAGGGTATTTTGTTGAATACAGCGGTTTCAGGTTTGCATTGTTCTTCCTCGGAGAATATATTGGGATGTTCATAATGTCAAGTATTGCGGTGGTATGTTTCCTCGGGGGCTGGACAGTTCCTCAGTTTATCCTCGGGATTCCCCTTATCGGTGACATCCTTTCAAAGATACCTAACATAATCTGGTTCTTGTTAAAGGTTTACTTCTTTATATTCCTTTATTACTGGGTAAGGGCGACTGTTCCAAGATACAGATATGACCAGCTTATGGCTATAGGTTGGAAGATACTCATACCTGTTGCACTGGCAAACATAGTAATAACAGGATTAATAAAACTATGGGTTAAAGGCATGATTTAAAATGACAACCAAGGAACTTATCAGAAAGATATTTTTTGTGGAGATATTTAAGGGCATGGCCCTGACTTTTAGCAGGTTGTTCACACACGCCGTTACAAGGCGCTATCCCCATAAGATTAGGAGACCTGCTCAACCAGGTTTCAGGGGGCTACATGCCTGGTCAGGGGAGAGATGTGTGGGCTGTAAACTTTGCGCCGGGATCTGCCCGTCGCAGTGCATTTACATTGCCACGGAGACAGATAAGGAAACAAAAAAGCTTGTTGTTAAAAAATACGATATAGAAGTCCTTAGATGCCTTTTCTGCAGTTTTTGTGTAGAGGCGTGTCCGGAGGGCGCTTTAGCCCTCACAGAACATTACGAATATGCTGATTATTCGAGAGAGGCCCTGTACATGACAATGGAGAAGCTTCAGGCAAACTGGGATAAATATATGGCGGGAAAGGTGGAGGATTATTTCAAGAGATTCTGGGGACCAAGGCCTGAAGACTTTAGTACTCCAGAAGAACAGGCTGTCTTCAGAGGAAGGAAATAATGCTTCCCGAATTATTCTTTGCGTATTTTGCAGTTACCATCGTCCTCTTTTCGATATTTGTTGTCACTGCCAGAAATCCAGTTCATAGTGTCCTGTGGATGCTCCTGCTGTTCTTTCATATCGCAGGACTTTACCTCTTCCTGAATGCCGAGTTTATCGCAGCAATACAGATAATTATTTATGCAGGGGCAATACTCGTGCTTTACCTCTTTGTTGTTTTTCTTCTGAATCTCAGGGAGGAATTAAAGATATACAGGTTTATTGGTGGATGGCCTTCAGGGTTAACCTTTGGTATTGCACTCCTTGCGGTCATTATACTGTCAATACGATCATTCATAGCCGCTCCTCCGGGAAAATATTCAATAAATCTCATAAGGGAAGAGACTCATACAAAGGCCCTTGCAAAACTTTTATACACAGACTACCTCTTCCCCTTCGAGATAATATCAGTCATACTTTTAGTGGCAATAGTTGGCGTTATAGTCCTTGCAAAAAGGAGGCTTAAGACCTGAAATGGTCCCTTTAAACTGGTATATGTTACTCAGCGCCGTGGTTTTCACAATAGGGGTAACGGGATTCCTCATGAGGAGAAACATAATCATTATGCTCATGTCAATTGAGTTGATGTTAAATGGTGTAAATATAAATCTGGTTGCCCTCAGCCATTACCTTCAGGATATGCGGGGCCAGATACTGACGTTTTTCGTGATTTCTGTTGCAGCTGCCGAGGCTGCTATTGGATTAGCCATAATCATTGCGTTATTCAGAAACAAGGCCACAGCCCATGTGGATGAAGTACAGGAGATGAAGGGATGATACAAATAAAAAGTTTAAAGTTAAAAGTTAAAAGGTTTAAGACATGAAGCTGTATTTGCTCATACCATTCCTTCCCCTTGCAGCATTTGTAATAAATATCCTTTTCGGTAGGACCCTCATAAGGGATAAGGCACATTGGGTTTCTTGCCCTACAATAATAGGCTCCCTTGTGGTTTCTGTGATAACTCTCATTGACGTTATTAATGGAAAGATAATCAACGAGGACCTATATACATGGGTAGTCTCTGAAAAGTTCATAGTATCTATCGGTTTTCTCATTGACCAGCTCACCGCAGTAATGCTCATAGTCGTTACAGGTGTAGGGTCTCTTATTTTTATATATTCCATCGGCTACATGCACGGCGATAAAGGCTATTACAGGTACTTTGCGTATCTCAGCCTCTTCGTATTCTTCATGCTCATGCTCGTTATGGGAAATAACTTTCTTGTGCTCTACCTCGGCTGGGAGGGTGTTGGTCTCTGTTCCTATTTTCTTATAGGTTTCTGGTTCGAGAAAAAGTCGGCATCCGATGCGGGGAAGAAGGCCTTTATAACATGTAGATTCGGTGATTTTGGATTTGCCCTCGGAGTAATATTGATATTCCTTACCTTCGGAACACTTCACTATGTGCCTGTTTTTGATGAGGTAAAAGGCGTTGCCGGTCAGACGATAAATATCCTTGGATGGGAGGTTGATTTAATAACCCTCATAGCCTTGCTCCTTTTTGCGGGTGCCGTCGGTAAATCAGCCCAGATACCCCTCCATGTCTGGCTACCTGATGCAATGGAAGGTCCAACACCTGTCAGTGCACTCATACATGCCGCAACAATGGTCACGGCAGGTGTATTCATGGTAGCAAGATGCAACCCCATATTTAACCTCTCAGAGGTCGCAATGCTTACAGTGGCTGTTATCGGAGCAGTTACGTCCCTGTTCGCAGCTACTATCGCCATTTTCCAGAATGATATAAAGAGGATAATTGCCTACTCTACCATCAGCCACCTCGGGATGATGTTCGCAGCATGCGGTGTCGGTGCATATGCTGCAGGGATATTTCACCTTTATACCCATGGATTTTTTAAGGCTTTACTCTTCCTCGCTGCTGGTAGCGTCATCCATGCCGCCCACCATAATGATATTCAGAGGATGGGAGGGCTCAAAAAATACCAGCCAATCACCTATATCACAATGCTTATTGCAGCATTAAGCGCTGGAGGGATTCCTGGCCTCGCAGGGTTTTTCAGCAAGGACGAGATAATATGGTCTACCTTTGCCTCTGGTAGCCCTGTAGGAACACTTGTATGGATTCTCATGATCGCTATCGCATTCTTCACACCCTTTTACTCATTCAGGATGATATTCCTTACATTCCACGGGAAATTCCGTGGAACCCATGAGGAGGAGCATCATCTCCATGAATCACCTCCTGTTATGACCATACCTCTTATGTTACTGGCAGCAGGTGCCCTCGGAGCAGGATGGGTTGGGATTCCAACTATTCTGGGTGGAGGTGCTCATATTGCTCATTTCCTTGAGCCTGTGCTCGGGCATCCAGAACTGCATGGCACGCATGCGCAGGAATTTGGTGTGATGGGTCTTTCGACAACTATAGCCCTTTCCGGAATCGTTATTGCTGCAATCCTTTATCTCATAAAGACATATCTACCCCTTAGACTTGCTCAGGGCTTTAGCGGTATCTACAGGGTAGTTTTTAACAAATATTATGTTGATGAATTGTATAACTTAACAATCGTAAAGCCCGGACTCTGGATTGCTGATAGCTTTATCGAGCGTTTCACAGACGCAAAGATAATAGAAGGTATTGTGAATGGCGTCCCGAGGTCAATAGGAAGATTCGCCGGGATATTAAGGAAAGTGCAGACGGGCATTACACAACATTATGCAATTATAATGGCTGCAGGTGTATTTATCTTGATTGTCTTAATCTTATGGTGATGATATGGAACAGGTAATGATGAATAATCTACCGTATCCGATCCTTAGCACTATTATATTTCTTCCTGTTATAGGAGTCCTGGTACTTCTTATCATAAGCAGGTCTCAGGAAACGCTTTTAAAATGGGTAGCTCTCATATTTGCTGTCGCCACATTCCTCCTTTCACTTCCCCTGTTTATAAACTTTGATAAGTCAACATTTAAGATGCAGTTTGTCGAGAGGCACGATTGGATTCCTGCTTGGAATATAAAATACTACTTAGGCGTTGATGGTATAAGCGTCTTCCTTGTCCTCCTCACTACCCTCTCAACGGTCCTCTGCGTCCTTATATCATGGCATGCTATAAAGATAAAGGTAAAAGAGTTTTATATAGCAATCCTTCTAACATGTGGAGCAATCGCAGGTGTGTTCTGTTCCTTAGACTTCATATTATTCTATATCTTCTGGGAGGCAATGCTCATACCCATGTACCTCATTATAGGGGTCTGGGGAGGGCCAAACAGGATCTATGCAACAATAAAGTTCATCCTCTATACACTTGTGGGAAGTGTACTCCTTCTGGTCGGGATAATATTCCTCTACCTCTATGGAGGGACATCCGATATCCTCGAATTGATGGAAAGGACATATCCTTACACGATGCAGCTCTGGCTCTTCTGGGCCTTCTTTGCAGCCTTTGCAATAAAGGTCCCTATGTTCCCTGTGCATACCTGGCTTCCAGATGCACATACTGAGGCACCAACAGCAGGCAGTGTCATCCTTGCAGCCATACTCATCAAGATGGGTGCATATGGTTTCCTCAGATTCTCCCTACCCTTTTTCCCTGAGGCTACAAAGTCTATGGTTCCTGCCATGTTGACCCTTTCTGTTATAGCCATTATATATGCTGGATTGGTATGCCTCGCCCAGAAAGACTTAAAGAGGCTTATTGCATATAGTTCGGTGAGCCATATGGGTTTTATTACAATGGGAATCTTCGCCCTTAACAGCCAGGGAATAGAGGGCGGAATTTTACAGATGATCAACCACGGGGTTGTAACGGGTGCACTCTTCATGTGCGTAGGAATAATATATGACAGGACACATTCGAGGCAGATAGCAGACCACCAGGGGCTTTCAATACCCATGCCTGTTTTTGCAGCCTTTGCTATGGTCTTTACACTCGCTGCCATAGGACTCCCGGGGACTAATGGATTCATAGGGGAATTCCTCACCATCCTCGGTGGGTTTACAGCGAATAAATTAGTAGGTGTGCTTGCTGCAACAGGAGTAATCATAGGAGCCGGCTATATGCTCTGGCTTTATCAGAGGTTATTCTTTATGAGGATTCATGAGAAGGTTGTGGGTCTTCCCGATATGGATCTAAGAGAAATAGTAACGCTAACACCTCTCCTTATCCTTGTATTCTGGATAGGTGTTTATCCAGTCCCATTCCTTGACTTCATGCATCCATCAGTCCAGCATCTCTTAGAGAGGGTTAATGTAGCAGGTGGTATGCAAGAGATGAACATAGCAAGAACCCTTATGGAGGTGATCAGATGAATCTCCAGTTTCCTGATCTCACTCCTGTAATGCCTGAGCTTTTTATGACAGCCCTTGCCCTCATACTCCTTTGCACAGAACTTCTTGTAAAAAAGAAAGGGATCCTCGCAGCTTTGAGCATCTTGGGTGTGGTTGTTGTTGCATATACCCTGATTGGTTCTTCCGGTACCACCTTCGGGGGAATGTTTGTCTCTGATGGTTATAGCACATTCTTTAAGGTCATCTTTTTTGTTAATGCCATCTTATCTGTTTTAATATCCATTAAATATATTGCTATAGAGAGGGTCAATTTTGGAGAATACTACAGTCTCATCCTGATTTCAACACTCGGCATGATGATTATGGCCTCTGCTGCTGACCTTATAGTGCTTTATCTCGGCCTTGAACTCATGGCCCTTAGCACTTATGTCCTGGCGGGTTTCATAAGATATGATATTAAATCAAATGAGGCGGCACTGAAGTATTTCCTCCTTGGTGCTTTTTCATCGGCCTTCCTTCTTTATGGAATTTCAATGATCTATGGTCTTACAGGTACGACAGATATTAAATCAATAGCACTTTACATAAGCGAAAAGGGTCTTACAGAGAATCCTGCACTCTCCCTCTCCATGATACTCTTTGCTGTTGCCTTTGGGTTCAAGATTGCTGCAGTACCATTCCACATGTGGGCACCTGATGCTTATGAAGGAGCACCGACATCAATTACAGCCTTTATGTCTGTTGGTCCCAAAGCAGCCGGTTTTGCAGTTCTCGGAAGGGTCTTCATGATTGCCTTTGCGTCGATAAAGCTCGAATGGGTAGCTGTGTTCATACCACTTTCAATCCTCTCTATGGCTGTAGGTAATATTGTTGCCATAGCCCAGACAAATATTAAGAGGATGCTTGCTTATTCATCTATTGCTCATGCGGGGTATGCCCTTTTAGGTATTATTGCAGCAAACAATGAAGGACTTGCCAGTATGATGAGCTACCTGATGATATATGCATTCATGAATATCGGTGCCTTTGCAGTAGTAATCATGCTCAGGAGTGAGGATTTCAAAGGTGATAGTATTTCAGACTACGAAGGTCTTTCCAGGGCCCACCCATTATTAGCAGCCCTTATGCTGATATTTATGTTTTCCCTTACAGGAATACCACCTACAGCCGGATTTATGGCTAAGTTGTATGTATTTATGAGTGCAATAAATGCTGGTTACACATGGCTTGTTGTTGTTGCTGTAGTCTTCGCTGTTATATCTGCATATTTCTATCTCAGGATTATCATGTATATGTATATGAGGGAGCCGAAGGTTGAGGTCAGCCTTTCTACATCTCCATCATTAGGGCTTGCCCTTGGAGTGACAACTGTGGCCGTGCTTGCGATAGGTGTATTCCCATTATACCTCGTAGAGCTTGCCAGGGCAGCAATATCAGGGTTTTAAAATCAAGTTTATACACTCTTGAGGTCATGATACTAATGTCCTCTCCGGCAGGCCCCTTTCAATCGATGGGAGAATCCTTATAGTAACCTTCACCTTTCCATCCCTCAGCCAGTAATCCACTTCAAGAACATCGCTGACACCAAAGACAAAAGGCATATATAAGGGTCTCAATTCATAACCAATGGTATTGCCTTTGTCATCAATAATTCTACTTAACTGAGAACGATAAAAGGAATTGTGATAGCTGATAAACTTATGTCCCTCATCGAGTGCCTCTTTTCCAGAAAGGCCCCTTTTTATCCTATAGTCGAATTTCGGTGCATAGGGCTCCAGAGTGTATTGGTCTCCTTCAAGATCAAGGATGGCTACCGTTTCAATGTCATTGATGTCTCTGCTTCCATAAAGTATTAATGTAAATACCCCATTTATGTCGTCCTTTTTTATCTCCTCAGTCCTCAGGTGTCCTGTAATAGCAAAAACATTGTTGACTATGAAGAGATGGATGGCTATAAGAATAAAAATATTGAGAATATTTTTCATAAAGAACGCCTCCCAGGCGACTTCAGTGTTTAAATGCCCTCTGACCTGTGAAGACCATAGCTACCTTTGGATTCGCTTCATTGCAGGCTATGATGGATTCAAAATCCCTTTCAGAGCCCCCTGGATGCACTATTGCTGAGATACCCTCTTTAATACCAACATCAACTCCATCTCTGAAAGGAAAGAATGCATCAGAGACCATTACAGACCCTATAAGTCCACCTTTATTCTTGTTAGTCTCCTCATCTATCTCAAGGAGTGCATCCCTGTCCCTTTTTCCATTCTTCACATCAAGCTCAAATGTCTTATAAGGAATACCATATTTCTTGAAGCACAGGGCATCAGCGTATTTTGTATATGCCTTAAAGATTGCAATCTCAGCCACACCTACCCTGTCCTGCTCACCTGTTCCAATTCCGACAGTCACACCTTCTTTGACAAATACCACAGAGTTTGATGTAATACCCTGCTCCACATTCCAGCCAAATAACATATCAGCATATTCCCTATCAGTCGGCATTCTTTCTATAAAATATTCTTTCCCCTTATATGTTGTCTTTGCAGGTAAGAAGTCTTCCTTCGATTTAATTTTATTTATAGGAGACTGTTGGACTATGATGCCTCCGTCAATTAACGATTTAAAATCCACAAAGCGGAGGGTCCTGTATTTTTCTAACTCGTTAATCCTGCTTATTCTGATAATCCTCAGATTCTTTCTCCTCGATAAGATATCTACGGTTCCTTCTTCAAACTCAGGTGCAGCGACAACCTCGAGGTAGTTTCCGCTGACCATATCTGCTGTCTCTTTATCTATTGCTCTGTTGACAACGAGGCATCCTCCGAAGGCTGCAATCCTGTCTGCCATGTTAGCCTTCTCATAGGCATCTGCCAGCGTCTTTCCGTAAGCGACACCACAGGGGTTATTGTGCTTCAGGATCACAGCCGCAGGACGACCCATGAGATATTTAATAATATTCAGACCGTTATCGAGATCCGTTAGATTAATCTTCCCAGGATGTTTTCCTGCCTGAATCATATCCTCTTCAGTAATGCTGCTAACAAGGCCGTTTCCAGGCTGGATAAACTGGCAACCTCCGAGGGTCAGATTCCCATTAATCAATTCATAAAGTGCAGCCTCCTGTTCAGGATTTTCACCATACCGAAGACCCTTTTCTATTAATTCACCCGTTTTTTCATCAGGTATCTTCCATGTTCTTTTTCTGTAGATTAATGTCTGATCCCCGAATTTGATTATCATCTCATCAGGGAAATGGTCTTCCATGATAGTGCGGTACATCTTCTTTATGTCTGACATAAACAACCCTCCTTCTATTTAGGATTTCTTTTTTAGTTTCAATGTCTCTTCGAGCATCAAGATATATCTTAATTTAACAGGCTCTACTGCCTTCGTATCCAGCATCTTGAAATAATATCCTTTCTGTCTCAATCGTTCGATTAAGCTCACGACGAAGTCTTAAAAGTTCTTGAATTGCAAAATCATCAGCATACCTTTCAACCCTCGAATAAATGTCTTTAAGCTTTCGCCTTCTTAGCCAGGATCGCCTTCCGCCTGATAAGGAATGATTTACTATAGCAGTAAAGTAGCATTCATTCCCTGCCGTCCTTGTATGTCCTATTTCATGAAGGAAAAGGAAGGTATAAAGCTCATCAGGTTTAATTTCCACCCCTAATTGTTTGCTCAGACGGTGACATACAGATTCACGATCCAGATCTGGATTAAGATAGATGTTATAACCTCCGTTATATCCCTTCGACAGGGTATTGTAAGCAAGTTTACCTTTACTCCATTTTCCATCCATATCACCCTCAATGCCTATATAATTAATATTATGTTCATTGGCATATCTCAGCATTGTCTGAAAATCTACGAAGCTATGAAAGAACCTGATTTTTTCCAGCATCTCTGAAACACGCTTAACAAAGATGCCCCTGTATGTTTTCGGCATCTCAACCTCTATAGAACCTAAAAGTGGTAGTTTGAGTAAAAGGGTCTTTTCATCCAGTCTGTCTAACTTTATTCCTATAAATCTAAGAAGGAAGTAGACAGAACCTATTCCGATTATTAACCCGAGGATAAGGGTAAAAAGGGGAGAAATTCCTTGCACCATCATTAGCATCACCTCTTTATTCCACCTGAAAATAGGTCAGGCGTCTCGCCTGACATTGTATCCATTCGAGGCAAGATACCTCGGCTATTTTCGTTATTCTTTGTGTCTCTTTGAGACATGATTATTTCATCATTATATCATTTAGTGCCGAAATATAAGATTGCTTCGGTCGTCCGCCTAAGGCGGAGACCTCGCAATGACATAAGAGGGTGAAAATAAAAAGGCCGACAGACGTGTCTGCCGGCCTTTTGAATACTAAATCCTTACAGCAGCAAAGGAACAATCAAAAGTGCCACTATATTAACAACCTTGATCATAGGGTTCATTGCTGGCCCTGCAGTATCCTTATAAGGGTCACCAACAGTGTCACCCGTAACAGCGGCCTTGTGTGCATCAGACTTCTTACCACCATACATGCCTTCCTCTATAAACTTCTTTGCATTATCCCATGCACCGCCTCCGCTCGTCATCTGGATTGCCAGGAAGAGCCCTGTAATTATGACCCCTATCAGCATAGCTCCAAGGGCCTCTTTACCAAGAATGAAACCCACGAGGATCGGCGAAGCCACAGGAAGTAAGGACGGGATAATCATCGCTTTAATGGCACCTTTCGTAACAATGTCAACACATTGACCATATTGTGGTTTAGCCGTCCCTTCCATGATGCCTGCAATCTCGCGGAACTGGCGCCTTACCTCTTCTACTACACCACCTGCTGCCTCGCCTACTGCTAACATCAACCTTGAGCCGTAATAGAATGGCAGTAGCCCACCGATAAACAGGCCAGCCAGAACGAGCGGGTTTGAAAGTTTAAAGTGAAGCTCAATTCCATGTGCCAGAAATTCACGTGCGTATTCAGCAAATAGAACCAATGCGCAGAGCCCTGCTGAGGTAATTGCATATCCCTTTGTGACTGCCTTCGTTGTATTTCCGACTGCATCAAGCGGATCGAGGACAGTCCCACGAACCTTCTCATCCATCTGTGACATCTCGGCAATACCAGCGGCATTGTCTGTAACTGGTCCGTAGGAATCGATGGCGACTATAATACCTGTCATTGAGAGCATAGAGGCAGCAGCCAGACCTATTGCAAAGAGACCAACATCTTCTTTACCTGCGAATCCACCACCTAAGGCATAGGATGCAAGGATGGCGCCAACGACAACGAAAGCAGGCGGCATAGTTGACCTCATGCTGACAGAGATTCCAGCAATAATATTGGTGGCATGACCTGTTGTGCTTGCCTTCGCAATCATCTTTACAGGGCCAAAGCCCTTAGAGGTAAAGTACTCTGTGATTATCATCATAAACCCTGTAGCCACTAAGCCAACACCGGCAGTTAAAAGCACCGTCCAGGGCGTGAATGCCAATGCATCCTTCGAGTCTGGCAGGAATTTTCCGATAAACCAGACAGAGACGAAATAGAATGCGACCGCAGCCAATATACCAGAGGCAGCTAATCCTTTGTAAAGAGCACCCATGATATACTGCTTTGCACCTAACCTTACGAAGAAGGTCCCAACGATAGAGGCTATAATAGAGATCCCACCTAAGAGCAACGGGAAGAAAGCCCAGGTACTCTCTGCACCAAAGACAGTCTTACCAAGTAGCATTGCAGCCACTAATGTGACTATATAGGTCTCATAGAGGTCTGCAGCCATACCAGCACAATCTCCTACATTGTCTCCAACCTGGTCAGCTATAACAGCAGGATTTCTCGGGTCATCCTCAGGTATGCCTGCCTCGACCTTCCCTACGAGGTCAGCACCAACATCAGCAGCCTTTGTATAGATACCGCCAGCAATACGAGCAAACACACTCATGAGTGAGCAACCAAATCCCAGACCGATGAGGGCATAGAATGCCTGCTTCGGATCGATAGCTTTAGCAACAGAGTAGTAGATTGCGATGCTCAGGAGGGCTAACCCTACAACCAGGAGACCTGCTACAGAGCCACCCCGAAATGCTAATTTAAGGGCGTTTTTTAGACTGGTATAGGCAGCCTGTGAAGTCCTTAGATTGCCCCTTACAGTGATCATCATTCCCACATAGCCTGCAGTTGCAGAGCCAGTAGCACCAAGGAGAAATCCAAAGGCTGCAAGCCAGCTCAGAAAGATCCCTATCAGCACAAATATGACAGCCCCAACAAGGGCGACTGTCCTGTATTCACGGCTGAGAAATGCCTTGGCACCCTCATGTATAGCAGCAGCAATCTCCTGCATCCGAGGAGTTCCCTTTTCTTGCTTGACCACCCAGATCGCAGTCAGTATCCCATAGAGGATACCTACTGCTCCACAAATACCTGCAAATATCACAATACCTTGTTCCATTCTTCACCTCCCTTTAATTGTCCGTTCTTTTCTTAAAGACCATTACTATCAATATATTGAACAATATATTGAATCTTTCTTTCACCCCCCTTCTGCCTTGCACTAAATTTTTCTTTCACCCCCTTTATCTTAGATTTGTTATCTGGCTTTTTGAATAGCATAATTTTAACCTGCTTTGGTCACAATTTCAACCCCCTTTTCTGCATGCTTTGTAAAGACCATTGCTACAGTTCTATAGACCATGTGAGCCATCTTTGAGTAAGGGGCATAGGCGAAGAGAAAGAAGACAAATACAAGATGCAGGAAATATACGGGATATGCCAGGACCGCCACCTCAGCCAACCTCAGGCACTGTGCAGCCATCCCTGTTACAGCAATAGCAGCTATGACAACTATGAGGAGCCAGTCAAAATAACTCCCAATACCTGCCTTTTCCTTGTTTCTGCTTCTGTAAATCACAACAAGGGTAATGCCTATTAAAAGTCCCAGGGCGCCTGCATTTCCAAGCCATTTCATAGGGTCTGTCAGTGGATAAGGTGACTCCCGGTGAAGTACATATAAATAAAATACCCCCCAGGCGGCTGTAATAGCAAGACCTATAAAGCTATAAAAAACTAAAAAGTGTGATATCTTTCTTTCCTTTGTTAATTCACATTTTTCAAATCTTTTGTGTGCCAATATTTCCCCTATTATAGAAGCAATAGTACCTAAGATACTACCTGCAGCTAATATCTGCCCCTTTTTATCTACGCTCATATCCTTCCAGTATCGTCGGATTCCCATAACAAAGGAAAATACTACAAAGGCAGATACTGCTATATAAATAACCTCAATATATATCTCAGGCATAAACTTTGCGTACACTATCCCTCCATCTTCCCCCCTCGGTATGGCAGTAAGATTAAGGTTCCCGAGTAATGCAAGGACAATAAACAGGACCACTACCGGGATTGCAAAGAGGAGAACGAGAAATTGTGGTTTACCAACAGCCTTTCCTAAGAAACTTGGAAAAGAGTAATGCTCAATAGCCAGTTTTCTTACTGCTCCAAGGACTTCTCCTGGCTTTGCACCTCTTGGACAGTAGGCAGTACAATCGCTACACTGGTGGCAGAGCCACACATCAGGGTTGCTTATAAGTCTGTCCTTTAAACCCCATTGTGCATAGATCATCTCTTTTCTCGGGAATGGTTTATCATCAGGAGCTAAGTTGCATACAACAGAACATGTTGCACACTGAAAACATTTTTTCAGGGATTCACCTCCCGAGGCTATGACATCCTTTACAAAGCCTAAATCAGGACTTATAACTTGCTCTGCCATCCCTTATACCTCCTATACATTTCAAATCACCAATAACCAAGCACCAATAACCAAAAAGTTAAATTCCAATCATTAAAATCTAAATAGCCAATTATTTTTTTGTTTGGAACTTGGAATTTGGTTATTGGTCATTCCCACCTTAGAATCCCTTATACGGATTAGGGCCAAACTCCTTCAATTTTTCTATGAAGCTGTCTAATACCTCTGGTACTTTGTAATATTCTGAGATAGATATCTGTTCCATTTGAGCCCTTCCAGACTCAAGCTTTAATCTGTCCAGTGTTTCGGCGACCTTCGAAAGCCTGATTTTAGCCAGATGGCTTCCTGTAGCAAAATGGCACTGGTAATCTTCGCCGTATTGACATCCCAGAATAAGTATCCCATCAACACCTTTTGAGAGGGCATCGGCCACCCATACCAGGTTCATTGAGCCTGCGCATCTTAATGGAACAACCCTTACAAAGGGGGTATACTGAAGGCGGCTGATTCCCGCCATATCCAGCGCTGGATAGGCATCATTCTCACAGGCGAAAACTATAGCCCTCGGTTTCTCCTCTTCTTCAGGAACCTCTATATTCTTGACCATTGTTCCTATTATGTCAACTGAGTAATTCTTAAAGCTGATAATCCTTTCAGGGCATGCACCCAGACAGATTGCACAACGTCTACAACGTGTAGGATTGTAGATTGGATTTGCCTTTTCATCTTCATTTATTGCCCCAAAGGGACACTCCTCTGTACATCTCTTACACTGGGTACATTTTTGCATAAAGAAATCTGCAAAGGAAATATCTCCAGCCCTTGGATGCACTGCCTCTCCCCTTGATGTTAATTCAATGCATTGGATTGCCTTAAGGGCTACCCCTGTTGCGTCTTCGATAGTAGAGGGGATATCCATAGGTGACCTCACAGGACCAGCGGCATAAACACCTGTTCTTCGGGTTTCATAGGGGAAGCAGATGAAGTTCGAGTCAGGGTATCCATAAGCCAAAGAGGGAAGCTCTCCTCCCTGCCTGTAATCAAGGTTTAAGGTATCTGTTTCAATCATAACATAGGGGATGAACTCATCACCGGGTTTTACCCCTGGCGGAAGTTCCTCTTCCCCTAAGGCAGTTACAGGAACCGTACCTATGGCAAGAATAGCAAGGTCAACATTTAACAGAATTTTTTCTCCAATTAAGGTATTTTCAGCCTCTACTATTAAATTCTTATTCTCATCCTCTGTAATTCCTTTAACATCTCCTTTTGTCAAAAATACTCCCGGATCGTTCTGGATACTCTTATAGAAATATTCATAATGGCCTGGTGTCCTCATGTCTCTGTAAATTATATAAACCTTTGAATCAGGGTCTTGATTCCTTACATACTTTGCCTGTTTTAGAGACTCCATACAGCAGGTTGCTGAACAGTAAGGTAGATGATTCTCATCTCTCTGTCCTGCGCAAAGTATAAAGGCAACACTTCTTGCAGGCTTACCATCGGAGGGGCGTACAATTTGCCCCTTTGAGGCCATTTCCTCCATCATGATATTGGTTATTACATTGGGATAACTGCCAAAACCGAGATGGGTAATCTTTGTGGCATCGTAGGGCACGGTCCCAGCGGCCATGACTATGGCTCCTGCTCTAAAGCTCTCGATCTTGCCATTTGTTTTGACAGTTACATCGTACATGCCGGGACCACCAACTACCCTTTCAACTAATGAAGAGGTGTAGATCTTGATCTTTGGATTTTGTTGAATTTCTTTAATCAAGTCTTTAATAAATGGCTCCTCCAGGTCTGTATAAGGGGGTTTTGTAGGTGTCTGCTTGTAGAGCTTTGCCATCCAGCCACCGAGGGAATCGCTCTTTTCCACAAGGTAGACATCATAACCTGCCTTGGCCGCTTCATTGGCAGCAGTAATTCCAGCAAGACCGCCTCCAACAACCAGCACGTTTTTAGAGAGATCTTCTACTTTATAGGGTTCTGGGGCCTCCATCTTCTGCATCTTTAGAATTCCCATCCTTATATAGTCTTCAGCCATCATCTGTGTGTCCTCATTGTTCGGTGGGTGGGTCCAGACGACACCTTCCCTTAGGTTGACCCTTTCCACAAGCGGGATACCAAGATCAAAGATATCATAGTTTACACGAGGAGAACAGGCAGCTATGACTACGGCGTTTACGCCTTCAGCAGCCATGTCATTTTTGATGAAATCAACACCTTCTTTCTGACACAGGGATGGATGGGTCTTAACAACAGGGGCCTTCATCTTAGTGGCAACTTTCACTAATTGATCTATATCGAGGGCCTTCCCGATTTCGCAATCAGCGCATATATATAGTCCTATCTTTTTCTCCATTTTTACCTCCTCACTCCGCCTGAGGCGGATTGAATAGCCTTGAGGGCTGCAGCTGTAGCCGTCTGGACAGATGAGTAGACATCAATTGGCTTTAAGGAACAACCAGCGGCGTACATCCCGGCTACTCCAGTATTTAATAAAATGAACCCATCTGTATCGTAAGATACACCTGCAGGAATCTTCGATTCTCTTGTGATGGGAGCCATGCCTGTAGCAAGCACAACCATATCTGCCTTCTCATGAATCTTCTGTAATGTTAGGGCATCCTCTGCGGTAACTGTAAGGTCCCTTGTAGTAGGGTCTTCCTCTATCTTGGCGACCTTACCTTTAATAAACTTTATCTTTTCGTCCTTCAGGGCCTTCATATAAACTCTTTCAGCCCTTGCTGGTGCACGAATGTCGATATAAAATACAAATATTTCTGCTTCAGGATATTGTTCCCTGATATAGGTAGCCTGTTTCATTGAGGCAAGGCAACATACATAGGAGCAGTATGGAAGGTGATTTTCATCTCTTGAGCCAGCACACTGGACAAAGGCTATCCTTGAGGGCTCTTTTCCATCAGAGGGGCGAAGGATCTTACCTTTAGTAGGGCCATTTTGAGAGGCAAGCCTTTCCATCATCATGTTGGTTATGACATTTTGATACGTCCCGAATCCGAGATTGTCAATTTTTGTGGCATCGTAGGGGTTCCAGCCTGTAGCCCAGACAATAGAACCTACCTTTAGTGAAAGGCTCTGGGGCTTCATATTGAGGTCAATGGCGTTATATGTGCATACCTCCACACATTTGTTACATTTTTCTTTCGTGCAATATTTTTCATCAATAACATATCTCAGAGGAAAGGAAAAATCATGGGGAAGATATATAGCCTTTGTCTTATCCATACCGAAATTAAACTCATTTGGTCTTTCTATAAGGCATGCCTCAACACAGGCGTTACAGGCAGTACAATTTTCGTTCACAAAGCGGGGCTCCAGCCTTATTGTTACATCAAAGTCTCCCTCCGTGCCAGAAATCTTTTCGACTTCTGCCATGGTGTAAAATTTTACCCTCGGATTATTTTTGATTCTTCTGAAATTTATTTCCAGACCGCAATTTGGTGGGCATAACTTCGGAAAATATTTATTAAGCTGGTTTACCCTTCCACCAAGATAGGGGTTCTTCTCAATGAGAGTGACCTCATAACCAACCTCGGCTGCCTCCACAGCGGTGGTTATTCCACTTATTCCTCCACCCACAACTAATATGCTTTTCGTTTTCTCCACTGCCATGCTATACCTCCATAAATATTTATGTTCTTAAAAGCACTCGGAAATTTCAAACACTAGACTGGTATTTGGACGCAATTTAAACATAGTTTTCCTCCTATTGGTATAGAAGTTTAGGTATATTAATTAACATGAAATCGTGAATATTTGTCAATAAAAAAATGAGAGGTGACGCCTCCCAGTTTCAAAACTATAAAAATAGCTAATAATCACATTCTGAGGGACACTTGATTGATTCAAATGCCAGATAGATTCTTTTTTCCATCTCTATTCTCTTCTCCGGGAGCCTTTTGAATTCCATGCCTTTTAGTATCTCAAGGATCTGGCTCTTTGAAGGTATAGCCTCTAAACCGTTGCCGATTACTTCACCGGATATAGTGTCCAGAACCTCTGCATCCTCTCCATTGGTGACAACAGTAAATGGGATTTGATAAATATCAAGGATCCTTGCACAGGACAGAACCTCTCTCTCCCTCGATACTAATGAACCACGAGCGCATTTTATGACCATGAATATCTTTTCTTCAACGCTTACAACAAGGTCAACCTTTGATCTGTTTATTTCTTCGCCTAAGACAATTTCGAATTCCCTGTCAACCTCGATATCAAATTTTGAATAACCCTTCTCTTCAATCAGAAGTCGTTCTATACCCTGTCTGATCCTTTCATCATCTGTATCAATGAATAACTGCCCTGTTATAAAATCGCATATATCTGACATTTTATTTTCTATATTCTTTCTTTACCCCGTTAGAAGGCCCCGTCCTTTCTAACGGGGTGAACCTTTAATGTTTCCTCGAGCATCAAAATATATTTCAGATATTTAAATCCGAACTTCATCAGTGCGATCTCATCTGCCTTTATCTTCTTGACTTCTTCCTTATCAATATCAAGGATATCGAGAAATTTGCTCTCAAAAATAAATCTTCTGAACCTATCTATATCATAACTTGCCATGTAAAGCATGGACTGCTTCTTTGAGTCGAGTTTGGGTTGACCCGGGGTGTCCCTCCTCAACTGGATCTCCTTCCACTCACTGTTCATTTCATCATAGAGGTCAACGCCCTGGTCAATCCTCCATGTCTCAATGGTCCACTCTTTGTCTTCCTGAAAGCCGAGACAATTCGGTTCCCTGATAAAGAAATAGAATTCCTTATTTATGGTCGCACTACTCCGTAGTGCGCCATTTACCGGCCCTTTCTCTGAGCCCTTTATCATAAGACCCTGGCCGACGGGATAATATCGACAGTTAGCAGGCCGGTCTTCATAAATACTACAGCCCTCGGGTGTAACAAAGGGACATTTCCCTTCATCATCATCCATCATCTTAAGCACTGCATAAGGATGTGAGGACTTTTCATCAATATGAGTGTAAGTGTATTTCCTGAGGAACTCTTCTGAAGAAAT
This sequence comes from Thermodesulfovibrionales bacterium, assembly GCA_030019415.1. Lineage (GTDB taxonomy): Bacteria > Nitrospirota > Thermodesulfovibrionia > Thermodesulfovibrionales > SM23-35 > JASEEX01. The sequence continues at coordinate 86,211 of JASEEX010000001.1, forward strand.
TCCCAACCTCTTTTTCATCCTTAGGATGTCATAAGGAGTTAGGAGTATATCTGTAAGTTTACAGCATTTATTAAAACAACTGATACCTTTATGACACCTGAACTTGAATTTAGAATTCAATGTTCGCTCAATAGGTTCTACAAACTTCATATTTAGTAGTAACATAGTCATAACCTCCTAATTATATCATTATTATATCATTCCCGCATCTTCAGTACTTTGCATAAGCACCAAAACTTTTCCCCACTGCTATCCGGGGAATGTCTTTTTCATCCTCAACCTCAACAAAGGTAACAGAGACAGGAAGTTTTTCTTTCAAAAGCCTATAACTTTCTTGAAATCTCTTGTCTTCTTTTACATCACATTTAATCCAGATAATAGTCAGTCTATCTTTAAAGCTGGAGAAATAGTTAAGAACCTTATAGATATTGTCAATTCCTGCATCTGTCAACAAGATATAATCAATTCCTTTTTCATTGTCCTTAATTTTGAGCATATATTGCTTGAGGTCATCAAGATGAAGCGTTGTTCCTCCTCCCTGGTATACCTTTAGCATATTATATACTCTATCCCCATCTCTTGTTGGCTCAAGCTCAAGGTTTCTGTCTGAGAAATTTATTACCCCTACCTTTGAACCATGCTCAAGATAATTCTTAGCAATAGCAAAGGCCCCAAGCACTGCATAGGAGATTTCTATGTCTGGATTTCGCATACTTCCTGAGGAATCTATGATTACCACTGCATCAGGGATAGATATTTCTTTATACCCTTCGAACTCCTCAAGTTCATACTTTTTTGAAAGCCCTGGAAGAACCTTCCCGTAACTTTCAACAGGACTGAAAGTGTCGATACTGTCATCTAACTCAAAATCTTTTATCTCATTGGGGTAGAGTGAGCCTTTTTTTGAAAATGCCTCTATGCGAACTGTGTAGCGTTGAGCCCTATTCTTGTACCAGCCAATATCTGACCTTTCAAGGTCTTTAACGAGGGACTCCCTACCCGGGCTGATTCCTATACTCCTTTCCACTGTACCAGCGAGCTCCTTTAAAACCTCCCCAGCAATTTTTCTATATTCTTGTGGGTCGAACTCCCTGGCGATTTCCCTCATCGCTCTGTTAACTTCCTCTGAAGTAAAGTCACCTAAGGAAAAGATGCTAAATGGGAACATGGTCCTTTCATCCGCCAAACCTCCTATTATGTGAGAAAATCGCTTTATGTTGCTTTTAAGTCTGGCCTGGCTTGTATCAAGGAAGTCTATTTCGGAAAGCTCTTCTAATTTTCCCTTGAGTTCTCCTTCAGGCTCTGCTGTACCGAAATCTAAGCCGGTAACCTTTTGGCAGAAGCTCCTCAGGAGCTGGTCGGTCTTGCTTGCGACTGGCACTTCTTGATAAACAGTAGCGACCTCCTCCAAGCCCTTGTTAATTATTAAATCTAGATTTGTAACGGTGTCATCATAAAGATTCCTTACTATATTTTTGTTAAATATCTCACCAAGCCAGTGATATTCTAATATTATAGTCTTTGCATCATAGGGATGTTTTGCCCAGTGATTTAGCTCGTGATGGAAAGCACCAAGCAAGGCCCTTTCACTCAATCTTTTGACAAGACTCTCCCCAATCAAGATTTTGTGCCTACGGCCAGAAAAATCTATCTGGCTTGTTGGAACATTGGAAACCTCTACCCTTGAGATAGGCGGATAGTATAAATCTTTCCTGGCTTGCTTGAAGACTCTATTTATTGTGTCTATCCCATCTTTATACTTAGTCCTCATCATCTTCAGTTACAAAAATATTATAACTGCTAATGCGAATAAATTCATGGAGGCGAATTGCCTCATCAAAAATCTATATAAAACTGAATCGTTGCCTCATTTAAAAA
>JASEEX010000020.1 GCA_030019415.1 Thermodesulfovibrionales bacterium
CCACCTTTGGCATACTCTAAATACTCCTCCTCTGTTATATCATCTTCAAATAGCAAGGGGTTGAATCCATGCTCAGGCCAGTAAATACCATTGAGCCATCTGAATATGCCAAGTTTGCTCACGGGGTCCGAGAGTTTGTTTATTACCATCATCAATGACCATCCCTCATACCGCACCGATGCCCCACGCTTCTTTAAATATCTTCTTATGATTTCATGTAAGCCTAATCTCTCCCATATCGCCTGGGCTACATATCTAACACCATATTCCTTTGTGCCAATTAATTGTCCGTCTTCTGCAAAGGTTAAATGCTTCTCTCCACATGCCTTCAAAAGTCCATTTACAATCTGTTTGATGTCCCTTCTTAAAACTGCAATATTGCCGAGATTAGCAATTGTCTTTTGTCTTACCTTTCCTTTTTTACGGACACTCTCTACTATCCTCAGATATTTATGTGTCTTACCAGAGGATGATGTTACTTCATCTGTTCTTAGAAATGCCATAATCCTCCATTGTTAGCATTACTGAACCTTGTGAGATAGAATAGCAATATTGAAGCTATAAGTCAAGCTTTTTCTGTGAGGTGAATGCGTTTTATTTGCACTACACTTTTTGAGGATTTAAAATAAGATATGGCTTAAATAAAGGATTTGTTGGCCTCAAGGACTCATTTTTTAGGCTCAAGTTGTTGAACGTAAGTAAACAGGGAAGGGTGTAGTGCGGCTGAGCAGGAATGTTCTACAGGTTAGCAGCAGATTTTGTGGTCCTTATCCATTTTCTATGGATTGTTTTCCTGACATTTGGTGCCTTCATGGGAAGGAGGTATCGGGCTGTAAAGATATTCCATATAGCTGGTCTCGGCTTTGCAATTACTATGCAGATATTTGGATGGTACTGTCCGCTGACCCATCTCGAGATATGGCTCAGGAAGAGACACAATCCATCACTTAACTATAGCGGTTCCTTCATCATTCACTACGTGGAAAAGCTCGTTTATATCGATTTGTCTCCGGAGATTATATTTGTTTTAACGTTGGTTCTAATTTCAGCATCAGTGTATTTATATTTAAAGAAGGGTGGATGAGTTTTCATCCGAGCCAACTTTATTCATAAAATTATTGTGGATATAATGAGGATATAGTATTTCGCTCATTCTCGTCCCGCACCATGATACGGTGCGGGATTTTGCCTCTTTATATTAGAATATTCTTAATGGACTATCAGCAAAAAAATCCGCTCAATACTATATCCTCATTATAAATAATATGGAATAGGGGGATTCTGTTATGGGTTTTCAGGAATTATTAAACATTATGGAGAAACTTAGAGGTGAGAGGGGCTGTCCCTGGGATAAGGAGCAGACGAGGGAATCGCTCAAACCTTTTATTCTTGAAGAGGCATATGAGTTTATTGAGGCTATTGATCAGGGTGAACCGGAGAAGATGATGGAGGAGCTTGGAGACCTTCTGTTAAGGCAAGTATTCTCCAGAAATTTGACAGCCTTCTTAGATTTATGTTTTAATAAAATTGCCTTTAAGGATGGCCCGGTGAGGCCAGAAGGCAGAGGAGGCAGCCCAAGCTGCGAAAATTTAAAAACTTAATGAACCTTCCACTCAACGAGGGGAAGGTTTTTTTTTGGTTTTGAAGAATGCCTAAGGAACTCTTCGACAGGAAGGGTATAGACAGGGCCTTAACCAGGATGGCACATGAAATTATAGAAAAGAACAAAGGCACAGAGAGGCTCTGCCTCATTGGAATACAGAGGGGGGGAGTGCACCTTGCAAAAAGGCTTGCCTCAAAGATAGGGGAAATTGAAAAAAAGGATATACCCGTTGGCTTGCTCGATATAGCATTTTACAGAGATGACCTGAATATAAGAAAGGAGCAAACCGTTGTAAGGAGAACAGAAGTTCCCTTTGAGGTAACGGATCTAAAAATTGTCCTCGTTGATGATGTCCTCTTTACAGGGAGGTCGATAAGGGCTGCCATGGATGCATTAATGGACCTCGGAAGACCTGCTGCTATCCAGCTTGCAGTTCTGATTGATAGGGGGCATAGGGAGCTTCCGATAAAGGCTGACTATGTCGGGAAGAACATCCCAACATCCTTGACTGAGAACATCGAGGTTCAACTTGAGGAAGAAGGGTTAGGAGATAGGGTAATACTCGAATCCCCCTCAAATCCCCCTTTACTTCCGCCTCAGGCGAAGGGGGACTAAGGGGGATTAGTGAGGAGTAAAAGATGCTGAATAAAAAGGACTTACTCGGCATAAAGGAACTCTCTGTGGAAGAAATTGACCTTATTCTCGATACAGCGGCGGGATTCAAAGACGTGCTTAGAAGGGACATTAAAAAGGTTCCCACCCTCCGCGGCAAGACTGCTGTTAACCTCTTCTTTGAACCCTCAACAAGGACAAGGACATCTTTTGAACTCGCAGCAAAGAGGCTTAGCACAGATGTCATAAACTTCTCTGTACCTACAAGCAGCGTTGTAAAAGGTGAGAGTCTGATTGACACAGCCCTTACAGTCCAGGCCCTCGGTGCAGATTTCATAATAATAAGACATTCCTCATCTGGGGTACCACATCTACTCGCTAAAAAACTCAGGGCCTCTGTGATAAATGCAGGGGATGGCACAAATGAGCATCCAACCCAGGCACTCCTCGATGCCTTCACTATAAGGGAGAAGAAGAGAAAGATCGAAGGTCTCGATATAGCTATTGTGGGAGACATAATCCATAGCAGGGTTGCAAAATCAAATATCTATAGCCTTACGAAACTCAGGGCAAGGGTAAGGCTGATCGGCCCTCCAACCTTGATACCAAAAGAGATGGAGGGCATCGGTGTTGGAGTCTTTCATAATATGGAAGATGGTCTGAAGAATGTGGACGTTGTGATGATGCTCAGAATACAGATGGAAAGGCAGGGCAGGGGTTTCTTTCCGTCCACGGAGGAGTATTTCAAAAACTGGGGGCTGACACCTGAAAGACTCTCGCTTGCAAAGGATGACGTTATAGTTATGCATCCTGGCCCAATGAACCGGGGGGTCGAAATTGCATCAGAGATTGCAGATGGTCCGAAATCGGTAATCCTCGAACAGGTGACAAATGGCCTTGCTGTTAGGATGGCGGTTATGTATCTCCTCGCAGGGGTAAAAAGATGAGGATATTAATCGAAAAAGGACATATTATAGACCCTTCACAGGGTATAGATGGAATTGGTGATGTATTAATTGAAGATGGAAAGATTAAAGAAGTCAGAGCAAAGAGCAAAGAGCAGGGAGCAGAGAGCAAAAAACAGAAGCCCCATAAGTCAAACTCTGAACTCCGAACTATCGACGCAAAAAGAATGTTCGTAATTCCTGGGCTTATCGATATGCATGTGCATCTAAGGGAGCCTGGTTTTGAATACAAGGAGACGATAAAAACAGGAACTGCTGCTGCTATCAGGGGTGGCTTTACAACCGTCTGCTGTATGCCAAACACATACCCTATTAATGACAATGCAAGCGTAACAGAATTCATAATAAGAAAGGCTGCACAGGAAGGCTTATGCACCGTCCTACCAATTGGTGCAATAACCAAAGGCCAGAAAGGAGAAGAACTTGCAGAGATTGGCACAATGAGGAACGAAGGTTGCGTCGCATTTTCTGACGATGGACAGCCTGTGATGAACAGTCTGATTATGAGAAGGGTGCTTGAGTATTCAAAGGCATTTGATGTGCCGATAATCTCTCACTGTGAGGACTTAACACTTTCTGAAGGCGGAGTGATGAATGAAGGGCTACTGTCTGTAACACTCGGCCTTAGAGGGATTCCTGCTGAGGCAGAGGAGATAATGGTCTTCAGGGATATTATGTTAGCAGGACTTACGGGTGGAAGGCTACACATTGGACATGTGTCAACAGAAGGCTCAGTGAAATTGATAAGGGATGCAAAGAGAAGGGGTGTAAATGTTACAGCTGAGACATGCCCTCATTATTTCAGCCTCACAGAGGATGCTTTAAGGGATTATGATACGAATGCTAAGGTTAATCCTCCTTTACGGACAAAGAGGGACATCGAGGCCATAAAGGAGGGGCTAAAAGATGGCACGATTGATGTGATTGCAACTGACCATGCACCACATCACAGGGATGAAAAACTCAGGGAATTCGACCTCGCACCTTTAGGCATCTCGGGTCTCGAAACTGCACTCCCTTTGAGCTTGAGACTTGTTGATGAAGGGGTTTTAACTATGAACCAGTTGGTAGAAAAGATGTCCTTCAATCCTGCACGGATTCTCGGTATTTCTTCAAAAGGCAGTCTTAAACAAGGGTCTGATGCAGGTGTTACGATCTTAGATACAAAAAAAGAGGTCAGGGTTGAGGCTGAGAAATTTGTTTCAAAGGGGAAGAATACGCCTTTTGATGGATGGGTTCTTAAAGGTATGGTTGTTATCACAATCTCAAAAGGAAGGATATGCGAATGGCAATAAACCCCATTAGAAAGCTCGCCCCGTTTAGAGATAAATCTTTAACGAGGCTTGGGCCTGCTTCGTTAGAAAATTTTTCTAACAGGGTAAAGGCATTGCTCGTCCTGTCAGATGGGACTGTATTTGAGGGTAGAAACTTCGGTGCTGAGGGAGAGGCGATAGGTGAGGTAGTATTTAACACCTCTATGACAGGCTATCAGGAAATCCTCACAGACCCTTCGTACAAAGGACAGATTGTCACGATGACATACACCCAGATAGGAAATTATGGGGTGAATTCCGAAGATATAGAATCTCTCGGGGGCCCGAAGGTAGAAGGTTTTATAGTTAAAGAATACCTCCCTTTCCCGAGTAACTGGCGAGCCGAGAAGTTTAAAGTTAAAAGTTTAAAGTTAAAAGTTATAAATTCATTAAAAGACTATTTGAAAGAATATGGAATTGTTGGTATTCAGGGAATAGATACAAGGGCCCTCACAAAGCATATAAGAGACTATGGCTCGCAGATGGGGATAATTTCAACGAGGGACCTAAACCCTGAGAATCTTCTCGAAAAGGTAAGGAGAAATCCTGGGATTGTGGGCATTGACCTCGTAAAGGAGGTAACCTCAAAAAAGGCATACTTGTGGAAAGAAGGTTTATGGAAGTGGATTCCTGCTGACGCAGAAGTTCAAAGTTCAAAGTTCAAAGTTCAAAGTTATGAAGAAAAAAACTCAGCACTCATCCGCCTCAGGCGGACTCAGCACTCAGTACTTAAAAAAGTTGTGGTCTATGATTTTGGAGTTAAGCTCAGCATCCTGAGAAACCTTGTAGATGCAGGCTTTGATGTCTATGTTGTGCCTGCAAAAACTCCTGCCAAGGAGGTTCTTGATATGAACCCTGACGGGATAGTCTTGAGCAATGGCCCAGGAGATCCTGAGCCAGTTAAATACGCCATCGAAAATACAAAGAAGCTTATTGGCAAAAGGCCCTTATTCGGCATCTGCCTTGGCCATCAGATACTCAGTTTAGCACTTGGGGGAAGGACATACAAACTCAAATTCGGGCATCATGGAGGAAACCATCCTGTAATGGATCTGGAGACTGAGAAGGTTGAGATAACCTCCCAGAACCATAACTTCTGTGTTGATATTAAGAGCCTGAGGGGACAGGTCGAACTCACTCACAGGAATCTTTATGACGGAACAGAGGAAGGAATGAGGCATGTTGAACTTCCCATATTTTCTGTTCAGTATCATCCAGAGGCAGGCCCAGGGCCAAACGATGCATGCTACATATTCAAGAGGTTTAGGGAGTTAATCGAGAGAGGTTAAGTTGCCAAAGAGAACTGACATCAAGAAGATTCTCCTTATTGGTTCTGGTCCTATAATCATAGGCCAGGCATGCGAATTTGACTATTCAGGGACTCAGGCATGCAAGGCCCTCCGTGAAGAGGGCTACAAGACTGTACTCGTCAACTCAAACCCTGCGACAATAATGACTGACCCTGAGATGGCTGATGCAACATACATAGAGCCTCTGACTGCTGATATCCTTGAATTGATAATTACAAAGGAAAGGCCTGATGCCCTTCTTCCGACCATGGGTGGCCAGATTGCCCTGAATCTATCTGTAGAGCTGGCCGAGGAAGGTGTGCTCGATAAATATGGTGTTGAACTTATTGGTGCAAAGCTTGATGCAATAAAAAAGGCGGAGAACAGGGAACTTTTTAAGGAGGCTATGGTAAAGATTGGCCTCGAAGTCCCAAGGTCTGCCTATGTTGATTCACTAAAAGAGGGACTTGAAGCAATAGAGGATATTGGATTCCCTGCAATCCTGAGGCCTTCCTTTACCCTTGGAGGCACTGGGGGTGGTATAGCTTACAACATAGAGGAATACAGAGAGTTGCTTGAACGAGGCCTAAAGTTCAGCCCCATCCATCAGGTGCTCGTCGAGGAATCAGTCCTCGGATGGAAGGAATATGAACTCGAAGTCATGCGTGACAGGAAAGACAATGTTGTTATCATCTGCTCCATAGAGAACTTTGATCCCATGGGAATACATACTGGAGATTCGATCACTGTTGCACCGGCCCAGACCCTTACTGATAAAGAATATCAGAGGATGCGCGATGCAGCCATCGCAATCATACGTGAGATAGGTGTTGACACAGGTGGTTCAAACATCCAGTTTGCCCTCAATCCGAAGAACGGAAGAATGGTAGTGATAGAGATGAACCCGAGGGTATCGAGGAGTTCAGCCCTCGCATCGAAGGCAACGGGATTCCCGATAGCAAAGATCGCAGCAAAGCTTGCCGTTGGTCTCACCCTCGACGAGATACCCAATGATATAACGAGGGAAACTCCTGCGTCCTTCGAACCGACAATTGACTATGTTGTGACGAAGTTCCCACGCTTTGCCTTTGAGAAATTCCCTGAGGCAGACCCCACACTCACCACACAGATGAAGTCTGTCGGAGAGGTGATGGCCATAGGGAGGACCTTTAAAGAGTCCCTCCAGAAGGCTATAAGAAGCCTTGAGATTGATAGCTATGGCCTAGAGGATCTGAAGGCCGATATAAGCATTATAAGGGCAAAGCTCAAGACTCCGAATTCTGAAAGGGTATGGTACATAGCACAGGCTTTGAGAGAGGGCATGAGTATTCAAGAGATATATGAGCTTACGTGGATAGACCCGTGGTTTCTTAACAATATAAAGCAGATAATAGATATGGAAGAAAGGATAAGGAATTATGGGAGGGGGATTAAAAAAGAGGCAAGCCTGAGCCTTGCACCATATTTAATACCAAAGGATCTTTTAATTGATGCGAAGGGATATGGCTTTTCGGATAGAAGGATTGCAGAACTCCTTAATGTAGAAGAATCTGATTTAAGGCATCTGAGGCGCCAACACGGAATGCATGCTGTTTACAAGATGGTTGATACATGTGGAGCAGAGTTTGCTGCATACACACCATATCTGTATTCGACGTATGAGAAACCATTCTATAAAGTTGAAAGTGAAAAGTTAAAATTTAAGAGTGAAAATCAAGATACAATCAGTTCACTCTCAACTCTTAACTCTCAACTTTTAACTTCGAGAATTGAGTGTGAGGCAAATCCAGGCAGTAAAAAGAAGATTCTCATCCTCGGTTCAGGTCCTAACAGGATAGGGCAGGGTATCGAATTTGACTACTGTTGTGTGCACGCAGTGTTCGGCATCAAGGAGCTCGGCTATGAAACCATAATGGTGAACTGTAACCCTGAAACAGTCAGCACAGACTATGACATTGCGGACAGGCTTTACTTTGAGCCTCTCACAATAGAGGATGTGCTCAGTATAACCAAGACCGAAAGGCCTGAAGGTGTTATAGTCCAGTTTGGGGGCCAGACGCCCCTGAAGCTCGCAGTTCCCCTCGACAGAGAGGGTATAAAAATCCTTGGCACATCTCCCGACTCCATAGACCGTGCAGAAGACAGGAAGAGATTTAAAGAACTACTCCATAAGCTCGGTTTTAAACAGGCTGAGAGCGATACCGCCATGTCTGTTGAAGAGGCTATATATGCGGCAGAGACAATAGGGTATCCTGTGATGATAAGACCATCTTATGTTCTTGGCGGCAGGGCTATGGAGATAGTCTATGATGAAAAATCTCTAAAGGACTATATGAAAAAAGCTGTGAAGGTATCTCCTGAACACCCCGTGCTTGTAGACAAGTACCTGGAGGATGCTATCGAGGTAGATGTCGATGCTATATCTGATGGGAGGGATATAATCATTGGGGGAGTGATGGAACATATCGAGGAGGCGGGTATCCATTCTGGTGATTCAGCATGTTGCCTTCCTCCGCATTCGCTAAATAAAGAGATTATAGATGAGATAAAGAGGCAGACAAAGGCTCTCGCAAAAGAGCTCAATGTAATAGGGTTGATGAATGTGCAGTTTGCTGTAAAAAACTATGATATCTACATACTCGAGGTAAATCCAAGGGCATCGAGGACGATACCCTTCGTGAGCAAGGCAACGGGCATTCCCTTAGCGAAGATTGCAGCAAAGGTAATGGTTGGCAAGACGTTAAAAGATCTCGGGATCACAGAAGAGAGGCATATAGAACATATTGCAGTTAAGGAGGCCGTCTTCCCCTTTGACAGATTTTCCGGAGTCGACACCATACTCGGTCCTGAGATGAAATCAACGGGAGAGGTGATGGGCATAGATGAGGACTTCGGTCGCGCCTTTGGGAAGTCCCAGACTTCCTGTGGCAACAGGATTCCTTTATCAGGGAAGATATTTATCAGCCTTAAGGACAAAGACAAGCCCACCTCTGTTTTAATAGTTAAAAAGCTTCTTGAACTCGGCCTCTCTGTAATTGCAACGAGGGGAACTGCCCGGTATCTTAAGGAACACGGTCTTGAGGTTGAGGTCGTCAATAAGGTTACCGAAGGGAGGCCACATATCGTAGACTTGATCAAGAACAAGGAGATTAATTTTGTCATTAATACAGTAAGCGGTACTCAGGCACAGAAAGACTCCTTCTCAATACGGCAGAGTGCCCTTCAATACAAGGTACCTTTTACTACAACGGTATCAGGTGCATTTGCAGCAGTGAAGGCAATAGAGATACTTAAGGAGAAGGAGGTTAATATAAAGTCAATACAGGAATATCACGCGGACTTATTAGCCCCCAGGATATCCCTTACCCGTTTCTGAACATATCTTACAGCCTCTGCCAGCTTATCTTGAGAGATTCTATGAAGAACCCTCCTTTAAAGAAATTTCCCAGCAGGATCTACGGTGTTGATTTCAGTGGTGCTGCTAAAGCAGGTAAAAAAATCTGGATATCGAGTGGCATCATAGAAGGAGGTGCCTTAAAGATAGATGACTGTTTCTCAGGCACAATGTTGCCCGACTCCGGGATAGGTCGGGACCACTGTCTGATTGCCCTTATAAATTTTATAGCAAGAAAAAGAGATTCTGCCTTCGGATTAGATTTCCCTTTTGGATTACCTCGATGTCTTTTTTATGAAAATAGCTGGGAAGAATTCATTCTGTCTTTCCCTGAGAAATACCCGAACCAAGATATTTTTAGAGACATATGCTATAAGTTAGCCGGTAATTCTGAAATTAAGCGAGTTACGGATAAGGAGAATTCAACTCCCTTTTCTCCTTATAACCTCCGCCTCTATAAACAAACTTATTTTGGAATCCGGGGCGTGCTTCATCCTTTAGTAAGGAACCATTTAGTTTGTGTGCTCCCGATGCAAAGAATAAAGTCCGGGAAACCGTGGATCCTTGAGGTTTGTCCCGCATCTACCCTGAAAAGGGAGAATCTCTATTTCCCGTATAAAAACAAAAGGCATAAAAAGGTTAGAGAACATATCTTGAAGGAGATAGAGGCTAAAGGTGTCTTATCAATTCAATCAAGTCGGATAAGATCTGAAATCGCAGATGATGACGAGGGGAATGCCCTTGACAGCATTATCGCAGCCTTTGCTACTTTTCGGGCCCTTCTCAGTCCTTTCCGTCTTTTTGTCAAGAAAGACAGCATCTATGCACTCGAGGGATATGTATTTGTGTAATTGCTTTAAGGTAGGAAGATTTTCCCGGGATTCAGGATATTTTTTGGATCAAATATCTTCTTTATGGACCTCATGATTGACATCTCTGTTTCTGAAATCTCCATTCCCATATAACTTGTCTTTGTCAGTCCGATGCCGTGTTCTCCTGAGATAGTACCTCCCAGTTCGAGGGTCTCCTTAAAAACCTTCTCTACGAGCTCTAACCCCTTTTTGTATTCCTCTTTGTTTTTCTTGTCAACCATAATATTTACATGGATATTCCCATCACCCGCATGTCCAAAGTTTACTATCTTTATACCGCTTTCTTCTGACAGCCTCCTGAGGCGGTTCAGCATCTCGGGTATCCTGTTTCTCGGGACGACAACATCTTCATTTATCTTTGTGGGGCTTATATGATAGAGGGCAGGAGACACTGCACGCCTTGCCTCCCATAGTTTTCCCCTTGCCTCTTCATCTTCTGCTATGTTTACCTCAGCACCGAGATGCTCGCATATATCAGCCACCTTTTCTGCCTCCTTTGTGATTGCCGGTGGATGGCCATCCAGCTCTATGAGGAGGATTGCCTCAACATCCTTAGGAAGACCGACAGGTTTAAAATTCTCAACGGCCTTTATAGCCTCACTGTCCATGAACTCAAGCGTCCTCGGTATTATCTTTGAGGATATAATCCTGGATACTGCATGGCCTGATGACCCGAGATCCTCAAACATAACGAGTAAGGTAACAACATCTTCAGGCAGGGGAAGGATCTTTAATCTTATCTTTGTAAATACCGATAGTGTCCCTTCTGATCCGACGAGGAGTCTCGCCAGGTCATAACCAACAACCCCTTTTGGAGTTCTCACACCTGTGGTTAATATCTTCCCATTTGGGAGCACTGCCTCTATCTCCATTACATAGTCCCTCGTTACCCCGTATTTGATTGCCTTCGGCCCCCCTGCATTTTCTGCAACATTTCCGCCTATGGTGCAGAAGCTCATACTCGCAGGGTCTGGTGGGTAAAAGAGGCCCATCCTTTCAAGCTCACGCTGGAGCCTCCCGTTTATCAGGCCTGGCTCACAGAGGACATAGAGATTCTCCGGGTCTATCTCAAGGATCCTGTTCATCTTTTCGAGGCTGAGGATTATTGCTCCTTTTGATGGTACAGCGCCACCCGTCATGCCTGTGCCTGCACCTCGAGGGACAACTGGGATACCGTTGTCAAAGGCATACCTCATTACCCTTACAACATCCTCTGTATTTTCTGGCCAGATGACTGCTGAAGGAGATGCCTCCAGACCTGAGGCATCAAAGCTGTAGCATATAAGGTCTTCAGGAGCAGTAGATATTTTTATGTCTGGTAATGCATCTATAAGTCTGTTCATTTTAAAAAGCTCAAATGCCAAAATCCAAATGTCAAATCAATATCAAATGATTAAATGTCTAAAATTAAGATTTTTTTGACATTCGGGCTTTGTCATTTGTCATTAGAATTATCATGCCTCAACAAGCTGCATGGATATTACCTTAGATACCCCTGCCTCCTCCATGGTTATTCCGTATAGATGATCAGCCGCACTCAAGGTGGTTCTATTATGAGAAACTATAATAAATTGTGTATCCCTTGAGAGTTCCTGCAACATCTTTGCAAACCTTTCTATGTTCGATTCATCCAGGGTAGCATCTGCCTCATCCAGAATACAAAGTGGAGTTGGTTTAATCAAAAAGCCTGCAAAAAGAAGGGACAATGCAGTAAGGGCCTTCTCTCCACCCGAGAGGAGGTTTATATTCTGCAGCCTCTTTCCTGGAGGCTGTGCTATGATATCAATACCGGTCTCAAGGATATTATCCTCATCTGTCAAAACAAGGTCAGCCTTCCCTCCACCGAAGAGTATCAAAAAGACCTCAGAGAATTTTACCCTCAGTTGATCGAATGCCTCTCTCAGTTTCCTCCGTGTGGTGATATTTATCCTCTTTATTGCCTCTTCAAGCTCTGTTATAGATTTGTTAAGATCCTCTTTCTGCTTCATAAGAAACTCATAGCGTGCGCGCAGTTCTTCATACTCTTCTAAGGAGCCCAGGTTTACGGGTCCGAGTTCCTGAATCTTTTCTCTGAGCCCGATAAGCCGCTCCTCATCCTCTGAGGTAAGGGATTCAACCTCCGCCGTTTCTATGTTTAAACCGTAGTTTTGACTTATGTTTTTAGAGAGGTTCTCTATCCTCAGTTTGTACTCAGCCCTGGAGATATCGAGTTCTGCCACCCTTTGTGAAAGGGACTCTATCTGTCGCCTGATAAGCCTCAGGTCTTGTTCTGCTTTGAGGATCTCTTGATTTTCAGCCTCAACCACCTCTTCCCTTTCCCGTATCTCTCTCCTGAGCTTATCTGCAGCAGAAATCAGTGATTTTATCTTTCCTTCGTATTCCACCATTTCTGTCTCTCGCTGGGAGATGCGGGATTTTACCGAAGAGATCTCTTCTAACAAGAACCCTTTTTTCTGGTCGATCTCCTCTGTCTTTTTGAGCACAGCCTCCTTTTCCTTAATGACTGACTCCATCTTCTCTTTGAGAGATGCTATGGAGAGCCTGAGGTCTGTTACACCTGAACGATAGCCTTCGAGTCTTGACCTCCCCTCCGTGATTTCTTTTAGGAGGGAAGCACTATCCCCCTCTATATCTACCCTCTTTGCCTCAGCTGACTGGACCTCGGCATCCTTCTCCATGATTAGCCTCTGTGACAACTCCCTTTCCTCGATTAACTGCCCCACCTCTGTAATGAGGTAAGCAATCTTTCTCTCTATACGCTCTTTTTCTTTCCTGTAGTTATCCGAGGTCAGTCTTAAAAGAGATCTCTCTTTCTCTCCCTCTGTAATTCGGGATTCGATATCTCTGAGCTCAGATTCTCTTCTTTCGATCAACTCCTGAATTGAAGTCAATTCAGCCTCCAGATTCCCCGCAATGGTCTTCTTATTTTCGATTATGCCTTCAAGTTCCCTTATTTCTCTTTTTCTCTTGAATATGCCCTTGACCTCTCCTCCAATAACCGCACCTGAGGGTTCTACTACCTCCCCATCAAGGGTCACAAAGAATAGCCTTTGGCCTGCAGCCATAAGATTAAGGGCTTCTTTAAGATATCTGACTATAAAGATATTGCCCAATAGAGCCTTTGCAACCCCTGAGAACCCCTCTGGAGTTTTTACAAAACGTGATGCCCTCCCTATCACACCTTCAGGTGTATCTATCTCTTCAGTGGGGGGATTAACAGGCATGAAGGCCGTCCTGCCAAGGCCCTTTTCCTTAAAAGACGACATGACAATTTCGATATCATTGGAGGATGAAAGTATGAACAAATTCACCTTCTCGGATAGGGCGCTCTCTATGGCCTTTTCATATTCAGCCTCGACCTCAAAGACATCTGAAATAGATATGAGGAGACGGAGGCCCGAACCTTCTAAGAGAAGGTCCCTTGTCGGTCTGTCAAAGACTATCTCCCTAAGAGACTCCAGCCGCGATTTATATGATGCAAGTTCTTCCCTGAGACTCGAGAGTGTCTCCCTGAGGTTGTCAATCCTGTTTCTGCTCATAGAGAGTTCTTTTATAAATATTTCCCTCTTCTCATTTAACAGGAGAAGGTCTTTATCCTTATCCCGAAGGGTTGTCTCTGTATCCTTTATGGAAGAATCTATCTCGGTCAACCTTTTTCTCAGATTCTCCGCATCTTTTTGAGAAAATACCTCCCTGCGCTTCAGGTCTTCGAGAGATGACTGAAGCCTGCTCAGGTTATTTCTCAGATTGCTGTGCTCCTCTGATATCTTGAAAATTTCTCGCCTTTTTCCCTCGAGGAGTTCCTCCTTCTCTAAAAGTTCTTCCTCCATAGACCTGACGAGATCAGCCTTCTCCCTGAGCATTTCTTCCTGCCTCTCCATGTCTGATAGGAGGTCTTCCTCGGTAATATCCAGTTTTTCCTTTTCGATCAGTCCCTCTCTTCTCTTTATATTAAATTCTTCCTCTTGCTGATAAAGTTTTGTAAGATATTCTTTAAGGTTATCTCTATCTGTCCTTGATACGGCTATACCCTTTTCGAGTTCAGCCATCTCTCTCTCAAGGTTCTGTAACTCATCCTGAAACTCTTCTAAGGCATGATCCTTTTCGAGGAGTTCAAGCCTTTTTGTTTCAGTCAGGTTCTCAATCTTTGCGAGTTCTGCCCTCTTTAGTGAATTCTCTTCCCTCAGGGAATTGTATTCTGAAAGTATCTCTGCCAAGGACTCTCTCAGGGCCTGATAATCTCTCTTTGCAATCTTTAGTTCTATGGAGCTAATCTCGGAAGAGAGGTTTTTATATCTCTCGGCCTTTTTTGCAATTCTGTTGAGGAGATTAATCTGCCTTTTTACCTCTACAGTAATATCGTTTATCCTCTGGAGATTAGCCCTCGATGATTCGAGCTTGGCCTGGGCCTCTCCCTTCCTGACATTGTACTTCATAATCCCTGCTACTTCCTCTATCAGGAACCTTCTTTCCTGTGGTTTTGAATTCAGTATCTCTGAAATCCTGTTCTGCTCGAGTATGGAATAGCTTTTTATCTCGAGGCCGGAGTCGAGAAAGAGGTCTTTGATGTCTTTCAGCCTGCACTGATTTTTATTCAGTATATATTCGCTTTCACCTGACCTGTAAAGTCTTCTGGTGACATACGCTATGTCTGATAAGCCTTCTCCATTTTCATTCAAAAATCCCCCCTGCCCCCCTTTACTAAAGGGGGGTGTGGGGGGATTATTCAGCCCCGAGACGACCATTGTGACCTCTGCCATACCTCTGGGTTTTTTCGAGACAGAGCCATTAAAGATAACCTCTTCCATCCTCTCACCCCTGAGGCTCTTTACACTCTGCTCTCCTAAAACCCACCGGAATGCGTCAACAATATTACTCTTTCCGCAACCGTTTGGACCTACAAAGCAGGTAATACCCGGATGGAAGTTAAATATGGTTCTCTCTGCGAAGGATTTAAATCCTGTTAACTCGATTCTCTCGATTCGCATTATTAAATAATATAACTTATACTGCCTGCACTGACAAGGTCTATTTTCTGAGGGTAAGCATCTCTTTTTTCGTGACAGAATTTAACTTTAATTTTTAAATGGTAATAAAGGGCAGGATATAGTATTTTCGCTCATTCTCGTCCCGCACCATGATACGGTGCGGGACTCCGAGGCTTTTGCCTCTTTATACAGGATATAGTGTTTGAGCGGATTCTTTTGCCGATCCTGAACTTGATTCAGGACCCATTGAGAATATATTAATACTCATGGAATTGGAGATGCTTACTCTCTGAGGGATTAAAAAACATATCATTTTTGCCCTTTTGACAGTAAAGAGATACCTCTGTTAAAATTCAGTCAAAGATGAATCCCCACATAAAAAGAAAGGTGATGAAAAAACAAGGTGCATCTTTTGAGGAGACAGAAGATTATATCGCTGTAGAAAAAAGACTGAGAGTCTCCGTTAATGGAAAGGATGTTATAAGTCTCTACTGCACACCCCTTATGATAAAGGAGTTAGTAATGGGCCTTTTTCTTACAGAAGGGATAATCGAGGAAATCTGCCCAGAGGAGATGAGTATAGTATATGGAGAGGAGATTATGGTTGATATCCCCGTTGCTGGAGATGCTTTAACAGAAGGAATGACAATCACCTCGAGATGCATAGGGGGTGTCACCTTCAATAAAAAAAGAAATTTCGAAAAGGTCACAGATGATTTTTCTCTTGAGGTAGGAGCCCTTAAGGGTATCTCTGAGGAGTTTCAGCAGAGGTCGGAACTCTTCAGGCTGACTGGTTGCTTTCACAGCGCAGCACTATCAGATGGAGAGAGAATTCTTGTCTTCGCAGAGGACATAGGCAGACACAATGCTGTTGATAAGGTGATAGGATATTCCATTCTTGAGGATATTCCTTTCACCGGGAAATTAATGTTAGTAAGTTGCCGCCTCTCGTCAGAGATTGCCTCAAAATGCTCAAGATGGGGTATCCCCATAGTTGCGAGCAGGGCTGCACCTACAGATCGCGCGATCGAGATAGCCGAGACATCGGGTATTACACTTGTAGGTTTCGTAAGGAGAGACCGCATGAACGTCTATACAAACGCACGGAGGATACTTTTATAGCATAGGGCATTAAGTAAGAGTTAAAAAACTCTATGCTCTAAGCTCTACGCCCTTTGCTATTTTATAAGTGTAATCAGTTTAAATATCGGGAGATACATAGAGATAACTATAAAACCAACAGTAGTTCCGAGAAATATCATAAGCATAGGTTCCATCATCGCGGTGAGGTTTGATACTGATGCATCTACCTCGTCATCATAGAAATCGGCAATCTTGCTGAGCATTGCATCAAGGGCACCTGTCGATTCACCGACTGCTATCATATGTGTGACCATCGGGGGGAAGACCCCTGCCTTTTTAACAGGATCGGCGAGGGTCTTTCCTCCCATAACTCCCTTTCTAACACCCATAACCGCATGTTCGACCACCTTGTTGCCTGATGTCTTTGCTGTTATCTCAAGACCATCTAATAGCGGAACACCACTGCTGACAAGGGTTCCGAGTGTCCTTGTGAATTTTGCTACAGCGACCTTATTAAGAAGTGCACCAAATATAGGAAGCCTGAGTAGTATTGTATCTGTTATCTCTTTGCCCTTTTCTGCCCTCCGAAACTGGATGATAAAGGCGGCAGCGGCAACTATCGAAACAAAGCTCATTAGCCCGCCTATGCCTGCAATAAAGCTACTGGTATTAATGATTATCCTTGTTGGTAGTGGCAGGGTTCCTCCAAGCTGGGCAAACATCTTTGAAAATGTCGGGACAACAAAGAGCATTATGATAACAATTACCAGGATAGCAACTGTTGTGACTACTGCAGGATAAACCATTGCCCCTTTGACCTTCTTCTTCAGCTTCATTGCCTTTTCTATATAAGCTGCCAACCTGTTGAGTATTGTATCGAGGATACCGCCGGCCTCACCTGCTGCAACCATATTTACATACAACTCACTGAATACCCTCGGGTGCTTTTTAAGGGCATCGGCATACGTTAAGCCTGACTCAACATCTGTCTTGACCTGCGCAATTATCCTACCAAAGGCCTTGTTCTCAACCTGGGTAGAAAGTATTTCGAGTGCCTGCACAAGCGGAAGCCCTGCATCTATCATCGTAGCAAACTGTCTTGTAAAGACCACAATGTCTTTATCCTTTACCCTTCCTCCGAGACCAAATATACGTGCCTTCTTCGGTTTCTCCGTTATGACCGTAGGAATAATCTTTCTCTTTCCGAGAATTGCGATTACCTCTTCTTTTGTTGCTGCAGTTATCTCTCCTGATTCTATGGTCCCCCTTGGCGTCTTACCTGACCATTGATATACAATAGCCATTTTTTATCCCCTTCCTCGGCCAGAGGTAGTTGACACACTCCTCTGGAGCATTGTGATTAACTCATCAGGTAGATATGACCTTCCAATTGCATCCTCGTATGATACAAGTCCTTTCGAATAAAGGTCGTATAATGACTGGTTCATCGTCTGCATACCGAATTTTGCCTGGCCTGTCTGCATCATTGAATATACCTGGTGTATCTTGTCTTCTCTTATCAGGTTTCTTATAGCTGGATTTGGAATCAGCAACTCAATGGCAAGAACCCTTCCCTGTCCAGATTTCTTAGGGATAAGCTGTTGAGCAAGTATTCCTTCGAGGACAAAAGAGAACTGAACCCTTACCTGCTCCTGTTGATGGGGTGGAAAGACATCTATGATACGGTTTATTGTCTGGACAGCAGAATTTGTATGTAATGTGGCGAGGGTTAAATGCCCTGTCTCCGAGACCTTAAGGGCTGCCTCTATTGTTTCGAGGTCGCGCATCTCACCTATTAAGACAACATCAGGATCCTGTCTGAGGACATATCTCAGTGCGGTTTCAAATGATGCAGTGTCAGCAGTTACCTCTCTCTGGTTGATCAGACATTTTTTGTGTTGATGAAGATATTCTATCGGGTCCTCTATAGTTACTATATGGGCAGATCTCTCTGAGTTTATCCTGTCGACCATGGCTGCAAGTGTTGTAGATTTACCGCTTCCAGTTGGGCCTGTAACAAGGATGAGGCCTGAAGACTTTTTCAAAATATCATTAACGATATCCGGTAAGCCGAGTTCCTTAAAACCCCTAATCTCGAACGGGATGGTTCTGAATGCCCCGGCAACAGCTCCCCTCTGCATGAAGATATTTGCCCTGAACCTGCTAACACCCTTGATAGCAAAAGAGAGATCGAGCTCATTATTTTCCTCATATTTATGTTTCTGTGCATCCGTTAGTATGCTGTAGCATAGCGCCTTTGTATCTGCAGGGGTCAGGGGTGGGTGATCAATGGGCACGAGCTTTCCATCTATCCTCAACCTTGGTGGGCTTCCTGTTGTTATATGAAGGTCCGAAGCACCCCTTTCTATCATCATCCTCAGTAAGTCATAAAGAGCGGCCATAACTCACCCCCTATTTCTTTAGTCTCAAAATGTAACTCTTATCACCTCTTCCAAAGAGGTGGTGCCCTCCTTTATCTTAGTGATGCCGCTTATCCTCAGGGTCTTCATGCCGAGCTTGACGGCAGTCTTCTTTATCTCATCAGCTGATGCCCCTTCAAGAACCTGCTCCTTGATCTCATCCTTGAGGGGCATAACCTCATAGAGTGCTATCCTTCCCTTATATCCAGAACCATTGCATGCAGGACAACCCTTGCCCCTGTAACATTTTACTGTCTCTGCCTCTTCCTCTGAGAAACCTATCTTTATTAACGCTGAGGCAGGAACCTTTTCCTCCTCCTTGCACTTTGTGCATACCTTTCTTACAAGCCTCTGGGCCATTATAAGGATAACCGATGCCGATACAAGAAAGGGCTCAATACCCATATTCAATAACCTGCTTATAGTGCTTGGTGCATCATTTGTGTGCAGGGTACTCAAGACAAGATGTCCTGTCAGGGCTGCCTTGACCGCGATCTCTGCTGTCTCAAAGTCACGAATCTCTCCAACCATGATGACATCAGGGTCCTGCCTTAAAAAAGACCTGAGGGCTGCGGCAAATGTAAGGCCAATATCTTCCTTCACCTGAACCTGATTTATCCCTAAGAAGTTATACTCAACAGGGTCCTCAACGGTCATTATGTTAATGCCAGGATTATTTAGACAATTCAACGCAGAGTAGAGGGTTGTTGTCTTGCCACTTCCAGTAGGTCCTGTAACTAAGATCATGCCGTATGGCTTATTCAGTGCATCCATGAAATCCTGTAATGCCCCTTCCTCAAATCCGAGCTTTGTGAGGTCTATCTGAAGGCTTGACTTATCGAGGAGCCTTAAAACAGTCCTTTCACCAAAAAGGCATGGCAAGACAGAGACACGGAAATCTATCTCTCTTTTTTTGCCGAGTCTCAGTTTAATCCTGCCATCCTGAGGAAGTCTCCTTTCTGCAATATCAAGGTTTGACATTATCTTGAGCCTCGATGTTACAGCAGCCTTTATCTTTACCGGCAGGTTCATAACTATATACATTACGCCGTCAATCCTTTGTCTTACCCTCAGGAATTTCTCATACGGTTCTATATGGATGTCACTTGCCCCTGCCTTTATCGCATTTATAAGTACACCATTAACAAGCTTTACTACTGGTGGTGCAACATCCCTTATAACCTCTGCATTCTCTTTTTCCTCCACCACCTCGACGTCGTCAAGGGCCTTATCTACTACCTCGTCAAGTTTTTCAACATCGCCTAAGCCTTCATCAATTGAGGAGACATCCTCTTCGATCTCTTCTAAATCCGAGACCGCATAATCCTTTGCCTGAAGCACCTGTGCCGCTGCTGCCCCTTTTGCAGCAAT
This sequence comes from Thermodesulfovibrionales bacterium, assembly GCA_030019415.1. Classification (GTDB taxonomy): domain Bacteria; phylum Nitrospirota; class Thermodesulfovibrionia; order Thermodesulfovibrionales; family SM23-35; genus JASEEX01. The sequence goes on from JASEEX010000020.1 coordinate 19,911, forward strand.
AAGGGCCTCACCATGGCCCACATAATAGGTTGATATGGAATTTAAAATCGAGGATTCACTCGACACAACAACCTCAACATTATACCCCGTCCTGAACTTCACATCATCTACCGCAAATACATTGGATGGGTCAGCCATGGCAATCGTTAAAGTAGCACCAACCCTTGCAACAGGCATTATTGGGTATTTCCTCGCCATATCAACAGGTATGAGCTTTAAGAGAGAAGGGTCAACCTTGTAATCCGATAGGTTTATTGCAGGAACATTGTACTGTCTGCTCAGGAAGGCAACAAGTTTTTCTTCCGTTATATAACCTAACTTCACAAGGTTCGTCCCGAGCCTTCCGCCTTGTCTCCTCTGAAGGTCAAGGGCCTCTTTCAGCTGCTCCTCTGAGATAACATTAGAGGCTATAAGGAGCCGACCTAATTTAGCTGGCATTATTTAAACATATATGAAAAATTTAACAAATGTCAACTCAAAGGTCTTTTTATTTGGCAACTCCCCGGGATTAAACACTACCGGGTGAACCCAATACGCCAAGGCACAGGGGGCATAGTTAACCGAAAATATGGTAAGATAGGACTGAGGAAAGATTTCAACAGGTTAAGTAAACCCCGTTAGAAAGGACGGGGCTTTTACTCCGCCCTTTCTGTAAGGAATTAAATTTTTGTTTATACCATCCCCGCCACAAATGGCAGGGCTTTCTAACGGGGTAAATTATAATGAACAAAAAGGGAGATATGCCCTCACCCGGTGATATTGAGAGGATGGAGAGGTTAAGGGAGGTTATTGAGGCCCTTTATGAGATAAACAAAACAGTACCTATTATCGTAGAGGGCAAGAAGGATGTATCTGCATTGAGGAGGCTCGGACTTATCGGTGAGATAATAACACTTCACAGAGGTAAGGGCCTCCACGATTTTTGTGCAGACATCGCAGAGAAATTTCACAGGGTTATCATCCTCCTTGACTGGGACAAGAAAGGCGAGAACCTCAACAAGGCTTTATCCATGCATCTCAATGGACATTGGGAAGAGTTTTCTTTTTTTAGGGAACTCTTCAAAGTGCACTGTCAGAAGGAGATAAAGGATATAGAAGGGATACCAAAGCTCCTCAGGAGGTTTGGAGGAGATGAAGACCCTTGGTGGTAGGGGCGAAAGCCTTGCAGTAAAATTTCTGAAGGGTAAAGGCTATAAGATAATTGCGAGGAACTACAAGACCCCTATTGGTGAGATTGACATTGTAGCAAAGGACGGAGACACCGTAGTATTTGTTGAAGTGAAGACGAGGGCAGATGATTCCTTCGGCTATCCATTCGAGGCAGTGAATAAAAAGAAAAGGCAAAAACTGAAAAATTTAGCCTTACTTTATCTGAAAAGGCAGGGCAAAGAATCTCCGGTGAGGTTTGATGTTCTCAGCATTTTTTACAGAGATAGTGGAAAGAAGGATATCGAACATATCAAGGATGCCTTCGAGGTTTAACAGGGGTGGAGGACTTCCGTACATCCTCGTAATCAACAAATTCAAGCACAGCCATCGGTGAAGAGTCCTTGACCCTGTTTCTTGTCTTGACAATCCTCAGGTATCCACCACTTCTTCCAGAAAGTCTCGGTGCTATCTCGCTGAAGAGCTTTGCAATAGCAGCCCTGTTAGGGAGATACGAAAGAGCAAGCCGCTTTGCATGGAGATCTCCCCTGATGCTGAGCGTTATTATCCTCTCTCCAATTCTTTTTACCTCCTTTGCCTTTGCAACGGTTGTCTCTATCCTCTGATGTTCAAAGAGCGAAGCCACCAGACCCCGTAAAAGGGCCTTCCTCTGGTTCGTAGTCCTCCCGAATAACCTACCATCAACTCTATGTCGCACCTTGCTCAACACCTCCACCTCGTGAGGCTATCTCTTTGTTAAGGACATCAAAGTCAATCCTCATGCCGAGGCGCAATTCCATTGAATGGAGTATCTCCTTTATCTCATTAAGGGACTTGCGTCCAAAGTTCTTTGTCTTGAGCATCTCATGCTCTGTTTTCTGTATAAGGTCGGCAATGGTCCTTATGTTTGCATTCTTCAGGCAGTTACAGGATCTTACGGAGAGCTCCAGCTCATCAACACTCTTAAGGAGATTTCTGTTGAATACGGGATTCTCGCTGAGTAATTGTACTTCACTACTTTCCTGCACAGAACTTATCTCTATCTCTTCTTTCTCCTCTTCCTCTTTTAATAGGAACAGCTTCATATGCTCAATTATGATAGATGCAGCCTGCGAAACTGCCTTTTCAGGTGTTATACTTCCATCGGTCCATATCTCCATTACAAGTCTGTCATAATCTGTTGCCCTTCCCACCCTTGTCTTCTCCACGGTGAAGTTAACCTTCTTTATAGGGGTAAAGACAGAATCAACGGCAATTATATCCATAGGGAGGCCTTCCTCTTTATTTAATTCAGCAGGCACATATCCTTTGCCCTTTTTAATATGCATCTCAGCCTCAAATATAGCATCCCTATCTAAGGTTGCTATGACCTGCTCAGGGTTAAGGATCTCAAAAGATGCATCCCCCTGAATATCAGAGCCCGTCACATCTTTGGGGCCCTTTACCTTTACTGTTGCAATCTTCTTTCCATCCGTATACACTTTGAACCTGAGCTTCTTCATGTTCAGGATTATGTCAATCACATCTTCCTTAATACCGTCTATTTTGGAGAATTCATGAAGGGCACCCTGTATCTTTACTGCTGTAACTGCTGCACCTTCTATAGAGGATAGCAAAACCCTCCTGAGGGCATTCCCTACGGTGGTACCAAAACCACGCTCTAAAGGCTCTGCTATAAGTTTACCGTATGTGTCGGTCAGGATTTCTTCATCAAAAATGATTTTATCAGGTAACTGAAAACCTCTTTCCTTTAGATCCATAAGGCCTCCTCGAATTTAAAATACAATAACCAAATCACAAATTCCAGATAATCACCAATAATCAATAACCAAATAAGTCCCCAATTTTAATTCTCAATTTCCAGACTGTTTGGTTATTGTATTTTGGTTATTGGTTATTATTTGGTTATTGGTGCTTGGAATTTGGTTATTTTCATAAATTATCTAATTTGTTTATATAAGAACAACTCTAAAAAGTTATTCTCACTTAGAGTAGAGTTCTACTATGAGCTGCTCCTGAACAGGAAGCTGTATTTCCTCCCTTGATGGTATATGCAAAACCTTGCCTCTCATGTCTGCACTATCAACCTCAACCCATCGGGGTATTCCTCTATGCTCAGCCTTTGATAGGCTGTCGGTTATCTCGGGTATGTCCCTGCTTGATTCCTTTACTTCCACGAAATCCCCTCCTTTGACCTCATATGATGGGAGGTTTACTATTTTACCGTTTACAAGAAAGTGGCCATGACTGACAAATTGTCTCGCCTTACGTCTATTGGATGCAAAACCCATGCGATATACAATGTTATCAAGACGGCTCTCGAGGAGCTGAAGGAGCACCTCTCCTGTAATGCCTTTTCTCCTCTCAGCCTCATAGAAATACCTTCTGAACTCTCTTTCAAGAAGTCCATAAGTCCTTCTGACCTTCTGTTTTTCTCTGAGTTGGGTACCATAGTCGGATAATTTCCTATAACCCTGCCCATGTTGTCCAGGAGGATATTTTCTTCTATCGGTAGCACATTTCTCTGTATAACACCTATCGCCCTTTAGAAAAAGTTTTTCCCCTTTCCCGCGGCAAATCCTGCATAAAGGTCCTGTATATCTTGCCACGTTATACCCGCCTCTTTTTTGGAGGCCTGCATCCGTTGTGAGGGACTGGTGTTACATCCTTTATAAGGTTAATCTCCAAACCTGCTGCCTGAAGTGCTCTGATAGCAGATTCCCTCCCTGCACCAGGACCTTTAATAAAGATATCAATCTGCTTAATGCCCAAGTCCTTAGCCTTTTTAGCTGCTGCAGCAGCTGCTATTTGTGCTGCATAAGGAGTCCCCTTCCTTGAGCCCTTAAAGCCTAAGTTGCCCGCGCTTGACCAGGTAATAACATCACCATCGGGGTCAGTTATAGTTATTATCGTGTTGTTAAAAGTAGCTTGAATATGGGCTGCTCCGTAGGTGATATTTTTTTTCTCTTTCTTGATATCTTTTTTCCTCTGAGCCATTCAGTTATGCCTCTTTCTTCCTGCCAATGGCTGCCTTTTTTGGGCCTTTACGAGTTCTGGCATTCGTTCTCGTCCTCTGACCTCTCACAGGGAGTCCTAAACGGTGTCTCAGTCCTCTATAACAGCCGATGTCTATAAGTCTTTTTGTACTCATGGATGTGTCACGCCTGAGATCACCCTCAACCCTGTAATCCCTCTCGATCACATTCCTTATTTTTACAATCTCTTCATCAGTGAGGTCCTTTACCCTCGTGTCAGGGTTGACCTTCGTCTCAGACAACATCTTCTGTGAAAGAGATCTGCCTATACCGAAGATCCTTGTCAGCCCTATCTCTATGCGTTCGTTCTTTGGTAAATCAACTCCAGCAATTCTTGCCAACTATACCTCCCCTGTCAGTTTGAAGTTTTTAGTTTGGAGATTTTTTCACTCACAACTCTGAACTCATAACTGTTTTTATCCCTGCCTCTGTTTATGCCTTGGGTTATCACAGATAACCCTTATAACGCCCTTCCTTTTTACTATCTTGCATTTGGCACATATAGGTCTCACCGATGACCTGACCTTCATTTCTCCCTCTTAAATTTAAAGTTAAGAGTTATGAGTTAAAAGTTATAAAGCCAAAAACTTTTCACTTTCAACTTTTAACTTTTTATTTTGCTCTATAAGTTATTCTACCCTTCGTAAGATCGTATAGCGAAAGCTCCACTGTAACCTTATCACCCGGCAAAATCTTTATAAAGTGCATCCTCATCTTCCCTGATACATAGGCGAGTATAACTTGGCCATTTTCAAGCTCCACCTTGAACATTGCATTCGGCAGGGTCTCTATAACCGTGCCCTGAACCTCTATAATTTCCTCTTTTGGCATTAACTTGAAATTATAATTTTTTCATTCGCTTTTAGTCAAGATTTTAGGTCCATCTGATGTAACAAGCACAGTATGCTCAAAGTGGGCTGATGGTTTACCATCAACTGTAACCGCTGTCCATCCATCAGTGAGAATAAAGACCTCATATCCCCCCGCATTGACCATGGGCTCTATCGCCAGGGTCATGCCTTCCCTGAGCCTTGGGCCACGCCCCGGGGAACCAAAATTAGGAATCTGAGGCTCTTCATGTAATTTCCTGCCTATGCCATGGCCTACAAATGCCCTTACTACAGAAAACCCATTTGACTCAACATGTCTTTGAATAGAATGTGAGATATCGGATACTCTATTGCCTATCCTTGCATTCTCAATCCCTATGTAAAGGGATTCTTCTGTTACCCTAAGTAACCTTTCTACATCTGGGTGTATTTTCCCCACAGGAAATGTATAAGCGGCATCTCCGTAAAAACCATCGCTATAAACACCAAGGTCAACACTCAGAATATCTCCCTCCTTTAAAACCCTCTTCGATGGTATACCGTGAATAACCTCATTATTCATGGATGTGCATATGCTTGCAGGGTATCCCCTGTACCCCTTAAATGCTGGTACCCCTCCCTGTGCCCTAATATAGGCATCGGCAAAACTCTCGATCTCTTCCGTTGTGATGCCAGGTCTCACCATACCTCTTATAGCATCAAGTGTACTGGCAACGATATGGCATGACTTAGCTATCCTTTCTATCTCTTCCGGAGACTTTAAGATAATCATACTTCTGAAAATTTATCATTTTGAATTTTGAATTCTCAAAACCCTATCCTCTCCTGCCTCTTATCCTGCCCTTTTTTAGGAAGCCCTCGTATGAACGTGTAATCAGGTGCGTCTCTATCTGGGAAACGGTGTCGAGGGCAACTCCGACTGTAATCAGAAGAGATGTGCCTCCAAAATAAAAAGGAAGATTAAATCTTCCTATCAGTATCTCTGGGATAATGCATACAATTGCTAGATATAAACCGCCCACAAACGTCAGTCTCGAAAGCACCCTGTAGATATACTCAGAGGTCTTCTGGCCGGGTCTTATACCTGGTATATAACCACCGTACTTCTTGAGATTATCTGCAATATCAACAGGGTTAAATATAATAGCAGTATAAAAATAGGCAAAGAAAAAGATCATCCCGACATAAAGTGTGGTATAAAGTACTGTCCCGGGAGAAAGCTGTCTTGCTATTGCCTGTACCCATGGTATTGCTATAAAACCTGCTACCGTTGCGGGGAACATAATAATGGAGGATGCAAATATTGGAGGAATAACTCCAGCGGTATTTACCTTTAGTGGCAGGTGCGTGGATTGACCACCATACACCTTGCGCCCCACAACTCTCTTTGCATACTGTACAGGGATCTTCCTCTGTCCTCTCTCCATATAGATTATCGCACCGACAACAGCCACCATCATCACAATAAGTACGATGATGAATAATATAGATAGCTCCCTTGCCTGTGTTAGCCTGATTGTACTTATTACAGCATTAGGAAAACGTGCAACAATTCCGGCAAATATTATGAGGGATATACCGTTACCTATACCTCTCTCGGTGATCTGTTCTCCAAGCCACATTAAAAAGACCGTCCCTGATGTAAGTGTAATCATCGTCAGCAGCCTGAATGACCAGCCGGGGTTTTGCACAAATGCACCTCCTGCCATACCCTCCAGGCCTGCTGCAATGCCGAAAGACTGAATGGCACTGATAATAACCGTCCCATATCTTGTATATCTTACGATCTTTTTTCTGCCTGCCTCTCCCTCCTTTGCAAGCTTACCTATAGCCGGAATTACTACTGTAAGAAGCTGAAGGATAATAGATGCACTTATATAAGGCATTATGCCGAGGGCAAAGATAGTGACCCTCGATAAAGCCCCACCTGAAAACATATCAAAAAAGCCCATGAGGGCCCCACCCTTCTCAGCGAGAAACTTGCTCAGTTCCTCCCCGTTAATTCCAGGGGTAGGGATATGGGCGCCAATCCTGTATACAGCGAGTAGGGCGAGGGTAAAAAGAATTCTGCTTTTAAGCTCTGGTATCTTAAATATATTCTGGAAGCTCGAGAGAATTCCCAACCTACACTACCTCCGCCTTACCACCTGAAGCGGCTATCTTGGCTAAGGCAGAGGCACTAAAGGCATTTGCCTTTATCGTAAAGGGTCTGTGAATCTCACCCTCGCCAAGTACCTTGAGGCCATCCTTTAAATCCTTTATGATACCCCTTTCAACAAGGACCTCGGGTGTTATAATATCTAACCCCTCTAACCTACTAACATCTTTTAGATTTATGATTGCGTACTCTATCCTAAAACGGTTTTTAAACCCCCTCTTAGGAAGTCTCCTCTGCAGAGGCATCTGCCCGCCCTCAAAGCCTGGCCCTTTTGTGCCCCCGGAACGAGCTTTCTGCCCCTTATGGCCCCTGCAAGAAGTTTTTCCATGTCCCGAGCCTGTACCGCGGCCGACTCTCTTAATCTTTCTTCTCCTTCCTACCGCAGGCTTTAAATCTTCTATCTTCATAACGCCTTTTGGTGCTCCTCTTCAAGCTTTCCTCTCAGCTTCATTACAGAATCGGGGTCCTTGAGGATTGAAAGCCCATTCAGCGTTGCCTTCACTGCATTAAAGGGATTATGGCTGCGGAGGGATTTTGCAACTATATTTTGAACCCCTGCTACCTCCAATACTGCCCTAACAGCACCTCCTGCAATAATCCCAGTGCCCTTCTGTGCCAGGTTCATAACAATGGTTCCTGAGCCGAATTTTCCTATGACCCTGTGGGGAATTGTCCCGTCTTTTATGGGAAACTTTATTAGGGATTTTTTCGCTTGCTCAATCGCCTTTCTTATTGCCTCAGGAACCTCTGAGGCCTTTCCTTTTCCCATGCCAACAGTTCCCTCTCCATCTCCTACAACAACGAGGGCGGTAAAGGAAAATCGCCTTCCACCTTTAACAACTTTTGCTACCCTGTTTATGTATACAACCTTATCTTTGAGATTCAATCCCTCTGGGTCAATCCTTGCCACCATACCCCCTTCAAAAGTTATAAGTTATAAGTTGTTAGTAATTAAAAACTGAAAACTAAAAACTGACAACTATTAAAATTCCAATCCCGCTTCCCTGGTTGCCTCTGCCAGTGCCTTAATTCTGCCATGATAAAGATATCCGCCCCTGTCAAAAACAACCTTCTTTATGCCTTTCTCTAAGGCCCTTTTTGCTATGAGCTCACCGACCTGCTTTGCTGTCTCGATATTACCTTTATGGGATTTCTTATCTTTAAATTCCTTATCGAGACTCGATGCAAAGACAACAGTATGTCCCTTGAGGTCATCTATAATCTGGGCGTACATGTGATTCAGGCTCCGATAAACAGAAAGTCTTAACCTTTCGGGCGTCCCGAGGACCTTCTTCCTTACCCTTTTATGGCGTCTTTCTCTGCCCTCTTTTTGGCCCTTTGCCAAAAGACCCTCCACAATTTAGTTATCAGTTATTAGTCTTTAGTTTTTAGTTCAAAACTATTAACTATTTTTTACCCGTTTTACCGGCTTTCAATTTGAGGTGTTCGCCTGAATACCTGATACCCTTACCTTTATAAGAATCAGGCGGTCTGAGGGCCCTGAGATTTTCAGCCACCTGTCCGAGTTGATGTTTGTCAATTCCCGTGAGGGTGACTGTAGTCTGTTTTGAATCAACAGACGCCTTGATACCCTCTGGCAATTGAAACTCAATGGGATGAGAATAACCGAGGGTCAATATAAGCTTGTTACCCATCACCTGGGCCTTATAACCAACACCAACTATCTCAAGGACTTTCTGGTAACCCTGTGAGACCCCTATTACCATATTAGAGATGCTGCTCCTTGTAAGACCATGTAGTGCCCTGTCAGCCCTCGAGTCACCAGTTCTTTCAACCACTATTTTGCCATCATTTACTGAAGCCTTAATCTTATCCGGACAACTCCAGCTAAGTTCGCCTTTTGGCCCCTTTATCTTTATTGTCCTTTCATCTATTGATACATCAACACCTTCGGGTATCTCAATGGGCTTTTTACCTATCCTTGACACTCTGTTCTCCTCGTGAAAAAGGTGTCAGTGTCAGTTTTTAGTGTCAGTAACTGACACTGTTCACTGTCACCATTCACTCTTAGTTTACTTTTACCAAACATAACAGATGACTTCTCCTCCCACACCCTCACGACGACAGGCCTTATCACTCAACACCCCTTTCGGGGTTGTCAGAATTGCAATCCCGACCCCCCCAATTACCTTCGGGATGTCCTTCCTGCCAACATAGACCCTCCTGCCCGGCTTGCTGATTCTCTTCAAGCCAGTGATAAGACTCTTATCCTCCACGTATCTCGGGATTATCCTCAGAATACCTTGCCTTTTATCCTTCAAAATTTTGTATGACTTTATAAACCCTTCCTCCTTCAATATCTTCGCTACCTCTACCTTCATTCTGGAGGCAGGAATATCAACCTTCTCTGCCTTTATACGTACTGTGTTTCTTATTCTTGTAAGCATATCTGCAATAGGATCGGTTACCATTAAAATTCCTCCTTTGATGGACTTAGTCCCTCAAAGCTCCTACCAGCTCGATTTTACCACTCCGGGTATCTGCCCTTTGAGGGCAAGAGCCCTAAAACAGATCCTGCACATCCCGTACTTCCGTAGATAGCCCCTTGGCCTTCCACACAGCTTACACCTGTTGTGAGACCTCACCGGGAACTTTGGTTGCCTCTTGGCCTTCTCTATCATACAAACCTTAGCCATTCATAACTCCCGTCAACTCCTGAAGGGCATTCCTAAATAATGCAAAAGGGCCTTCCCTTCTTTATCCGTCTTTGCAGTAGTACAGATTGTGACATCAAGTCCATGGGCTACCTCGACCTTGTCATAATCTATCTCAGGGAACATAAACTGCTCTTTGAGGCCCAGAGAATAGTTACCCCTTCCATCAAAGGACCTCCCTGATAACCCCTTGAAATCCCTGATCCTCGGCAGGGCAAGACTTATAAACCTGTCAAGGAATTCGTACATCCTATTCCCCCTGAGGGTCACTTTACAGCCTATAGGCATTCCCTTCTTTAGTTTAAAACCGGCGATTGATTTTTTTGCCTTTGTTACAACAGCCCTCTGGCCCGTTATTAGAGAGAGTTCCTTCTGTACTGCATCGAGGAGTTTTATGTTCTGTATCGCCTCTCCAAGACCGACATTAAGGACAATCTTTTCTAACCTGGGTACCTCCATTACATTTTTATATGAAAACTCTTTCATCATAGCCGGAATAACCTCTTTTATATATTTCTCCTTGAGTCTCGGTACCACTACTCGTCTATAATCTCCTTGCATTTTTTGCACACCCTTACCTTCTTGCCATCTGATAAGACTGTATTGCCAATCCTTGTTGGTTTTGCACACTTCGGGCATAGAAGCATCACACTTGATATATGAAGGGGTGCTTCTTTCTCGATTATACCTCCCTGTGTATATTTTCTGCTCGGTCTCATATGTCTCTTGATTATGTTAACTCTCTCTATCAGGAGCTTGTCCTCTGATGGGTAAACAAAAAGGACCCTCCCTTTTTTACCTTTTTCCTTGCCAGTAATGACTAATACTGTATCATTTTTCTTAATGCTTAATCCCATAGTGTACCTACAGCACCTCCGGAGCTAAAGAGATTATTTTTGTAAACTCCTTCCACCTGAGTTCCCTTGCCACAGGGCCAAAGATTCTCGTCCCAATAGGTTCGCCCTCTGCATTTATAAGAACAACGGCATTCTGGTCAAAACGTATATATGACCCATCAGGCCTTCTATGTTCTTTCTTCGTCCGTACCACAACGGCCCTTGTTACCGTTCCCTTTTTGATGTTGCTGTCTGGCAATGCCTCCTTGACGCTGACAACAATGATATCACCAAGCCTCGCGTACTTCTTATGGGAGCCTCCAAGAACCTTTATACATTGAACCTTTTTTGCACCTGAATTGTCTGCCACCCCAAGTATGCTCCTCAGCTGAACCATCTTTAACCACCTCTTGCTGCCCTATCTAAGACTTCAAGCACCACCCACCTCTTTTCCTTGCTGAGAGGCCTTGTCTCTATAATCTTGACACTATCCCCAATACGACACCTGTTATCCTCATCATGTGCCTTGAACCTTGCCACCCTCTTTACAGTCTTCTTGTATTTAGGGTGCTGGAAAAGTCTTTTTACAGCCACAACGACGGTCTTATCCATCTTGTCGCTAATAACTTCACCTGTATAAATCTTTTTAGACATTTTTACTTTTCAACTTTTCACTTTTTATTGTTAAGACCCTTGCAATATCCCTTTTCACAGCCCGTATGCGCATCGGATTCTCTATCTCCCCTGTAGCCTGTTGGAACCTTAGATTGAAAAGTTCCCTTCTGAGGTCCTGCTCCTTTTTTATCAACTCCTCTATTGTCATTGCCCTGAATTCAGATGGTTTCATAGAACCCCCTCGTCCCTTTTTACAAACTTTGTTGCCACAGGCAATTTATGAGAGGCAAGACGCAAGGCCTCTTTCGCAACCTCCTCGCTAACACCGGACATCTCGTATAGAATCCTTCCCGGCCTAACAACTGCAACCCAGTATTCAAGTGCCCCTTTACCCTTTCCCATCCTTGTCTCAGCGGGCTTTCTGGTTATCGGTTTATCAGGAAAGATCCTTATCCATACCTTGCATCCCCTCCTGGCATGGCGTGTAATAGTGATTCTTGCTGCCTCGATCTGTCTACTGGAGACCCATCCAGGTTCAAGCGCCTTCAGACCGAACTCACCAAAGGAGACGGTGCAACCTCTATAGGCCTTCCCATCCATCCTACCTTTCTGCATCTTTCTGTATTTGACCTTTTTGGGCATCAACATAGCATTACCTGTATTTTACCAGCTTACTTTGATAATTCCGTCCCGGATTACGAACCTCACTATTGGGTTTGGGACGAAGGCCCGAAGCTTTCTGGTAGTATATCGCCGTGATAGACCCATACCTTAACTCCTATAACACCATAGGTTGTCCTTGCCTCTGCAAAGCCGAAGTCAATATCAGCCCTTAATGTATGGAGCGGAACCCTGCCCTCCCTGTACCACTCTGACCGCGCTATCTCGGCCCCGGCAAGCCTCCCTGAGCATGATATCTTTACTCCGAGGGCACCAAATCTCAAGGCTGAGGTCACGGCCTTCTTCATAGCCCTTCTGAAGGCAATCCTCTTTTCGAGTTGAAGGGCTATATTTTCCGCAACAAGTTGAGCATCTATTTCTGGTTTCCTTATCTCTTTTATATCTATCGCAATATCTCTACCTGTCATCAGTTGAAGGTCTTTCCTGAGCCTTTCTACTTCAGCACCCTTTTTGCCGATAATAATTCCGGGTCTTGCAGTATGGATTGCTACTCTCATATTTTGACCTGCCCGTTCTATCTCTATCTTCGAGACCCCTGCATGGAAGAGTCTGTTTTTGAGCATCTTTCTTATTGTTATGTCTTCGAGAAGTTGTTCGGTATAGTCCTTTTTGAGATACCATATCGAATCCCATGTTTTTATTATACCGAGCCGATTTCCTATAGGATGCGTTTTCTGACCCAGATTTACCTCCTATTCTTCATCTGACAAAATTAAAGTTACATGGGAAGTCCTTTTCCTTATAATATTTGCTCTTCCCATTGCCCTCGGTTCGATCCTTTTCATCACAGGTCCCTGATCAACAAAGGCCTTTACAATTTTCATGGATTCAGGATTATCAGCCTTTTTCTGTTCTGCATTGGCCATAGCTGACTTAAGAAGCTTTTCTACAAAACTTGCCCCTCTGTATGGCATAAAATGTAGAAACAAAAGGGCATCGCCGGCACTTTTGCCCCTTATCAGGTCTATTACCCTTCTTGCCTTCCTTGGTGTTATCCTCGCATACCGTAATATCGCCTTTGCTTCCATGGCAAATTCTTTTTATCCCTTTTTAGCCTTTTCTGAGCCGGCATGGCCTCTGAAGGTCCTTGTTGGTGCAAACTCGCCAAGCTTATGACCAACCATATTCTCCGTAACATACACGGGTATGAACTTTTTACCATTATGAACAGCAAAGGTATATCCTATAAACTCGGGTACTATTGTAGAATGCCTGGACCATGTCTTGATGATCTTTTTTTCACCACTCTCCATCATTGACCTGACCTTCTTCATAAGCTTCTCATCCACAAAGGGACCTTTTTTTAAGGATCTCGCCAAATTACTTTCTCCTCTTAATAATGAATCTATTTGTTCTCTTATTCTTCCTTGTTTTAACTCCTTCGGGTTTCCCCCATGGTGAGCATGCCGGTCTGCCACCAGAGCTCTTGCCTTCACCGCCACCGAGCGGGTGGTCTATGGGGTTCATTGCAACGCCCCTTACATGAGGTCTCCTGCCCAACAGTCTCGTTCTGCCTGCCTTACCGTAAGAGATGTTTTCATGGTCAGGGTTACTAATCTGCCCGATTGTGGCCATACAGCCTGAAGGTATAAGCCGCACCTCACCTGATGAGAGCTTAACCTGGACATAATTATCCTCTTTAGCTATTAGCTGTGCTGAGGAGCCTGCACTTCTGACAAGTTTGGCACCTCCTCCTGGCCTAAGCTCAATATTATGTATAAATGTTCCTAATAGGATGTCGCTCAAAGGTAGGGCATTGCCAGTCTTTATCTCAGCACCCCTACCTGAGACAATCTCATCTCCCACCTGAAGCCCTAAGGGTGCAATTATGTATCTCCTATCACCATCTCTGTATTTAAGAAGGGCGATCCTTGCTGACCTGTTTGGATCGTATTCTATAGTCTCAACCTCTGCAGGGACACCAAACTTATCCCTTTTAAAATCGATAACCCTGTAGAGTCTTTTGTTACCTCCACCTCTCTGCCAGACGGTAACACAACCTTTGTTATTCCTGCCAGCGGTCCTCCTCGTAGGCCTCAGGAGAGGCTTGTATGGTGTATCTGTTGTTAGGTCAGTAAAGTCAGAGACAGTCTGGAATCTCCTGCCTGGTGATGTTGGATTATACTTCTTTATACCCATTATGCACCTTCAATAAAATCGAGTTTTTCACCCTTTTTAAGGGTAATTACCGCCTTCTTTCTATCAGGCCTTTTGCCAATAGACCTTCCATATCTTTTCCATTTACCTTCTATATTTATTGTTGAAACTTTCTCAACTTTTACCTTAAAAATCTCTTCTATAGCCTTTTTTATCTCAAGCTTATTAGCATCAGGGCTTACCTCAACTAATATCTTATTTTCTGATTCCTTCAGATAACTCCCCTTTTCAGTAAAAAGGGGCTTTTTGATTATATTATAGAGACTCCTCATTCTGTTATCTCTTTACCTCCAAATCTGGCGACTGCATCTTTTGTCATAAGGAGTCTGCCGTGAACCAATACATCATAGGAATTCACGTCCGAAACCCTGACCACCTTTACACCAGGGATATTCCTTGCAGAGAGGGCTACAACTTCATCCCTTTCAGGGGTTACGATAAGTATCCTCTCTCCTTCTAATCCGAGGTTCTTCAATATTGCTATCATATCTTTTGTTTTAGGTCGATCCATCGAGAATCTATCTATGACTGTAATTGCCCCCTCTGACATCTTTATAGAAAGGGCTGTCCTTAAGGCAAGCCTTTTCACTTTTTTTGGAAGCTCATAGGAGTAATCCCTCGGCTGAGGTCCAAAGACTATCCCGCCACCTCTCCATAAAGGGGAGCGAATGCTTCCCGCCCTTGCCCTTCCTGTATGCTTCTGCCTCCAGGGTTTCTTTCCGCCTCCACGAACAAGACCTTTTGTCTTTGTTGCATGAGTACCTTGCCTCTGGTTTGCAAGAAAATTAATTACTGCCTCATGGACAACGCCGGGAGCCGCACGGACACCAAAGATATCATCACGCAAGTTAATCTTCGCGACAGTACTATTGTTCCTATCTTTCACTTTTACCTCCGGCATGTCAGTCTTCCTTTCTAATCTCCAGATAGGTACCCTTCGCACCTGGAACCGCACCTTTTATAAGGAGCAGGTTCTGGTCAGTCCTAACATCAACGATCTTGAGGTTCTTTACTATTACCCTTTCTGAGCCCATATGGCCAGGAAGCCCCTTATTTTTCCAGACCCTGGATGGGAAGGAACTTGAACCGATAGAACCCGGGGCCCTGTTGAACATTGAGCCATGAGACGCCGGCCCTCCAGCATAGTGATACCTCTTCACAACACCCTGAAATCCTTTCCCTTTTGAAATACCAGTAACAGAAACCCTGTCTCCTTTAGAAAATCTCTCCACGGTCAAGAGCTCGCCGACCTTTAAACCACTCATAGGGAATTCCTTTAATATCCTGTAGGGTTTAACTCCTGCCTTTTTGAAAACACCTGCTAAGGGTTTTTTTAATTTCTTTTCTTCTACCTCCAAAAGGCCGACTTTAATAGCCTCATATCCGTCATTATCGAGAGTCTTGACCTGAATAACACAACAGGGACCAGCTTCAACAACAGTAACAGGGCATACTTTTCCGTCCTCCATAAATATCTGGGTCATACCGAGTTTTCTCCCGAGAATACCCATCATAATTTTATCTCCACATCAACTCCGGCTGCGAGCTCTAATTTCATGAGGGCATCAATAGTCTGTGGAGTTGGATCGTATATGTCTATCAGTCTCTTATGTGTCCTGATCTCAAACTGTTCCCTCGATTTTTTATCCACGTGCGGAGACCTGAGAACAGTTATTTTACTTATTTTTGTGGGTAAGGGTACCGGACCTGCTATCCTTGCTCCGGTCCTCTGGGCAGTATCCACTATTTCCTTTACAGACCTGTCAAGTATCCTGTGGTCATAAGCCCTTAATTTTATCCTTATCTTCTGGTTCACCCTCGTCGTTTCACTCCATCACTCCAGTATCTCCGTAACAACACCTGCACCTACAGTCCTTCCGCCCTCTCTT
>JASEEX010000021.1 GCA_030019415.1 Thermodesulfovibrionales bacterium
GAGGGTTCCTGTTGGTGCTATCGTTGTGACTGTTGCATTCCTTACTCGTGGCATGGTGATGAGGTCATAGGTACATTATTGCTGAATATAGCAAAGGCAGATCGCGCCTTTACAGAAAAGGAGGTAAGGCTCTGTACTGCTGTTGCCACTGCATCTGCAAATGCCCTTTATAATGCCTTCATGTATGATAAAGTTGAGAGGGAAAAGAAATGGTTCGAGAGGCTTGCTGTAACTGATTACCTCACAGGGATCTATAATGTCAGGTATTTTTACAACAGACTTGAGGAGGAATTCAGCAGGGCAGTAAGATACAATATCCCGTTGAGTTGCATGATATTCGACGTAGACCACTTCAAAAATATAAATGATACCTATGGTCACAGGATTGGTGATATTGTCCTTAGAGAATTTGCACAACTCGTAAGAGGCCATACCAGAAAGTCAGATATCTTTGCCAGATATGGGGGTGAAGAGTTCATAATGCTCCTGCCCCAGACAACCCTAACAGGTGCCATAACCGAGGGAGAGCGACTCAGGAAGGTGGTAAAGGAATATCAGTTTATGGGCCTCGGGGGAAAAGGTGAGATTACTGTTAGTGTAGGTATAGCCTGCATTCCTGAGGAAAGGATAAAGACCTACGATGACCTTATCGCCTTTGCTGATAATGCCCTGTTTACAGCAAAGAATAAAGGGCGTGATCAGATTGTTGTATATCCTTCCTCATAATTAGTAATACCTCTCACATTATCTGTTACTAAGGAGATCATAAGTAAGGTCACTCGTCTGTCATTCCCGCTTGCCCGTTAGAAAGCTTATTTCTAACGGGCAAGCGGGAATCTTTTTTAAGAAGGATTCTGGACAAGCCAGAATGACAGAAATTTACCCAGGCATGTGGTTTTACTTATGAACTTCTTAGTAAAATAAATCATGGATATAATAACCTCCCACATAAATGCTGACTTTGATTCTCTTGCCTCGATGGTTGCTGCTGAGAAGCTGTATCCCGGGGCAAAGATTGTCTTTCCCGGCTCTCAGGAGAAGAAGCTGAGAGATTTCATAGAGGCATTCCAACCAGTAGAGATAAAGCGGATAAAGGACATCGACCTTTCTAAGGTTACAAGGCTGATCATAGTTGACACAAAGATACCTGGTAGGATTGGCCCTTTTACAGAACTACTTTCTCAGAAGGGTATAAAGATACACATCTATGACCACCATCCATTCAATGAAGGCGATATAAGGGGAGAGGTCGAGAAGATTGAAAATGTAGGGGCTACGGCAACCATCTTTACAGAGATATTGAAAAACAGAAAAATACATCTGACACCAATGGAGGCTACAGTACTTGCCCTGGGCATATATGAAGAGACAGGGTCTCTACTTTTCCCTTCAACGACAGAGAGGGACTTACTTGCTGTTTCGTATCTTCTGAGAAGGGGTGCAAACCTTAATATTGTCTCGAGCTTCTTAAAAATGGAATTGAGCATGGAAGAGCTCGACCTCCTGAATGAGCTTGTTCAGTCATCAGAAGAGATGGTTATAGGAGGGATAAGGATAAAAGTGGCAAAGGCATCCCGTGAGGGCTACCTTGGAGACGCAGCTTACCTCGCCCACAGGATGATGGATATGGAAGACATTGATGCTGTGGTTGTCCTGCTCAGCATGGAGGGAAAGATATTGATGGTCGCAAGAAGCAGGGTTCCGGAGCTCGATGTATCAAAGGTGATGAGGGAATTCGGAGGAGGGGGACATCCGACAGCAGCCTCGGCCACAATAAAAGAGGCATCCCTCGGAGTCCTTGAGGATAGATTGATAGAACTACTCCGAGATAGCGTAAAACCCGTTAAGGTTGCATCTCATGTAATGACGGCCCCCGTTATCAGTATCCATTGGGACGCCTCTATCGAAGACGCAGAGGGTATAATGACCCGGTATGGGGTCAATGTCCTACCGGTCTTAAAAGAGGAAAAGTATGCTGGCCTTATATCGCGCGAGATCGTGGAGAAGGCCCTCTTCCATGGTTTTGGAAAAAGCAGGTCAATAGATTTCTCCACAACAGATGCAATAACTGTAGGCCCGCATACCTCGATCAGGGAAATAGAGACATTAATGATCGAGCGGAACCAGAGGTTTATGCCTGTTGTAGAAAATGGCAAGATTGTTGGCGCAATAACAAGGACAGACCTGCTGAGGACCCTTTATGAGGAGTTTCTCAGGCGAAGGAAGATAGAGAAAACAGTTATGAGGGAAAAACTATCTACGGAAAGGAAACTGTCTTCCTGGCTAAAGGAGAGGTTTCCCTCGGAGATTTATAACCTTCTGAAACTTTCTGGAGAGGTAGCAGAGGAATCAGGTTTTAATGCCTATCTCGTTGGAGGGTCGGTGAGGGATCTCTTGAGGGGTGAGGAAAATCTTGACATTGATATTGTCATAGAGGGGGATGGAATTTCCTTTTCGAAGGTATTAGGTGAAAGGCTTAATGCAAGGGTGAGAACACATCAGAGATTTGGTACTGCCCAGGTAATTACTGATAAGTTAAAGCTTGATGTGGCAACAGCCAGGACTGAATATTATGAGTCACCTGCAGCCCTTCCAAAGGTCGAGATATCTTCAATCAAGAAAGACCTTTACAGGAGAGACTTTACAATTAACACCCTTGCCATAAAATTAAATCCAAAGGACTTCGGGCTCCTTATAGATTTCTTCGGTGGTCAGCGCGATTTACGAGAAAAGACGATCAGGGTCCTCCATAACCTTAGTTTTATAGAAGATCCGACGAGGGCGTTCAGGGCAATCAGGTTTTCTGAGAGGTTTGGATTTAAAATCAGTAAACATACAGAAAACCTGATAAAGTCAGCAATAAAGATGAACCTCTTTGAAAGGCTTTCAGGACCCAGGCTTTATGAAGAATTATTGCTATTGTTTAATGAGACCGAACCTATCGGAACACTGAAGAGACTGTCAGATCTCGGCCTCTTAAAGGTTATATACCCGAACCTGATATTCAATGAAGGGCTTGAGGCAACACTGAAATCAATGCACGAGACCCTCTCATGGTTTAATCTACTCTTTCTCGAAGAAAGGACCGACAGAGGGATTCTGTATCTCATGGCCTTGCTTTCAGGATTGAAGGATGAAGAGGTAAAGGCCGCCATAGAAAGGTTATCACCACCACCGAAGGTGAGAGATATTATTATCAGGGGGATATCTTATGCGAGGGAAGTTCTGAAAAGACTTCCTCTTGATGACCCTGTAGAGATATATGACCCCCTAAACAAACTCAAACTCGAAACGATTTTATTCTTAATGGCAATAAGCAAGGACAGGCAGAAACAGAAGGCGATATCCCGGTATCTGACGGAGTTAAGGAAGGTAAAGACAATTCTGAAGGGAGATGATCTGAAGGAGATGGGTATTCAGCCAGGACCTGTTTATTCAAAAATTCTCAAGGAGCTCCTCGAGGAAAGATTGAGAGGTCATCTGAAGTCACGGGAAGATGAGGAGAGGTTTGTCAGGGCAAAATTTACCCCCTTAGAAAAAAGGCCTGCCCTTAGATCGGGATAAAAAGCATAGCGAGCTTTCTAACGGGGTTTACTCTGGTTTAAACCTGCTTTCAAGTTTTTTCATAAGTTCTGGCATAGTTGTATATTCAAGATCTTCAAGTCCAAGCCTATGGGGCTCAAAAGGTCCATGGTATCTTAGATAATTTGCTATCTCATTCGTCTTCCTTCTTGCCTCATCAAAGGCAGGGTCATCGAATAAATCCCTTGGCCCTACAAGTTTTCCATTACAAAGCTGGAAGCCTGCAGCAATAACCCTCGGAGGGCCATCAAACCTTGATGGATTTGCTTCATAGAATGCAACAGGCATAAGTGGCCCATGATGTGAGCCGCGCATCCATCCCTCGACTATATGGGGAAAGGCGAAGGGTTCGAGCACCTCTCCAACTGCGGGCATCCCGGCCTGACATCTGACAATCAGAACAGGGTCATCCTTTCCAACATATTTTCCTGCGATAAGGCTGAGTTTCTGTGTTGATGCCACAGCAGCAATCATTCCATCTTTCCTGTAAATTGCCTTTATCATGTACCTCCTCATAGCACCTATAAACATCAGAAGGTCATATATCTCTTCAGGAGTTGAGAGGGTAATCTTCTTATGTTCATACACATCTACAACCTCGAATACAAAACCATCATGCATCGTGGGGTCTATGACAAGGCCAGCTGTATTAAAGGGGTCGGCAAAGATTTTAAATAAAGGCAGATTCCATGCACCTGGAGATGTTTTATCAGCCATAAAGATAATTACAGGCTCACTCTTCCTTTCCTCAAATTCCATCTCTGCAACACCCGGCCCCATACCCTTAACGTTTCCGCTAAAGGCATCTGCTAAGAGATCCTGACCTGCACCATAAAGTTTGAGTTCCTTTGCGACCTCAGTACATGCGACAAAGGTATTCCAGGCAAGTCTGTGTATGTCTTCGGCATCTGTGCCGTGCTTATGGGTCATAATTAATTCAAGGTCATCACCGCACCTCGTCACATGAAAGTCAATGAGTATTCCCTTCTCTGCGGCATTGGATAATCTCTCCTTTGCTGTCTCGAGCAGGTCGCTGTGAATGCTCGAATGTCCAACATAACCCCCGACATCTGCCTTTATAACACTTAATGTTATCCTATCGGCCATCTCTCTCCTCCCTTTACCCCGTAGGAATGCCTCTTTCCAACAGGGTTTATTTTTTCAGAGTCTTACCAAGCCTTCTTTCTATCGACTTTACCTTCTCCTCTATCCTGTTTGGTTTCCCCTTTCTGTCATCTATAGTAATAATCGTGAGGGCCCTTTCGCCTGTTTTCATTACAGCCCTGTGGCATTTCTTTATAAGCTTCATTACTTCATCCCATTCACCTTCGATAACTGTGCCCATGGGATTAACCTTATAGGGAAGCCCGCTTGCATCAATTATCTTTAATACTTCAGCAAGCTGGTCACCAATGCTGCTGCCAACACCTATCGGAATGATACTGAGTTCAACGAGCATAACTTCTCCTTTCTCTGTTTTCCAATGTGATCTTATAGGCTAAGAATAGCAAAAAAATATTCAAAAGAAGAGGGGCAATGGCCTGCCCCTCTTCTTGTTCTCAAGATAAAATTATATACAGTTCATCTTACTGCGTCTTTAAGTGCCTTGCCAGCTGTAAACTTCGGTATTTTCGCAGCAGGGATTGTGATAACATCGCCTGTCCTAGGATTACGGCCTTTCCTGGATTTCCTTTTAGCAACTGAAAAAGTCCCGAATCCAACGAGGGTAACCTTTTGCCCTTTCTTTAAGGCTGCCTTGATGGAGTTTAGTGTTGAGTCCAGCGACTTTGAGGCATCTACCTTACTTAATCCCGCGCCTGAGGAAATCTTGTCAATGAGCTCTGCCTTTGTCATTTCTATCCCCCTTTTCTTATACAAAGTTTTTTAAGAAGCTGAATTAACAGTATCAAGAAGAAATCCTTTTGTCAAGCCAAAAATTTAATCTCCTCAATAGAAAAGTTTATGCCAGTCCATGTTTCACCTTGTGTCAGATCCAAAAATTGATGATGATGATAGTGAATTTTTTATTTCTTAAAAGTAGGTGTCAGGCATTTATGTTTCTGTTCTATGCTAATGAATAACCCTGCGGCAAGACCACAGGGAATAACGAGTTCACTTCGAGGTTGAGGTTCAGAAGGGTTTTCAATATATAGTGATCCTTCTATATCTAATATACAGGATATAGGTATTGTTATTTTTTCTTGACATTAGTTTTCTTCTGCACTATATTGTGGTAAAAAGTGGTAGAAAGTGGAGGGAAGAAATGCTATCTTTCTCCGGGAAATACTACTACACTGTTGACCCAAAAGGCAGAATCATTGTTCCTGCTCCTTTTAGAGAGATTATTTCGACTAATTACAGCCCAAAACTCTATATTACTAACGCTCCATTTG
This sequence comes from Thermodesulfovibrionales bacterium, assembly GCA_030019415.1. Lineage (GTDB taxonomy): Bacteria > Nitrospirota > Thermodesulfovibrionia > Thermodesulfovibrionales > SM23-35 > JASEEX01. The sequence goes on from JASEEX010000021.1 coordinate 5,976, forward strand.
ACCGCTGCCTATATATATATCCACTGGAGGAATGGAATAAGCTTCAGGAGCAGGTCCGCACAAAGCCAAAATCTGATAAAGCTATAAAGTACTTTAGGAGAAGGGTTATTGCCTCTGCTATTGAAGTAGAGATAGATAAGCAGGGTAGGATCCTGATACCAGCAGCTCTTAGGCAAGATGCAAATATAAATACAAATGTTGTTATAGTCGGTCAGATAGAGAGCCTTGAACTCTGGGACAGGGATGAGTGGGATAACCTATCTGACCCTTCAAAGGTAGATAAGGAATCTATCGAAACAGGACTCATGGCTCATGGTCTTTAGAGGCAATAGCGGAGATTGATTGTAGAGATCGTTCATCTCCCGGTTATGGTGAGAGAGGCAATGAAGGTTCTTAACCCAAGGCCGGGTGGAATATATGTCGATGCAACAATCGGCCCAGGAGGGCACTCAGAAGAAATATTAAAGTTGATCGGCTCAGGGGGAAGGCTCATAGGCATTGATAGGGATGATGAGGCCTTGAGATTGGCCCAAAAAAGGCTGTCAAACAGAAGGGTAGTCCTGAAGAGGGGAAATTTTTCGGATATGGAAAACCTGCTCTATACAGAAGGAATCTCTGAGGTTGATGGCGCCCTCTTCGACCTCGGTGTCTCCATGTTACAACTTAAGGATCCCGAGAGGGGATTTAGTTTTACCTCTGATAAACGTCTGGATATGAGGATGGATAGGAGACAAAAGTTGTCTGCATGGGATGTTGTGAACAGATACCCTGAGAAGGAACTCGAGAGAATACTTCGAGAATTCGGCGAAGAGCGTCTATCAAGAAAGATATCAGAGGCAATAGTCAGAAAGAAAAGTAAAAAAACAATTGATACCTGTTCCGAACTATCAGGGATTGTGGAAAGAGTATACGGTAGAAGGGGAAGAGCTCACCCCGCAACTAAGACATTCCAGGCATTAAGGATAGAGGTAAATAAGGAGCTTGACGAACTCAGGGCAGGGCTCGATTCTTCTTTAAGGCTTCTCAAAAAAGGTGGAAGGTTGTGCGTTATCTCCTACCATTCACTCGAAGACAGGATAGTTAAAAATTTTGTTGCCCATTGTTCAAAAAAGGGATTGCTCAGGGTGATTACAAAAAAACCCTTAACCCCAGGTCCTGAAGAACTCAGATCAAACCCTTCTTCAAGGAGTGCGAAACTCAGAGTGGCGGAGAGGATATGATACGCACAGGCAGGAGGAGAAATATGATGTCCTTTATTTTCAAGCCCTTATGTATTGCCCTTTTGCTTTCTGGTCTGTTCAGTCTTGTATGGCTCAAGTCCAATGTTGTTACATTAGAATACAAACTCAGCGCCCTTGAAAAGAAGAAAGCAGAGTATCTTAAAGAGAGAAGGATACTGCTTGCTGAAAAGGCAAGTCTTCAATCTTATGAAAGTGTGGAGGCATCTCTAAGGGGAGACCATGACTTTGTCTTTCCTGATAGGGTCAAGGTTGTCCATGTAACCCCCGTTAGAAATAAGTATAGGGAAGGGGTTGGGCTTTCTAACGGGGTAAAGAGACAGAAGGGGTCTCTAACCAAAAAGGCCTCGCTGGAGAAGAGACAATCGGCTGGACCCTGATTGCAGAGGTGAGAGGCTTTGAATAAAAAGAGGTGGATTATCTTGAATACGATAATTATTTTTAGTTTTTTTGCGGTATTTTTCCGTCTAACAGATTTGATGATCCTCAGCCATAAGCGGCTTTCGGAGAAGGCTAAACAGCAGCATATAAAGGTTGAAGACATCCAGATAAGGAGGGGAATAATATTTGATAGACAGGGAAGGGAGCTTGCATTGAACCTCGAACTGGAATCTCTCTATTGTGAACCCGATAGCCTTAATCTCGATAATGAGAGCGTAAGGAAACTCGCCTCTACCATTGCAAAGGAACCGGAGGTTATTCTTACAAAAATACCATCAGAGGGGAAATTCGCGTGGATTGAAAGGAAGCTTGAGCCTGATATTGCAGAGAGGGTAAAGGGTCTTAACATTAAGGGTCTGGGTTTTATGAATGAGGCAAAAAGGGTTTACCCAAAAGGAAAACTTGCCTCACACGTACTCGGCTTTGTTGGAGTTGACAACCAGGCACTTGAAGGGATCGAACTCCAGTATGACAGATATCTGAAGACAAGGGGTGGAAAGGTATTCTTTGGAAGAGATGCAAGCGGAAGGACACTCTCATCAGGAGTGGATAAAGAGGCAAAAGGCAATAATATTGTGCTCACCATAGATGAGGGACTCCAGGGGATTGTCGAAAAGGAGATTGAGAAGGCAATGTTGCAGTGGGGGGCTGCTGCAGCATCAGCCATTATGATGGATCCTTTTACTGGTGAGATACTCGCTCTCGCTAACAGACCTTCTTATGACCCTAACAACCCGGGGAAGGTCAATGATTTTGAGAAGAGAAACAGGGCTATAACTGACTGCTATGAACCGGGCTCTACTTTCAAAACCGTTGTTGGTATTGCAGCACTTGAAGAAAATATAGCAAGACCTGATATGCTATTTGATGTTGGTAAAGGAGGCATTGAGGTTGGAGGTAAGATTATTCGTGATGTCCACAGACATGGGATTCTGACATTCAATGAGGTTATACAGAAATCTTCAAATGTAGGTTCTGTTATGATTGGCATGAGACTCGGAAAGGAGAGGGTCTATAAATACGCAAAACTTTTAGGGTTTGGTGAAAAGACAGGGATAGACTTACCAGGTGAAGTCTCAGGGTGGATACGACCGCCTGAAAGATGGTCAGGCACATCCATTGGTGCAATACCAATTGGTCAAGAGGTCGCTGTAACACCACTTCAGGTACTCAGGGCTTATTCTGCAATTGCAAATGGAGGATCCCTCGTAAGGCCACATGTTGTATCTGAGATAATCTCTCCAGAAGGCAAGCTGCTTGTTTCACTCAGAGATATGGAGATGAATCGCATAATTTCTAAAAAGACTGCAGAGACGTTTAAAGATATATTAAAGGGCGTCGTAGAAGAAGGAGGAACTGGCAAGAGCGCATCTATTGAGGGAAATGAGGTTGCAGGCAAGACAGGGACAGCACAGATTATAAACCCGAAAACAAAGAGGTACTCGAAGGAAAAATTTGTTAGTTCTTTTGTAGGGTTTGTACCTGCTGACAACCCGAGGCTTGCACTCATTGTTGTTATCTATGAACCTAAAGGCCAGATTTATGGAGGAGTGGTGGCTGCACCCGTTTTCAGGGGTATTACTAACCAGGCACTATCATATCTCGATATACCGATGGAAGATAACCCTCACAAAAACCCCTTACTGGTATCGAGATGAAACTGAGGGAACTTCTTCAGAACGTAGATATTATCAACGTTCTTCAAGGTTGCGATTACACCCCATCCCTATCCGCCTCAGGCGGACTCCCCCTTGAAGGGGGAGGGCAGGGGTGGGGGGATATAGACGTCTCAGGTGTGGCTTATGATTCACGGGAGGCGAAAGAGGGTTACCTGTTTGTAGCTATAGAGGGTGAAAGGTACGATGGACATGATTTTATCAAAGATGCAGTTAAAAAAGGTGCAGTTGCAATAGTGCATGAAAAAGAAATTAGTCCTCGGTCATTAGTCAACAGTCAGGAGTCGGGGGTCAAGAGACAAGAGACAAGGGGTACAAATCAAGAGACTCACGACTTATCATTTATTGAGGTCAGAGACAGCAGAAAGGCACTTGCCTGTATCGCTCATAATTTCTACGGGATGCCATCGGAGGGTCTTATACTGATTGGTATAACCGGTACAAACGGAAAGACGACTGCAGCGTATATACTCAAGTCTATACTTGAGTCATGGGGAAAGGAAATTGGCCTGATCGGCACAATACAATACATGATAAAGGACAGGGCCTACCCTGCACCTTATACAACGCCCGAATCCTTAGAATTCCATGGTCTGTTAAAAGATATGCTCTCCTCAGGTTGCACCCATGTTATCTCAGAGGTCTCTTCCCATGCCCTTGCACAGCACAGGGTCGATAGGGCCGTTTTTAAGGCTGCAGTTTTTACGAATCTCACAAGAGACCATCTGGATTTTCATAAAACTATGGAGGATTATTTCAGGGCAAAGGAGAGATTATTTAGGGAGCTTCTTGATGAGGATGGAACCTGTGTGATAAATCTGGATGATCCCTATGGGAAGAGGCTTATCTCATCACTTACCACCGGAGTCCCCAAAAAGTCGCAAGACCTTTTGACGTACGGGTTTGAGGCTGGGGCAGATGTTGTTGCGAGTGATATTGATAGTTCATTCGGTGGATTGAGGTTCAAGATCTTGTTCCGCGGCAGGAGTTATGATGTCTCATCTCTCCTGGTGGGTCTGCCCAATGTATATAACATCATGTCCGCAGCCGGCGTATCAATCTCCCTAGGAGTCCCGTGGCAGATAATTCTTGAAGGCATAGAAAAGACGTGTGGTGTTACGGGAAGGTTCGAGAAGGTTGACCTCGGTCAGAATTTCCTCTGCATTATTGATTATGCCCATACAGAGAACGCCCTCGAAAGGCTGATATACACAGCAAGAGAGCTTAAAATTCGAAATTCGAAATTCGAAATTCGAAATTCGAAATCTCGAATTATCACTGTCTTTGGATGCGGGGGAGACAGAGACCGTGGTAAGAGACCCAGGATGGGCGCAGTAGCAACAAGGCTCAGTGACTTTGTTATTATAACTTCTGATAATCCGAGGTCTGAAGAACCATCCGAGATCATTAGGGAGATAGAAAGTGGGGCAGTAAAGAGAAACTATCTTATAGAACCTGATAGAAGAGAGGCGATTAGAAAGGCAGTAGATATAGCAGGCGGTAGTGATATCATCCTTATTGCAGGCAAGGGACATGAGGATTATCAAGAGATTAAAGGTGTAAGGAATAGATTTAATGACAGGGATATTTTTGAAGAGGCGATCAGAGACCGGATTGAGTAATGTTTATCGAATTACAAGGGCTAAAGATATTTTATGAGTTTGCGGGTGAAGGGGATACCGTTGTCTTGATGCATGGGTGGGGAGGCCAGGTGGCAAGCTTAAAGCCAGTCTTTGATTATCTGTCAAAAGGCTATAAGGTATACGCTTTTGATTTTCCAGGATTTGGCAGGAGTGACCTTCCTCCGAAAACATGGGGGACAGAAGACTATGGAAAATTTGCTATGAAGTTTTTAAAGGCAGTAAACATCGAGAAGGCAAATATCGTTGCGCACTCCTTTGGAGGAAGGGTTGCTATATGGCTGGCTGCAAATTTTCCAGAAATGGTGGATAAACTGGTACTTGTTGACAGTGCTGGTATTAAGCCCAGAAGGGCATTAAAGTACTACGTCAACATAGCCATCGCAAAGGCTTGCAAGAGAATCTTATTACTTCCTATTTTTGGCAGATATGGTCAATCTCTGCTTAATAACTTATACAGACTAGTTGGTTCTAAGGATTATCAACAACAAACCGGTATCATGAGGGCTACTCTCGTTAAGGTTGTCAATGAAGATCTAAGATGGCTCTTGCCAAAGATTATGGCCCCGGCACTACTTATATGGGGAGAGGATGATAAGGATGTTCCCTTATATTATGCAAAGATAATGGAAAAAGAAATAAAGGACGCCGGTTTAGTTGTTCTCAAAGGTGCAGGCCATTTCTCATACCTGGACAGGTTTTCAGATTTCTGTTTAATTGTGTCAAAATTTTTTGGGAACATATTTTTGGGGGTTTTAAAGGGGCGAAGCCCCAAAGTTTTATAACATGTGCTTGGGTAATTCTGTTTAAAAATATGGCTAATATTCTACTACTCATAATTGGTGTTGCTACAATTGGAACACTGCTGTTAATTACTATTTTAAGGCTTATTATGTTTCTTCACATGCTCCAACTTGAAGGGTACAGAAGTGAAAGATTTATAAAGTGGCTTACCAGGAATCCTGATAAGATATTGACAGTTACTACCATTAAAGACCCCAAGAAGAAATTAGTTTTCACTGCAAGGGCTACAAGGCTTTTCATCTTGACACTAATGCTGTTAACCTTAGTGATATATAATCTTTCAGAGCTTTCTCTAATTATTTTTATGCTGGGGGTGTTCTTAGTCGGTTTGTTTGTTCCGTTTTTAGTTCTATTGTCCAGCATCCTGATTTATCCTTTGGAGACGGTTATCAATAATCTATATCTTAGATCAGCAAAGAAAAAGATTAAAAAGCTGAAACCCAAGGTAATTGCTATTACTGGCAGTTATGGAAAAACAAGCACAAAGGACTTTCTGGCCTCTATTCTCTCTACTCAATATAGGGTACTGAAAACCCCTGGGAGTTTTAATACCCCGATGGGTATTTGCAAAATAATAAGGGGTGATTTAAGACCAGATCACGAGATATTCATCGTTGAAATGGGAGCAAGGCAGAAGGGCGATATAAAAGAGCTATGCGAACTTGTGGAACCTGAGATGGGTATAATTACGGCTATAGGTCTGCAGCATCTCGAAATGTTTAAAACAATTGAGAACATAATAAATACGAAATATGAACTGGTTGAATCATTGCCTGCTAACGGTATAGCTATATTTAATAATGACGATGAAAATTGCAGGCAACTTGCTGATAGGACACATGATAAAGAGGTTCTGCGTTATGGGATTAATGAGAACGAGGATAAACTGCATCTTATGGCAAGGGACATTTCTACGAGTAGTCAAGGAATTTATTTCATGGCACAAAATAGTAAGGGAGATGCTGTGCCTTTTCATTGCAAACTTCTGAGTAAGCATAACGTCTATAACATATTGGCAGCAGCTACGGTTGCTTTAGAATGTAGGATGTCCCTCAATGAGATCGCAGAAGCTATACAGATGTTAGAGCCCTCACCTCACAGATTACAGTTGATTCGGGGAGCGGGAGGGGTAATTGTAATAGATGATGCCTTTAATGCAAATCCTGTGGGAGCAAAGATGGCATTGGAAGTGCTAAGTGAGTTTAAAGGTGGGAGAAAGGTTTTAGTGACACCTGGACTTGTAGAGCTTGGTGAAAGGGAATATGAGGAGAATAAACAGATAGGAATTGCAGCAGCTAAGGTATGTGATTTTGTATTTTTGATTGGCACTAAGAAGACAAGACCTATTTTTGAAGGCTTAAAAGAAGCTGGGTTCCCTGAGACAAATATATTTGTCGAAAAAAATCTGAATGGTGCAACAAAAAAAATTAAGGATATTTTAAAGGTGGGGGACGTCGTCTTGTTTGAGAACGACTTACCGGACACGTACAATGAGTAATTCTAAGCTGATGTATAAATTTAAAAGAGAAAGTTAAAAAGTGAAAAGATTAAGAATAGGTGTGATATTTGGTTCCCGTTCTGTTGAACATGAGGTTTCGATAGTTACTGCTCATCAGGTTATGCAGGCCATTGATAAGTATAAGTATGAAGTTGTGCCGATTTACATCACAAAAGAAGGACATTGGTTTACCGGCGAAAAGTTACTCATGCTTGAAAGCTTTAAAGATTTATCGTCGTTAGTTTTCAGTTTGGAGAAAGCTTATATTGCCCCTGACCTTTCTGTTGGGTCATTAGTCGGAGTCTCTCAGAAATGGTTTAGAAAAAAATTGGCCAAGAAGATAGATGTGGCATTTCCTCTAGTTCATGGGACGTATGGCGAGGATGGCACATTACAAGGACTTTTGGAATTAGCCAACATACCTTATGTTGGTGCAGGTGTCCTTGGCTCTGCACTTGGAATGGATAAGATAGCTATGAAGGCAGTTTTTAAAGAGAATCATTTGCCTGCGGTGAACTATGTCTGGTTTTTAAGGAATGAATGGCAGACTAAGCAAGAAGAAATGATTGCCAGAATAGAAGCACATCTCAAATATCCCCTTTTTGTAAAACCTGCAAATTTAGGTTCAAGCATAGGTATTTCAAAAGCAAAAAGCAGAGAAGATTTAATATACGCAGTAGAAGTTGCCAGTCACTATGATAGACGTTTGATAGTGGAAGAGTCAGTAGAGAATGGTATAGAAATAAATTGTTCTGTACTTGGCAATGAAGAACCAATTCCATCAGTGTGTGAACAACCTGTTTCATGGGAAGAATTCTTAAATTATGATGAAAAATATTTGAGAGGAGGCAAGATATCAGGCTTGAAAGGTGCGGAACGCCGAATACCTGCTCCAATTACACCAAAGCTTACGGAAAAGATTCAAGGATTAGCTGTTAAGGCATTCAAGGTTGTTGATTGTCGCGGTATTGCCAGAGTCGATTTTCTTGTTAATACAGAGAAGGACGAGATATTTATAAATGAAATAAACACCATACCCGGCTCTATTTCTTTTTATTTATGGGAGGCTACTGGCATCAGATTCTCAGAACTGGTTGAAAGACTTATTGGTTTGGCTATCGATGCCTATAAGGAGAAAAGCAAGATAACTTATTCTTATGACTCAAAGTTAATAACACGCTTAAGTAACTCTTTATTAAAAAAATAAGGAAATGAACGATCCCGAGATTTTGAGAGGGAGCATGGTTAGAGATGTTATATAGCCTTTTATACGATTTACATGACTGGTTCTCGCCCCTGAATGTCTTCAGGTATATCACATTCAGGACTTCCCTCGCCGTGCTTTCGGCAATATTTTTTTCTCTTGTATTAGGCCCTTGGATTATAGGGAGACTGAAGAAATTAAGTATGACCCAGCAGATAAGGGATGATGGTCCAAAGACACATATAAACAAGGCAGGCACTCCTACAATGGGCGGGGTTCTCATTATTCTCTGTATACTCCTTTCGGTTTTTATGTGGGGAGACCTTAAAAATATGTATGTCTGGACCATGATTGTTTCACTCATGGGTTTTGGAGGTGTCGGCCTTGTTGATGATTATTTGAAGATCGTAAAGAAGAATCATAAAGGCCTCAGGGCATACCAAAAATTCGGGAGTCAGATATTCCTTGCGCTTCTAATCAGTATCTTCCTCTACATGAACCCGAAGGACCCGTATGCAGATGTTTTATGTGTCCCCTTTTTTAAGAAATGGCTCTTTGACCTCGGCTGGTTCTACATACCATTCTCAATAATTGTAATCGTAGGCTCATCGAATGCGGTCAACCTTACAGATGGTATAGATGGGCTTGCAACAGGGCTTGTTGCTGCAGCAGTCCTGGCCTGTGGCGTACTTGTTTATATCTCAGGACATAAGGGATTGGCCCAGTACCTTCATGTCCTTTACCTGCCTGGCACCGGAGAGTTGACTGTTTTTTGTGGTGCAATGTTTGGTGCCTCCCTCGGCTTCCTTTGGTATAACTCTTATCCAGCAGATGTTTTTATGGGCGATGTGGGTTCCCTCGGACTCGGGGGTTCCCTCGGTACCCTTGCCGTAATAACAAAGCATGAGATAGTCCTTGCGGTAGTAGGTGGAATCTTTGTTATAGAGACAATCTCTGTCATGCTGCAGGTGGCATCCTTCAGACTTACTGGTAAAAAGGTGTTTAAGATGGCGCCTATCCATCATCACTTTGAATTAAAAGGGTGGCCTGAACCAAAGGTGATTGTGAGATTCTGGATAGTCGGAATAATGTTGGCTTTATTAAGCCTTGCAACTTTGAAGGTGAGATGAAAAACAGTAGTCAGAATACAGTAGTCAGTAGTCAGGAAAGGCATAAAGGATATCTATTTATTCTTCTACTGTTTACTGTTTACTGTTTACTGTTTACTGTCGCTTATGCTGATGAGATTCATCCCCGGGCCGCAGTCGTGATGGATGCATCAACGGGGAGGATCCTGTATGCGAAAAATCCGAATCTCAGGCTTCCTCCAGCAAGTACAACAAAGCTGATGGCAGCAATAGTAGCCATAGAGAAGGCAGACCTTTCGGATGTTATAAGGGTAAGCAAAAATGCCTCTCGTGCCTCTCCTTTAAAGGCTGGCTTCGAAGAAGGGGATGAGGTAACGGTTGAGACACTTCTTTATGCTGCACTACTGGAGTCTGCAAATGATGCTGCTGTTGCCTTAGCAGAAGCGGTGGCTGGTTCTGAGAAAAGGTTTGTCCATCTCATGAATAGAAAGGCGATTGCTATTGGGTTAAAGGATACTAAGTTCATAAACTCCAGTGGGCTTCCTGGCCCTGGCCAGTATATCACTGCATTTGATTTGTCAAAGATAATGAGGTATGCCCTTAGATATCCCAAACTGAAAGAGATAATTGGAACCCGTGTGGCAGGGGTCTCGACAGAAAAGGGAAATGACTTGTTTCTAAAAAACACAAACAGGCTTTTATGGTCTGATGAAGACCTTATAGGAGGAAAGACGGGATATACACGTAGGGCAAGGCATTGTTTTGTATGTGCTGCTGAACGAGAGAAGGAGATAGCTATCGTTGCCCTCCTCGGGAGCCCAAGTAGAGAGGATCTCTGGAAAGAAACGGAGGAATTAATTGGCAAGGGATTCCAGATAATGGCGAATAAAGAAGAGCCTGTCATCTATTTTACAAAGTCAGATTATGACTCCTTTAATCTGAAAAGGGCATCCTATAAAAAAAGTTTAAAGTTTAAAGTTAAAAGTTCAAAGTTAAAGGAAAAGACAAAATTTGCAAAGAAAAAGGGTAAGGTGAAGACAGTTGCAAAGATTAAAAACAAGAAAGGGAAGAATTACAGGGTTGTAAAGAAAGGTGGGGATGGAAATAAGGGATAAAAAAGTGACGGTTGTGGGCCTCGGCAGGAGCGGTATAGGAGCAGCAAATCTACTCTCTGAAATCGGGTCAGAAGTGACAGTAACAGACAGCAAAACAGAAGACGGGCTTAAGGATTTTATAGCGAGGCTTAACCCTTCAGTTAGGCTTGCTCTGGAAGGACACCCCGAGGACTTATTCGTATCAACTGATATGTTAGTCGTAAGCCCGGGGGTCCCTCTCGACATTTTACCTATATCAAAAGCAAAGGAAAAAAGGATCCCCATAATTGGGGAGCTCGAGCTGGCATACCAGATAATTCGAAATTCGAAATTCGAAATTCGAAACTCGAAACTCCTTGCTGTCACAGGGACAAATGGAAAATCAACAACAACGACCCTCCTTAACTTAATTCTCAGAAAGGGTGGTTTCAGAACAATCATCGGAGGGAATATAGGGAGTGCACTGACTGAGGAGATACTAAAATTAGTCAAGAGTCAGGAGTCATCCGCCTCAGGCGGAGTCAGTAGTCAAAAGACTCTCGACTATATTGTTGCTGAGGTGTCGAGCTTTCAGCTCGAGTCGATAAAGGATTTTAGGCCAAAAGTAGCTGCGATACTCAATATTACACCTGACCACCTTGACAGATACCATTCACTCGAAGAGTACATGGATGCAAAGGCAAGGATATTTGAAAACCAGAGGGAAGATGATTTCCTGGTGCTTAATGCGGATGATCCGGTAATAATGAAAGTTAAAAGTGAGAAGTTGAAAGTTAAAAGTGAAAGGCCAAGAGTTCTTTACTTCAGTCGGAAACAAGAGGTTAATGGTGTTTATTTCAAAGATGGAGGAATCTGTTGCAATTTGCCCCCAATGACGGGGATAGTCCCGATTCTACCGCCTTTGGCCGGTAAATCTGGGACAGTCCCCTCTGCCCCTTTGCCCCTGATAAGGGCTGATGAGATAAAGATAAAGGGAGTCCATAACCTGGAGAATGCCATGGCCGCTTCAGCTATGGCTCTCCTTGCAGACTGCCCCTTGGATGCAGTGATAGATTCATTGAGGGAATTTCATGGGCTTGAGCACAGGCTTGAATTTGTCAGAGAGATAAACGGTGTCAGGTATTTTAATGATTCAAAGGGAACGAATGTCGGTGCGGTAACCAAGTCACTTGGAAGCTTTACGGAGCCGATTATCCTGATTGCAGGGGGCAGGGATAAGTCAGGAGATTTCTCGCCCTTGAGGGATTTAGTAAAAGAAAAGGTGAAGGCCCTTGTACTTATTGGTGAGGCTGGTGAAAAGATAAAGAGGTCACTCGGAGACCTTACAGAGACAGTCATGGCTAAGGACTTAAAAGAGTCTGTAAATATATCACGCAATATGGCAGTAAAAGGTAATGTTATCCTCCTTTCTCCTGCATGTGCCAGTTTTGATATGTTCTTGGATTTTGAGGACAGGGGAAAGCAGTTTAAGAAGATAGTAATGGAGATGACGTGATGGATAAATATGACAAATGGCTTCTATTCATCACTCTTGTTCTTATAGTCTTTGGCGCCCTCATGATATACAGCTCAACCTCTGTTATCACACCTGCCCTTGCAAAGAAAGGAATTACTGAATTTTATTACTTCAAGAGGCATATATTTACAATCCTTATAGGATTCGGCTTTATGTTTCTTGCCTATAGGATGAGTCTCTCTTATCTCAAGAAGATGGCTATCCCCCTTCTGATTTTTTCTTTTGTGCTATTATTACTTGTTTTCCTACCCGGTATTGGTGTTACTGCTGGGGGTGCAGAGAGATGGATAAAACTCTGGCCTTCGACCTTCCAACCGTCAGAGCTTGTAAAGCTCTCCATGGTCATATTCCTCGCAGGGTACTTGTCAGCACTTGGCTATAGGGCAGATAGTTTCGCATCTTTTATAAAACCCATTTTTATCATGATAATATTCCAGGCAGTTATTCTCAAGCAGCCAGACTTCGGGGCTGTTATGAGCCTTACATTTCTCACATTCGCAATGCTCTTTCTTTCAGGAACGAGGCTCAGATATCTCTTTTTCCTTTCTGCGCCTGCCCTCCTGATACTGTACAAACTCATTATGGAACCTTACCGCCTCAGAAGGGTGATGTCCTTTCTTGACCCGTGGAAGGATCCCCAGGGCAGTGGTTTCCAGCTTGTGCAGTCCTTTATTGCCTTCGGCAGCGGAGGCCTGACAGGTGTTGGTCTCGGCGGTTCCAAACAGAAATTATCTTACCTACCTGAGTCACACACAGATTTTATCTTTTCTATTATCGGGGAAGAGTTCGGTTTTATAGGCGTCTTAATTGTTATGGCCCTTTTTCTGCTCTTATTCATCAGGGGTATATCTATTGCAAATAAGACAAAGGACGGGTTTGCCTATCACTTAGCGGTAGGACTTTCACTGATGATCTCCATACAGGCCCTCATCAACTTCGCTGTTGCCGCAGGCATGGTGCCTACAAAGGGGTTACCACTACCATTTATCAGTTATGGCGGGTCATCTCTCCTTGTGAATATGGCTGCTATCGGAATACTCCTTAATATATCAAGGGGAAATGATAATGGAGATATGGAGGGCTTAAACAAAAAGACGTTTGCGCGGAGGAAGGCAAAAAAGGGTATTTATAACGATTCACGATTCACGATTCACGGTTTACGGACGATATGAGGGTGATAATAGCAGGGGGAGGGACAGGAGGACATCTTTTCCCGGGACTGGCGATAGCTGAAGAGTTCAAAAATAGAGATGGCGGGACAGAGATAATATTTGTTGGAACAGAGTGTGGTATAGAGGCAAGGATGGTACCGAGGGAGGGATATACAATAAAGTTTTTGAGGGCAGAAGGTGTGGTGGGTGTATCAGCTCTCAAGAAGATAAAGGCAATAATGAAGACGTTTCTTTCCATCATAGATTCTTACAAGATCATCAAGATGGTGAAGCCTGCTATAGTGATAGGTGTTGGTGGATACGCATCAGGGGTGATTATGCTTATATCATCTCTAATGTCAATACCAACTATGATACTCGAACAGAATTGCATACCAGGACTTACGAATAGAGTCCTCGGGAGATTCGTAAGGGCCATTTGCATAACTTATCAAGAGAGTATCCCTTTCTTTCCAAAGGCAAAGACCTTCCTTACAGGTAACCCTGTCAGGAGGCATATACTCAAGGGTAGCAGTGAGTCTGGATATAGGCTTTTTTTCCTCGAAAGGGGTTTATTTACTGTCTTTGTCTTTGGAGGTAGTTTGGGAGCAAGGAGTATTAACATGGCGGTTGTAGATTCCCTTAGCTATATGCATAACTTGAGAGATAAGATTCAGTTCCTTCATCAGACAGGTATGAGAGACTATGAAAATGTCAGGGATGCCTACAGGAGGCTTGGGTTCAAAGGGACGGTCACACCTTTTATATATCAAATGAGTGAGGCTTATGCTGTCGCTGATATAGTAATCTCAAGGGCTGGGGCAACAACTCTTGCAGAACTGACCGCTCTCGGAAAGCCGGCCATTTTAATCCCTTATCCCTATGCAGCCGGACACCATCAAGAATTGAATGCGAGGAAACTCCTCGAGATGGGTGCAGCGAGGATGGTACCTGACAGTGAACTTAGCGGTGAATCCCTTGCCCATAGCATAGGGGAGCTTTATGAGAATGAGACGATCAGGGCAGAGATGCGAAAGAATAGCAGGGCCCTCGGAAGACCTGAGGCATGTGCTAAGGTAGTCGATATAGCAATGAGCCTCCTTAAAAATAGTTATAAGTTATAAGTTATAAGTGATGAGTGGAAAGTGAGAATACAGAAGACAGGCAATAAACCCGTTACGCATTACGCATTACGCGTTACTTTTTTAGGTGAGCATCGTGTTTGAGAGATACAGGGTAATACATTTTGTCGGGATAGGCGGCATAGGAATGTCAGGTATTGCGGAGGTGCTTCATAACCTCGGCTATGAGGTTACGGGGTCCGATCTAAAGGATTCAGAGACGACAAGAAGATTGAGGGGTTTAGGTATAAAGGTCTATATTGGACATGTAGCAGAAAATATAGATGATGCCCATGTAGTTGTCGTCTCCTCAGCTGTTTCGGGCCATAATCCTGAAGTCGTTGAGGCAAAGAGAAGGTCTATCCCTGTAATACCTCGTGCAGAGATGCTTGCAGAGCTGGCAAGGCTTAAATACGGGATACTCGTTGCTGGGGCCCATGGAAAGACGACAACAACATCCTTAATATCTACGATCCTTGCCTATGCTGGTTTCGACCCTACGGTTATTATAGGAGGAAGACTAAAGGCAACAGCCAGCAATGCAAGATTAGGTCAGGGAGAATTCCTTGTTGCGGAGGCTGATGAAAGCGATGGTTCATTTCTGAAACTTTCTCCAACGATAGCAATTGCAACAAGCATAGACAGGGAACACATAGATTTCTTCAAGACAATGGATTCTTTGAAAGAGGCCTTCCTCTCTTTCTTGAATAAGATTCCCTTTTATGGTGTATCAATAGTCTGTATTGAGAACGAGCATTTGCGCGCACTTCTATCATCCCTCCACAGAAGGTACATCACCTATGGATTTGGCAGTGGAGCAGAAATTTATGCGAAAAATATCAGAAAAGGTTTTATGTCAGTTAGCTTTGAAGCAATCTATAAAGGCATGGACATAGGCAATTTCGAGCTTCCCCTGTCAGGAGAGCATAATGTCCTTAATAGCCTGGCTGCTATAGGAGTGGCTTTAGAACTACAGATAGATATACCAACAATAAGGGAGGCCCTGAGGAGATTTGGAGGTATACAGAGGAGATTCGAATTTAAGGGCGAGGTAAAGGGAATAAAGGTATTTGATGACTATGGTCACCACCCCACAGAGATAAAGGCAACCCTGAAGGCTGCCAAGGAAGGACTCCTTCTTAAAACTCAAAACTCAAAACTCAAAACTCAAAAGTGTGGAAGACTATTTGTCATATTCCAACCTCATAGGTATACGAGGACAAGAGACCTGATGGATGAGTTTTCTACTTCTTTCAATGATGCAGATTCTCTCATCCTTCTGGATATTTATCCTGCAGGGGAGAGACCTATAGATGGCGTTAGTTCATCAACCTTATTTGAGGGGATTAAAAAAGCAGGTCATAACAGTGTTGTGTACATAGAAGATGGGAAAGATGCAATAAAACATATTACATCAATTATGAGGAGAGGTGATATTCTTCTTACCCTCGGAGCGGGTGATGTATGGAAGATAGGCGATGAAATACTTAATAAGTTAAAAGTGAAAAGTGAAGAGTGAAAAGTTAAAAGATATATTTTCTGGAGACCTCTTTAAAGGTGAAACGAGATTTATGGAGCCCATGATGAACCATACATCGCTAAGGATAGGAGGGCCTGCGGATGTCTTTGTCATACCTCGAGATTTCCCCTCCCTAAAAAATATTTTGGTTATCTTGAAAAAAAGGGGGATACCCTTTTTGCCTCTGGGTGGTGGAACAAATGTCTTAGTGAGAGATGGAGGCATAGAGGGGGTTGTTATATCCCTCAAGTCTTTCAGAAAGATCGAAATCTTGAGTGAGGATAAGGTGAATGTAAAAGTATATGTTGAGGCAGGGACACCCGTTCAGAGGCTTGTGAACTTCTCGAGGGAGAAGGGTTATTCAGGTATAGAGGGCCTTGCAGGTATACCAGGCTTTGTCGGTGGAGCAATCTGTGGAAATGCAGGGGCCTTTGGCTATGAGATGAAAGATGTGCTTATCTCAGTTTCGATAATGGATGCCGAGGGTAGGGTCGAGAGGTTAAGGGAGAAGGATATTGACTTTGGATACAGAAAGTCAAGTATTTCCTCAACTGAACTGCTTCTCAGTGCAGAGATAATACTCGAGAAGGATAAAGAGGAATACGTTTCTGCGAGGATAGAGGATTTCTTAAAGAGGAAATGGGAGAGCCAGCCTATCTCGGAATCATCTGCCGGCTGTGTATTTAAAAACCCTCACGGATTATCTGCAGGGATGTTGATAGATGAGGCAGGATGCAAGGGTATGAGAATCGGTGATGTTGAGGTAAGCAGCATCCATGCGAGTTTCTTTATAAATAAGGGTAGGGCGAGGGCCTCTGATTTTATCAGACTCATGGAGGAGGTTACTCAAAGGGTTAAGAAGAGATTCGGCATCCTGCTCGAACCGGAGATAAGGATAGTAGGGAGAAATGAAGTTTAAAGCTAAAAGTTTAAAATTAAAAGTTATCGCTGTTTTCATGTTCATCTTTACAATCGTAATATTTGTATATATTTGCCCCGTTAGAAAAAATATTTCTAACGGGGTTTGCTCACGTCCAATAAGATCAGTATTACCTATTAAACATGTTGTGTTTATCGGGAATAGACATCTAACAGACGATGAACTCAGGGTACTCGCGGGGATTCATATGAATGAAAGTCTGGTTACTATTTCAGGCAAAAGGGTGAGTCAGAGGTTGCTCAAATCTCCATGGATCAGGTCCGTAAGTGTGAGGAAAGAATTCCCCGGGACCTTATCAGTGTTGATAGGTGAAGCGACACCCTTTGCACTTCTTGATATGAATGGCCATCTTTTTCTCATAGATGAGAAGGGTAAACTCTTAGAAGAGCTTAAAGATGATCCGATCCCTTTCCTTCCTATAATCACAGGTGATCCATTTAAAGAAGGCGAGGGTTTTTCAGAGGCCCTTAACCTTGCGAGGTCAATGAATGACATGGGGTTTTTTTCAGAAAGGGACCACATTGAGATAGTTGTATCTAAGCCTCAGGAACTTACCGTAATAATCGATGGAACTGTTGTTAAGGTAGGGTCAGGAGAGTATGGAGAAAAACTCGAAAGACTGATTGAATTGGAGGAAGAGATAAAGAGGAGGAAGATGCCCGTTGATTACGTAGATTTACGATTTGCGAATAGAGTGGTTGTGAAACCTATAAAAGAGGTGATTAAGTGAGGAGAGGAGGTATTATCGTTGGGCTTGATGTCGGGACCACAAAGATCTGTGTTGTTGTTGGAGAAGAGGTGGAGAGTGAGCTGGAAATACGTGGAGTCGGTACATCTGGATCAACGGGGCTCAGAAAGGGTGTAGTCGTAAATATAGAGTCTACAGTGGAATCAGTAAAGAAAGCTGTAAAGGCAGCAGAATCTTTCACGGGAGTACAGATAAGTGCGGTATACGTTGGGGTTACGGGTGGTCATATCAAGGGTCTTAATAGTTATGGTGCTGTTGGTATTAGAGGCAGGGAGGTAACTCCTCTGGATGTGGAGCGCGTAATAGAGTCTGCCAGGGCTGTCTATGTACCTCTTGACAGGGAGGTGCTCCATGTTATTCCAACAGGTTATATTCTCGACGGGCAGAATGGTGTCAGGGATCCTGTCGGTATGGCTGGTGTCAGGCTGGAGGTAAAGGTCCATATTATCACAGGTGCTGTTTCTTCAATACAGAACCTTCTTAAATGCTGTGAGAGGGCTGGTCTTGAAGTTATTGAGATAGTTTTTGAACCCCTCGCATCAGCAGCCGCAATACTCACAGATGATGAGAAAGAACTCGGTGTTGCTATCATAGACATTGGTGGTGGTACAACGGATATCGTCCTTTATAAGGATAGCTGGCTACAACATTTGTCAGTCCTTGCCATTGGAGGAAACCATTTCACAAATGATATTGCTATTGGTCTGAGGGTTTCTGTGTCAGAGGCTGAAAGGCTTAAAAAGAGTTTTAGCTGTGCTGCGGCGAGCATGGTAAGAGAGGATGATGTGATAGATATCATTCAAGCAGGACAGGAAAGGAAGATACTACGCAGATACTTATCAGAGATTATACAGCCGAGGGCCGAGGAGCTACTAAATTTAATAAAAGGTGAACTTTTGTCCTGCTCTGGATACGATATTGTATCATCAGGTGTTGTCCTTACAGGAGGTGGTTCTCTCCTTGATGGCCTCGACAGGATGGCAGAGGTAGTATTAGGTCTTCCAGTAAGGATAGGGTTTCCGGAAGGCATAAAAGGATGTAGAGGAATTATGAATAATCCAATGTATGCAGCAGGTGCAGGCCTCGTACTATATGGTTTGGATAAAGAGTCAAAGGGGGCTTTTTACCAGGATACTCTTACAGGGATGTTTGGAAAGATGAAGAACTGGGTTGCAGGGATGTTTAGATAAAATTTGGATAAAAGAGGAGGTGTGTATGTTTGAAATTGAAGAAGTAAGGGGACAGAAGGCAAAGATAAGAGTTGTTGGTGTTGGAGGGGCTGGAGGTAATGCAATCAATAACATGATTGCCTCGAACCTTCAAGGAGTTGAATTCATTGCCATTAACACAGATTTGCAGGTCCTCGAGACCTCTCTTGCGCCTGTTAAGGTGCAGATAGGCGCTAATCTTACAAGAGGGCTCGGAACAGGTTCAAACCCTGAGGTCGGCAAAGGGGCAGCCCTCGAGGACAGAGCTGCAATAGTTGAACCGCTCGAAGGCTCTGATATGGTCTTTATAACAGCTGGTATGGGTGGAGGCACCGGAACAGGTGCAGGGCCTGTAATCGCCGGTATCGCAAAAGAACTCGGTGCCCTTACAGTTGCTGTTATTACCAAACCATTTTTTTATGAGGGCAGGAAAAGGTGGATGAATGCAGAAGAAGGGATAAGGGAAATAAAAAAATATGTAGATACCTTTATTATTATACCAAATGATAGAATTGGCCTTGTTGTTGAAAAAGGGACACCTCTGCTTAAGTCCTTTGCCTTAGCCAATGATGTCCTGAAACTGGCAGTACAGGGCATCTCTGACATCATATTGATTCCTGGTCTGATCAATGTTGACTTTGCTGATGTCAGGACAATTATAGAGGATAAAGGTCGTGGAATTATGGGCTCTGGAGCGGGAAAGGGAGAAGGTGGGGCCCTCGAGGCAGCTAAAAAGGCTGTGTCAAACCCCTTGCTCGAGGAATCCTCGATTGAAGGCGCAAAAGGGATTCTCGTCAATATAACTGGTGGCCTTCAATTCTCCTTAGACGATGTTCAGGAGGCAGCCTCTTTTATCTACGACTCAGCCCACGAGGAGGTAAACTTTATATTAGGTGCGGTTATAGACCCAGACATGGATGATGAGGTGGAGGTCACCGTAATCGCAACCGGCTTTATTGAAGAGAAGGAGAAGGTGGAGCTGCCACAGATAAAAAAGTGGACCCCTGTTAAGGAGTCTGTGAGTTTTAGAGGTTCTAACAGGGTTCTGGCAAAGAGTCTTGGACCAAAATATGCTCCAGATATAGTGGTAACAGATCTTATCTCATATGAGGACCCCATTGATGTGCCTGCATTTTTAAGAAAGACACCCCAAAAAGAGATTTGAGTTCCCTCCACCCCGAGGAGCTCCCATCCCCGGGGGCTTCTCCCCTCCTTTACATTTCACACCTCTCACACCTCCCCAAACCCCTCCTTGCCAAGGAGGGGATAAAGGGGAGGTTATGTGAGTTTTTGTTACTTACATCAAAGAATTGTTCATTTCAGGTATCATATTTGGAAATTCAAACAGGGAGTAATCGCTTAAAATGACGAAGACGGCTTTTATATACACCGATGAGTTTTTGAAATTCGATTATGGCCCGACCCATCCCTTTAAGATATTCAGACTGAAACTCACATACGAGCTCATTAAGGCATATGGACTCCTATCCCTTCCTGACACTCAATACATTGAGGCAAGAATGACAGAGGGTGAAGAGTTACTGCTGTTTCATGATAGAGAATACATCGAGGTCCTGAAGGCTGCAAATGTTGGAATAGAAGTCCCCAGTGCCTATTATTATGGCCTCGGACCCGGTGACAATCCCATCTTTAAGGGTCTTTTTGACTGGTCTAAGCTTGTAACAGGGGCTTCTTTACAGGCAGCCTCTATGGTTGAGGATGGTGAGGTTGATATTGCCTTCAATATATCAGGAGGACTTCACCATGCTATGGCCTCAAGGGCCTCGGGGTTTTGTTATATCAATGATATAGTTATTGCGATAATTTCACTTTTAAAGAGAGGCAGAAGAGTGGCTTATATCGATATTGATGCCCACCATGGTGACGGAGTTCAAGAAGCTTTCTACGATACGGATAAGGTATTAACCATATCTATACATGAGACGGGAAGGATGCTTTTCCCTGGCACAGGCTTTGAGAATGAGGTAGGTAAGGGCGAAGGTGAAGGATATTCTGTAAATATCCCGATGCCTCCATTTTCTGATGATGAACTCTTCCTCTATGCCTTCCATGAAGTTGTTCCTCCTCTCATAAAGAAATTCAATCCTGATATCGTTTTTACCCAGCTCGGCGTTGATTCTTTTCATTCTGACCCTCTCACTCACTTAAATTACACAAATAATGGTTTTTGCGAGGCTGTAAAGAAGATAAAGGAGATATCTCCGAGGTTGGTGGCCTTAGGTGGCGGAGGATATGATATTGCCAATGTTGCAAAGGCATGGACACTCGCCTGGGCAATTATGAATGATGTGGAGATCCCTGATGAGATACCGTCAGATTTCCTCAAAGCGTATTTCCGTGAGGGATTCTTCAGCGGGAAGATGAGAGACGAGATTTACACGGAAAAGGGCATTAGAAAAGAACAGATGAGAGAAGAGGTAAAAAGGGTGGTGGGGCTTATTAAGGAGAAGGTGTGACAATCTGTGCCGTCAGGTCTGACCTGACAGAAAATCTTGTATCATTATGTAGGTTAAGAATTTGCCGTGATAATCATTGGAGACGCTGCATTTTTATTTCATAGCACTGATGTGCTAATTCTATAAGCTCATTGAATCCCCATGTCCCCCGGTCAGTCAGACAATGTGATAGGTGTGATGGGATTGCATCGAGTCCGAGGTAGGCGCCGCTGATTGCCCCTGCCATTGCTGCTGTTGTGTCTACATCCCCACCTACTGCAATAGCTGTACAGATGGTTTCCCAGTAGTCTTCGGGTGTCCTGAGGAAAGAATAGAGACTCCACAGTACACTGCTAACAACGAATGGTGATATACCCTGCCATTCCTCTTCATAAAGGTAATTAGCATCAATGCCAGCCTTAGAGATAAAAGTCACAGCACTTTCAGGTGGCATAGAAACCCACTCAATAAGTTTTTTAAGTTCAGAGGCAAAAGCAGGTTCACTTTTACCTGACAAGTCCGCAAGAGAGGACAGAAAGGATTCAGGATTTGTTGGTTTGCCTTGAAGCACCAAGGCTACGGCGCCACTAATAGCGACTGCACCTGCTGAACACCTTGGATCCTTATGGGTGATACGGCCTTGATCATAAGCTGCCTGGATAAGAAGATGTGTATTGTCAAAAAAGATCAGACCTATAGGAGCGGCCCGCATAGCGCTGCTATTACTAGCAGAAGGAGCTGGTGTGCCAGCTTCTTCCCATGGTACTCCCCGGATGAGTCTTAATGCTGCTTCTCTGGTTGACTGACCCCACCCTACAATTCTCCTCTCGGCAAAGATAGCCTTAATCCGCTCTGCATAGTCACGGGGATCAAATTTTTTGCAGGCGATATAGCTTTGAAGAAGCTCACGGGCAAGTTGAGAATCATCTGAATATTGTCCAAAAGGAAAGGGCCAATGGCCAAACTCTCCTGCCCTCCCTGTTTTTAATACATCTTCGACATACCTTTTGCAGGCCTCAGGTGAAAAACCTTCAACGGCAAAACCGAGGGCATCCCCCATGCACTGACCAATCAGACAACCACTGAACTGTTCTCTATGGGGCAGCATAATCTTGATTTTTAATATTTCACGGAATTAAATAATAAAAATTTATATCCCTTCAAACCTATTTTATCAATAGCAAAGAATTGGAACATTTATCATAATTATTTTATCTATCCCTTATAATAAATCAACCGAATGAGCCGAAAACTAAAAGAAAAAATAGACTATCTGCTATCCAGAGAAAAAGGGACTGTTTATAAAGACCCTGGGGGCAGGATTAGTATTGCTCTCGTTTATCCGAATACATACCATGTCGGGATGTCAAACCTCGGTTTTCAGGGAATTTATGGTCTTCTGAACAAGATGTATGATGTTGTATGCGAAAGGGTTTTCCTTCCCGAGGATGAGGATATGGAGGAATACATCAGGACAGATACAGAACTTTTCTCTATGGAATCAAAGAGACCCCTTAGTCATTTCGATATCGTTGCATTCTCCGTCTCTTTTGAAAATGATTATCCAAACATCTTAAAGATATTAAAGTTATCCAAGCTTCCCCTCAGAAGTTCAGAGAGGAATCCCCATCATCCCTTAATCATTATGGGTGGCGTCTGTGCCTTTTTCAACCCTGAACCAGTTGCAGATTTTTTTGATGTCTGTTTCATAGGAGAGGCAGAGGAGATGCTGCCTGAATTCCTTGGTGTTTATAAGTCCTCCGTAGACAGGTCCGAGGTCTTAAAAAAGTCTATAACTGTGGAAGGTCTCTATGTCCCTGAATTCTACAGCATATCTTACGATAAGAAAGGGAAGATATCAGGAAGGTGTGAGTCTGAAAATGCCCCTGAAATAATAAAAAGGCGTTACCTAAAAGATGTAACGATGTCAGACATCAAGACATCGGTTGTTACGCCTGAGACAGAATTCTCTGGTATGTGTCTGATAGAGGCAATGAGGGGATGTCCCTGGTCATGCAGATTCTGTGCGGCAGGCCACATATATAATCCGTTTCGGAAGAAAGCACTACAGGCACTGGAGGATGAGATTAGATTCGCCCTCACAAAAACGAAGAGGATAGGCCTTATAGGTCCTTCCCTTTCGGATTATCCTGATATAAAAGAGGTTCTTAAAATCCCGGGAGTCGATTTCTCGATTACGTCTCTCAGGGCAAGTGCAAAGAGTGCTGAACTGGTGAGTTTACTGAAGGGCCATAAGAGTGTCTCAATTGCGCCTGAAGCAGGGACTGAACGAATAAGAAGGGTTATCAATAAAAGGATTACAGAAGAGGATATCCTTCAGACATCAGAGCTCATCTTTTCTGAGGGTATCTATACCCTCAGGCTTTATTTTATGGTTGGCCTACCAACGGAAACGAGGGGAGATATTGCAGGAATAATCAATCTTGTCAGAAAGATAAGAGATGTATCACCTAAAGGGAACATTGCTTTGAGCATCAGTACCTTTGTTCCGAAACCCTTCACGCCTTTTCAGTGGCATCCGATGGAGAACCCTTCAGAGGTAAAGGAGAGATTGAAGATGATTAAAAAGGGCCTGCTTCCAACAGAAGGTATTAAGGTGTTCCACGATGTTCCAAAGTATGCATATATGCAGGGATTATTTTCCCAGGGAGACAGAAAGGTATCAAAAGCAGTTGAAGAGATGTTGGGGATTCATGACTGGAGAAAAGCAGCAGAGGCAGCAGGGATCAAAGAGGACTTTTATATCTTCAGGAAAAAAGAATTTAACGAAATCCTTCCTTGGGATTTTATTGATATCGGGATAAGTAAAGAAAAACTCTGGGCTGAGTACCAGGAGGCCCTTTTTTATTCTGAAGATTCTCCTTCTTGATGAGATGGATAAGACCTGATACTATATTACTGCTTTGCCCATACCAAGTATTTGCCCCGTTAGAAAGCCCCGCCTTGAAAGGCGGGGATGTGTTGTATATGAAAAAATTTGATACCTTTTAGAAAGGATGGGGTATAGCCCCATCCTTTCTAACGGGGGTTACTATGAAAAGCGACATGAAGAGCAAAATGACGGATTCGGCACTTTTCGAAAATATAAAAACTATATACAGGCAGATTTCCCATGCTGCAATGGGAGCGGGGAGAGAACCCGGGGATGTAAAGCTCATTGCTATCACGAAGACTGTAGATGCAAGGAGGATAAAAGAGGCGATAGATTGGGGGCTTAGGATATTTGGAGAGAGCAGGGTTCAGGAAGCAAAGGTTAAGATTGAAGAGTTTTCAAGACTATCGACTATCGACTACCGACTACCGACTATTTCGTGGCATCTCGTAGGACATCTCCAGAAGAACAAAGCAAAAACAGCAGTGCAGCTTTTTGACCTTATCCATTCCCTCGACTCCATAGAACTTGCAGAGGAGTTAGACAAACATGCCGAAAGGGCTGGAAAGTTCCAGAGGGTCTTGATACAGGTGAAACTCTCAGAAGAAGAGACAAAGCATGGTGTTCCGAAAGAAGGCCTTGCGGATTTAATTGAGGTTGTGGCAGAAATGAAAAATCTGAAGATCGAGGGACTAATGACTATACCCCCTTTTTTTGATGACCCTGAGATGGCAAAACCTTATTTTAGAGAGTTAAGGGAATTGAGGGATAATGCTGTGAAGTCAGGATACGAGCTACCAGAACTTTCTATGGGAATGACTCATGATTTTGAGATAGCCATAGAAGAGGGTGCGACAATGGTAAGGATAGGGACGGCAATATTCGGAGAAAGGAAGTAAAAATATTGACCCCACTTTGACAGTCTTTTATAAATGATATAGTATATATACGAAATATACAGTATATCGGGGGTAAAGAAATGGCAACTCAGATGATTATAAGGATAGACCCCAAGGTTAAGGACAGACTTAATAAACTTGCCAGAATAGAAGGTAAGACCACAAGCGAGATGATAAGAGAACTTATTGAAGACTATATAAAAGAGCGGGACATCAGTGTCTATATTGGCGATCTATGGAATAGAATCGGAGGGAAATTAAGAGCCAAGGGAATAAAGCCCAAGGATATAGATAGGGCAATTAAGGCGGCAAGGAAAAAACAAGGATGAGGGTTGTAGTTGACACAAATATCTTTGTGTCATCCTTTTTTGGTGGAAACCCTCGAAAAATCATAGACCTTTGGAAAGACGGGAGAATGAGCCTTTGCCTGTCTAAAGATGTACTTGATGAATATATCGAGGTTTTACAGAAGATTGGCCTGCGCGATGAAGACGAGCTTGAAGAACTTCTCTCTCTTTTTGCCAGAGGGTTTAACATACTTTTTACCTCAAAGACACTAAACTTAAGGGTAGTTAAAGATGACCCTGATGATGACAAATTCATAGAATGTGCAGTGGCATTAAAAGCACAAGTTATTATAACGGGAGATAGGGCAATAGAAGATATAGGGGAGTATATGGGGATTAAGATATTAACACCCCAACAGTTTTTGAAAACCTATAAGTTCTCTGAAGCAAATGAACAACAATGAGGGCGAGGGCATGGCTGAATATAGATTGATGATTCCAGATTGGTCGGAGGAATAAAAATCAGGAGAGAGGGTTTTATAAAAAATAATGGAAACATTGGGGACAATAAAACTGCTACGACCATAGTAAAATAAGAGCAATTATAGGAGAATAAAAATGAAAACCACATTTGTCAACAAAACCACTGAATGTCCAATCTGTAAAGAAAATGTCCATGCCATACGTGAACACTTAAACCTTTCTCATACACAAAGAGATATAGAATCAGCAATTATATCTGACAAGAAAAAAGGTCT
Organism: Thermodesulfovibrionales bacterium; assembly: GCA_030019415.1. Lineage (GTDB taxonomy): Bacteria > Nitrospirota > Thermodesulfovibrionia > Thermodesulfovibrionales > SM23-35 > JASEEX01. Next base: position 32,155 of record JASEEX010000021.1, read on the forward strand.
TTCAGATGTTGAAATAGGTGGAAAATACGGTATCACCTATCGCCAATTAGAAAAAATAATCAGGAAGGCTACAGGAGTGAGTGTAAGTTTTATCAGACCAAAAAAGAAAATCAAGAATTTATTCCCAAAGGATTTTAAAGAGGAAACCACTACTGTGTGGAGCTTTAAACAAAGAGGAAATTGGGCTACACATAGTGGAGAGTATAGAGGAAACTGGTCACCATATATCCCCAGAAATGTAATTTTAAAATATTCAAAACCTGGCGAACTTGTTTTGGATTATTTCTGCGGCGCAGGGACAACCGCTGTTGAGGCGAAGCTCTTGTGCAGAAGATGTATAGCTTTTGATATAAATGATAAGGCTATAGAATTGGCTAAAAAGAATGTTGATTTTGAAGTTCCAACTAAGGAACTATTACTCCAAAAAATATATGAACCCGAATTGTTTGTTAAGGATGCAAGAGATTTGTCTTTTTTGAGAAGTGATTCTATTGACCTTATTTGTGCCCATCCGCCTTATGCCAATATTATTCACTACACAGAACATAACGAGGGAGATTTATCCTATCTTGATACTGAGCATTTCCTAAAAGAAATGAAGAAGGTTGCTAAGGAAAGTTATAGAGTTTTAAAACCAGGGAGGCAATGTGCAATTCTTATTGGTGATATGAGAAGACACAGGCACGTAATACCGTTAGGTTTTGAATTAATAAATGTTTATCTAAATGCTGGTTTTAAGCTAAAAGAACTTGTTATCAAACGACAGCATAATTGCAAAACTACAGGTTTCTGGTATGCAAACAGCATCAAATTTAATTTCCTCTTATTGGCTCATGAATATCTGCCAATTTTTGAGAAGCCTAAACCACATGCTCTTTTAACTATAGGAGAGGAAATGTTGGATTATGGCGTGGTTGTGCCTACTTTAGAAAAACCATCAATAAGAAAGAGGATAGATGAACTTGAGACTACTACAGTATGGATATTGCCTGAGAAAGATTTTGAGAAACATTTAAATAAGAATGTAATTGAGAGATATTCAAAAGATGGTTATTCAACTATAACTTTTTCCTTATCTTTTGAAAATAAAAAACACTCTTTAGAACATAAAGAAAAAAAGAAACAAGGATTGCTTTTTATAAAATCTCCATTTTTGGTTAATAATATTTCCCCTTCAAATATCGAGTTTTATCTAAAAGAAATAATAGATATTGTGGAGCGTAATTCTTTTTCAATATTTAAAGGTGGATTTATTGTAATTCAGACGAAAGATGTGAGAATAGGCAGGTATATAGAACCTCTTGCTAAAAGAATAGTAGATATGTTGACACTTGATAATTTATGGCTTAAGGAAATTGTTGTTGTTACTCAAGAAAAACAAAATTCTCGGGTTCAAAGTGTTGACGAACATTTGAATATAACCCATCAATATTTGCTTGTCTATGAGGTAAATAAATGATCAGAATTGGAGATAAGTGGAGAGGGAAAATAATCCGAGAGGTTATAAACTTGTCAAATGGATGGATTGTTATTAAAACGGATAATAAAAAATCTACAAGAGATTTTAAAGTTAAAACAATAACCTCATTTAAACCCAGGCGCTCATTTACTCCAAAACATGCTCACTTCGCTATTGATTTTTACGGTAAGTTATGTGCAGATATATGGAAAACATTAAACTTGCTTAAGGCAATTGTTGAAGTCTGGTATGAAAAACCTATAGAGCGAGTGATAAAAAGATATAAAAATAAAACCACAGGCCTACCCGGTTATAACCTAGAATATATTCTATATGCGCTGAAATGGATTTTAGAGCAAGAGGATATTAATTTTAAGGGGCGCCCTGATGAAAAACAAAAGGAATTGGACGATATTTGTAAAAAACAAAAAGTTAGACCTGTACCAGAAAGAAAGGGAAGTCAATTAGCAATTTCACTCTTGTGCGACATATCAAATAGTACACATCCTGTAGATGCTCTTTTGAAGGCAAATTTAGATGTTAAACCACTGTTCCGTCTGAGATAAATTATTAGGACAGGGGCAGGATATAAAATGGATAAATTGGCATTAATGAAGAAACGATGGGAAAAAGCAAAATTGCCAGTTGTATTTTACCATACGACCTTTTTAGATATAATGGACCCAGAAAATCGGACAGCATGTTAAGTTACAGTTGAGGTCAAAAAAGAGGAGGTCCATGAAGA